>CAXTTZ010000399.1:0-2001 GCA_964247325.1 uncultured Acidobacteriaceae bacterium | reverse complement strand
CGGTGTGGTGACGCCCCGGCAGCAGCATGAAACGCCGGTCGGTGCGCGACAGGCTCACTCTTCGCTCAGCCCGCACCGGCAGGCCAAGCAGTCTATATCGCGCGTCGTAGTACAGCGTTGCCACCTGCTGGTAGCCGCCCGCAACAGCGACCCTGCGCCGCAGCGTGCGCCAAAGCGCGGCCATCCCCTTCACGCGCTCATGGTGGGTCCCACGCAACAACCGGGGCTCATTCACCGCAAGCACATGGATCCACGGATAAAGCCGCAACACGGGCGCGACCGCCTCGCTGACCACCCAATCTACCGCGAATCCCTGCTCCGTCAGCAGCGCCGCTCCGGGAACGGCCATAATCACATCGCCAATCGAGCCCAGCTTCACGATCAGGGCCCGGCGCTTCGGACGCGCCCTTTCTGCAACAGCAGACGCGCTCATGGCGTCTCCACCGCGTCCGCCTCCGGTGTTGAAACGCCTGCTGCGGCCCCCTTACCCCAGCGCCGGTCTCGCAGAAACACTGCCTGCTGCCGCAAAACGGCAATGTATGCCAGGTAGCGCATCAGCAGCTCATACCGGTGCGGCCCCAAGACGCGCAACGCCGTTTTCAGCATCCGGTGCACAGCCCGCACCCGCTGATCGCTCGGATCAAACTGCTTCCACGTCGATTTCTGCGGCGCAACCTTGCCCTTCACCAAACCCTGCGCGCGCGCAAACCACGCAAAAGACCCCTCCGCCGCGAACGGGTCAAGATCGGACGACCCGTCTGCAGCCGCGAAGTGCGCACGATGCGCCGCAAAAATCCGTCTCGCCAGCCGCGTCACCGTTGTCCCGTCTGAAAAGCTATCAAATCCGTACGGCAGCTGCTCCGCCGCCGTGCCGCGGTGGGCCCGCACGGCCGACGTGTAGTCCGCAAAGAGACGCCCGAGATCCGGGCGGTCGCCGAGCGTAAACCGGTTCGTGTGTCGCGAGAGTACCGTGGCGTCCTCCAGTTCGACCCCCGAAAAGTGAAAGAACCGCAGCGGCACCCGGCCACTCGCTGCACTCTCCACCGTATAGCCGTCCGGTCCTTCCGCCAGCCGCCGCTCGTGCAGGTTCCAGTACGCCATGTTCAGCCCCACATCGCGCGAAATCACCACACCGTCAAACATGCCCGGCGCTAGATTCATCCACTTTTGGTCCACAAACAGACCCGTGCGGCCCTCACTGAACCCCAGCGTCAGGCAGCGATGCTCCCACCACGCCAGCAGTCGCAAGCCCTCGGCCCCGCCGCTAACCGCCACAAAGCCCAAATTGAACGTGCCGTTGTACAGCAGATCCTGCTCGGAAGGGGACCGGCCATCAAACACCGGCGCGGTCATGTGCGGCGTCAGCACCGCCGTGGCGCCATTGTTCAACGCCTCAAATACTGGCGCGAGCCGCCCGTAGACGAAGATGTCCGGGTCAAGATACACCACACCCTCCAGCCCATAGCGCTGCAGAAGGTACCATAAAAATGTGGGTTTGACGTTGGTATTCAGCTCCAAGATGTCGTACTTCATGGCTTGGACGCGCAGGTCGGGCAGCCCGATCTCGCCTAGCATCACCGGCTCAAAGCTCGCGTCGGAGGCAAAGGGCGCCGGGTCGGTCAGATCCGCAACGATTAACACAAAAAAGCGCTGGTTAGGGTGCTGGGCCACATAGGAGGCCGCCAGGGTCCGCGCAAACGCGAGGTAGTTCGGCGAAACGATCGTACAAGCGGCAAAACTCACGCGGCGGCCGCCCCCAAGCGCAAAAGCATCGCCCAAGTGTACCAAGCCTACCGAAGCGTCTCGCCCCGACTCTTCGCGCGGCCTCACCCCTCGGCAGCGATCGGCAGCCACTCCCGCGCTGCCGCGCTCCAGCGACGCACCGCCCGCGCCGGCGCACCCACAGCGATCGTCTCGGGTGCAATCTCCCCCGTCACCACGGCATTGGCGCCGATCACGCAGCCCGCGCCGAGGTGCGCCCCGGCCAGCACCGCCACGCCG
>CAXTTZ010000398.1:0-2014 GCA_964247325.1 uncultured Acidobacteriaceae bacterium | reverse complement strand
GGGTGTTGGGGGCGGCAGCCTCGTGGTGCTCGGGGGGAAGAAGCGTGGCAGCGGCGACGGCGTGGCCTCGCCAAAGCGCGGCGATCAGGGCCGACTTGTCGAGACTGCAGGCAATAGCCTGGCGTACGCGGGGGTCGCGCAGCGCTGGGTCGTGGACGTTGAAGTTGGCATAGAAGACATCGGCGCCAGGACGGCGCTCGATGGCAAGGCCCGGGGTGTGCTCGAGCGCGTGAACCTCGTCTGGGGTGATTGCGTTGCTTTCCAGGTCGGCGGCGCCTTTTTTCATCTCCAGCGCCATGGTGATGTCGTCCGGCACAACGTCGAAGCGGACCTGTTCGAGCTGGGGCGGGGTCTGCCAATAGAACGGGTTGCGGGCGAGCACGACCTCCTTGTCCTGCACCTGGCGGAGAAAGCGAAAGGGGCCGGTGCCGATGGGGTGGAGACCCTCGGCGCGGCCGGTGCCATCTTCCACCACGCCGAAAAGACCGTCACTGAGGTTGAAGAGCAGGCTCGGGTCGGGGGTAGCGGTACGGATCTCCAGGGTGAGCGGATCGCGCACGATGATGGCGGTAATGTGGGCGAATGCGCCGCCCTTGGCCGTGATCAGGGTGCCGTTGGTCATGCTGCGGATGGACCAGGCCACGTCGGCAGCGGTGAGCGGCTTGCCATCGTGAAAGCGGACGCCGGGGCGCAGATGAAAGATCCAGCGGAGGGGGTCGGAGCGCTCCCAGGTGGTGGCGAGGGCCGGTTGGAGATTGAAGTGCTCGTCTTTGCGCACGAGCGCGTCGTAGACGAGCGCGCCAATGCGCTCGGACTGGGCATCGGTGCCTTGGCGCAGATCGAGGTTGTTGGGCGAGCTTTCGATAAGAAAGCGCACGGTGCGCGCGTCGTCCGCATCGTGAGCGCCACGGCGGCAGCCTCCGAGAGGGAGAATGGCTGCCAGCAGGAAAAGGAGTAGGCGCGCGGAAGGTTTGGCGCTCGTTGCCTTCATCGCAGGGCCGCCCTGCTTGCGGCATGGGTAAGGCAAGCGCGACGCGTTACACATGGGTGATGCGCCCGAGCAGCACAGGCCGTGCAGCGCCTGTGGCGGCCGGTAGATTGCCCGCAAGGCCATGCCAGCGTTGCCAGCCGAGCAAAGCAAAGGCAGCAGCCTCTTTGGCCGCAGCGGCCAAGCCGAGCTCGTCGGTGGTTTTGACAGAGATATAGAGCGGCTCGAAGCCGGCGCGCAAGCGGCGAAGCAAAGTGGCGTTGTGGGTGCCGCCGCCAGAAACGAGAAGTTCGGTGGCTTTGGCCAACGGGGCACGCTGGCCGAGGTGGGGCCAAACGAAGCGGCGATACGCTTCGAGGATAGAGTCGGCGGTAAAGGCGGTGGCTGTGGCGAGCAGGTCGGCGGTTCCGACGCCGGTGGCCTGTGCGCGTGCGAGCAGGTGGCTGGCGAAGGCGACGCCGAACTGTTCGCGGCCGCAGCTTTTGGGCGTCGGGGCGAGCAGAAACGGGTTCGCCATGCACTCGGCCAGCAGAGGTTGGCTGACAACGCCGCGGGCGGCTGTCTCGCCATTGCGGTCAAAGGGCTGGCCTGCCAGCCGCTCCATCAGAGCGTCGAGCACCATGTTGGCGGGGCCGGTATCGAAGGCGAGAACGCCGCTTGGATCGCAGGCGGCGGGCAGGGCCGTAAGGTTGGCGATGCCGCCTAAATTGAGCAAGATGCGGTTTTTGGTGCGGTGTTGGAAGAGCGCAAGGTCGAGCATGGGCACCAACGGCGCGCCCTGGCCGCCCGCCGCAAGGTCGGCAGTGCGGAAGTCGCTGACCACGGGCAAGCGTAGCTGCTCGGCTAGGACGGCGGGCTCGCCGATCTGCCAGGTTGCCCGCGTTTGGGCACCAAGAAAGGGCGCGGGCTCGGCTTGGTGGTAGATGGTCTGCCCGTGCAGGGCGATCAGGGCGGGGCGGAGACCGGAGGTTTGCATGGCCGCAGCGACGGCCTCGGCGTAGACCGCGCCGAGCCGCCAGGAGAGCC
>CAXTTZ010000397.1:0-2022 GCA_964247325.1 uncultured Acidobacteriaceae bacterium | reverse complement strand
CGATATGCGGAATGAAGTGGTGCACCGCAAAACGGTACGCGCCGACGTTGATACGCTTGCCCCGCTTCTGCGTGAAATCCTCGCTGATGCCGTAGGTTTGGTAGAAGGCCAGCGCCAGCTGCCGGGTCGGCACCTCCAGGCCGACATGGCGCAGGTAGTGCACCGGAGCGAGCCGGTGATGCGCGATCTCGTTGATATCAAACGCGAACTCGGTTTGCACATGCTGGTGGCCGCCTTCGGCGTAATTCACCGAATCGCCATAGCGAGCCCGCAGCTTGGGAAACTCCACCGGCACCGCAAGGTTCGTCGCGCCGGCGTGGCCCGTGGTGTCGCCGATGTAGTGCGACAGCGCGCCTATGGCAAAGGCAAGCTCGTCGGCGTTGCCGGCGTTGCGGAATAGGTTGACCACAAAGTCGCCCGAACGCACATAGTGCGTCAGGTCGGAGAAGAACACGTCGCCAAAGGGGTAGTACCCAATGTCTTGAATGACGCAGCCACCGTACGCGTAGGCGCGGGCATGCTCGATCTCGACCGGCGTCAGGTTGGGATAGCGGCTCAAAAGCAGCGGCACCACCGACTCGCGCCAGGCGAGGTCGATGAGCTGCTCATGGGTAAGCAGCGAATACGCGCGTGCCTCGCCTGGTGCCGAGAACAGCAGGCAGAGCAGCAGAAGGAACACCAATGGGCATCGCGCGTTCATTGACCTCACGAGACTATCGCGCATCGCGCCTCCACGCTCTCCAACAAAGGTGTCATGCGACGCCAAATCTGTTGCATTTTCGAACACTGCCTTGCCGCAACCGTCCTATAGCTTTGAGTATCTTTGAAAGCGTCGTCCGAGGAGAACCATGTTCCTATTGCCGCTCGCCATGCCAGTCCCCCAAGCTGCTGCTCCCGTCAGCGCGCCCACCTTGACCGCCATGGGCAAGGGTGTGCAGATCTATACCTGCGGCGCGAGCGGCAAATGGGTCTTTACGGCGCCGGAAGCGACCCTATACAGCGGCGGCAAGGTGGTCGGGACCCATGGCGCAGGACCGCGCTGGACGTGGAGCGATGGCAGCGCCATTACGGGCACTGTGGCCAGCACAACGCCCTCGCCCGAACCAGGCAAGAACATCCCTTCGCTCGTGCTGACGACGGCCCCAGTGCCCGGCACGGAGGGCGTGCTGCGCCCCATCGTGCGGGTGCAGCGCACGGACACCGCGGGCGGCGTCGCCCCAGCAGGCGGCTGTGATGCCGCGCACTTGGGCGCCACGGTGCGTGTGCCGTACACGGCAACGTACAGCTTTTACAGCCGGTAAAGCGCTCCCGACCGCCGCCAGGCTCAACCCATACCGATGATCTCGCCCTGCGCGTCCACATCGATGCCCAACGCGCGCGAAGACTTGGGCAGCCCCGGCATAAGCAGCATGGACCCCGCCGTGACGACCAGAAAGCCCGCGCCTGCCGAAAGCAGAATGTCGCTGACCTCGAGCGTCCAGCCAGTCGGCGCGCCGAGCCGTTTGGGATCGTCCGAAAGCGAGTATTGTGTTTTGGCGATACACACAGGCAGGTGCGCGAACCCCCAGCGTTCAAGACGGGCCAAGCTCGCCTGCGCACGCTCGCTCAGCGCCACGCCGTCGGCGCCATAGATCGAGCGTGCTACCCGGGTGATCTTTTCGACCACGCTCTCCGCAGGGCCGTAAAGCGGCGTGAGCTGCGGGTCGGGATGCGTTTCGATGACCTCCACAACCTTGGCGGCCAAGGCCCGCGCGCCTTCGCCGCCCTTGGCAAACGCCTCGGAAAGCGCAAACGCTGCGCCGCGCGCTTCGCAAAACTGCCGCAGCACGTCGAGTTCGGCATCGGTATCGTGCGGAAAGCGATTGATCGCGACAACCGCGGGCAGACCGTACCCGCGCACGATGCCGATATGCTTTTCGAGGTTGGGGAAGCCGCGCTCGAGTTCGCCCTCGCCCTGGGTGCGCACACTTTGCACCGTGGTGACCAGCACGGCCGCGGCAGGTCGGATGCCCGACGACGGCA
>CAXTTZ010000396.1:0-2026 GCA_964247325.1 uncultured Acidobacteriaceae bacterium | reverse complement strand
GCCCTGCGCCGGGCAGGCTGTGCCGCCGAGCGAGCGGACGGTGGCGGCGCGCGGGGCGGAGTGGGCGAACGTGGCGGCGCATCTGCCAGATGTGACTCGGGCGTCTGCAGCGCAACTGGAAACGGCCGCCGACGTGTTGCGGGCGCGGCGCTTTCAGCAGGAGTCGCTGCGCTTTTATAACGCCGCGCTCGCCCGTGGAGGCAATGAGGCCATCTTGCTGAAGAAGATGGGGATTGCGTGCCTGGAGCTGCAGCAGTGCAGAGGGCGCGGGCGTACTTCGCACGCGCGGTGAAGCTGGACCGGAAGGACGGCAGCGCGTGGAATGATCTTGGGGCGGCGGAGTTTTCGCTCGGCAACCTCGACGGCTCCGTGGGCGACTACAAGCACGCGATCAAGACAGATAAGAGGTCGGCGGTGTTTCATTCCAATCTGGCGCTGGCATACCTGGAGGTGCACAACGTACGCGGGGCACGGCGCGAGCTGGCGCAGGCGCTGAAGCTTGACCCGGATTTGCTGCACCGGGGCGGGCGCGGCGGGTACACGGCGCAGCTGTTGGCTTCGACGCGCTATGCGGAGGTGTGCTTTGAGATGGCGCGGATCTATGCGGCGCAGAACGATACCAATACCATGCTGGAGTGGCTGACGCGGGCGAGTGAGCGTGGTTTTGATGTGGGCGTAGCCATGCAGAATGACTCGGTGCTGCGCACGTTTTTGACGGAGCCGCGTGTGCAGGCGCTGTTGCAAAACGCGGCCGGGATGCGGGGTGGCGGCACGGCGGCGGTGACACAGGCATCCTCTCTTGGGCCACGGGCGCCTTCGCTCGGGCCGCAGGCGGCGACTGTGGCGGGGCATTGAGCCGGTGTTTACGCGTCGCGGTAGGGGCAGTGCCGGCAGCCGGAGTTGCAGCAGTAGCCGCGGCGCAGGTGGTATTGTGCGGTGAAAACGACGTAGGGGCCCTCCCTGTAAGCGTCGCCGGGGTGCAGGCCGTCGCCGGTAACCCAGGGCCTGCTCTGCTCCGTGGAGGGCTCGGTGATAGAGGAAGGCTCGTTGGCGCTCATGAGAAGAGCTCCAAGTTGGTGTGCGTTGCGGGCCGGGCGGCAGGCTGGGGATGGCCGCGCAGCAGGGCGGCGACCGAACGCCGTGGAGTGAGGCTGGCTTCTTTGCGAAGTACGGTGCCGGTGGCTGTGACGGCGCAGGAGGGCTGCTCGTCCGTGAGCGCGACGCCATTGCCGAAGAGCACGGAGCGGCCCGGCGTGGCGGGAACGCGGTCGCCCGGAACAAGGATGCCGACGAGGTTAAGCGGGTCAGCGCCGGCCACGGAGAGCGCGGCCTCCGTGGCGCGTGCGGTGTGTTGGCGGCGCGCTTCCCGTAGACCGTCTACTGCTTCTGGCAGAGCGTATTGTTCGCCGAAGGGACCGCTGATGAAGCGGCCGCCACGCACCTCGCCGCGGGCTTCGAGGCGGCGCAGAATAGGGACGAGGTCGCGCCATTTGGGGGCGTTGGCTTCGCGGGTGAGCAGTTCGCGAAAGAGCAAACCGTAGCGGCACAGCAGCACACGGGCGTGCGACTCGAGGGCGGCCTGCGCGGTGCGCGCGGCAGCGATGGCGTCATTGGCTTGGAGGCTTGCGTTGGTTTCGCCGAGAAAGAGTGACCAGCGACCCGCGGTGGTACGGGCGGCGGCGCGCTTGCGCAGTCTGATGGCGGGGGTTTGCTCGAGATGAACGGATTTTCTACGTGGGTCCATCAAGGCACGAAGTTGATCGAAGCCGTCGGCAGAGGCCAGGCCGGCGGTGGCGAGCTCCCAAAGCGCGGTCACCGTCGCTTGTTTGCTCAGGCCGCTGAGCCGTTGCAAGTCGGCGCTGAACGTAGCACCGCGTTCAGCAAGCAGCGTGCGAATCCGTTGCGCTTCGGGCGAGAGCGCTTGCGTGAGGGTACGCTCGTCGACGCCTTTGGCAGCGAGCGCGCTGGGAAGCCAATTGGCGGATTCGCGCAGGAAAAAGGTGATAGGCGCGGCGCCGGTGGGGAT
>CAXTTZ010000395.1:0-2041 GCA_964247325.1 uncultured Acidobacteriaceae bacterium | reverse complement strand
GCGCCAGCGCATGAACGCCCGGCAACCCCCGCGGCCCTGCTTCCCCCTCGTGCGCGCTCGCCATACAACCTCTACTGCGACGCCTGCGCCGTGGCCGTTTCGCCCGCAGCCGGCTCCTTCGCCGCCGCCGTCTTGCGCGGCCGCGGCACCAGCCTGTACGTAATCGGTGCCTCCGCCGCCGTTTCGCCGTCCACCGTGCACACGCCCTGCATCTTCACCATGCGCGATCGCCAGTTCAACACCGAAACCTCGATCCGCATCTGATCGCCCGGCACAATCTGCCGCCGAAACGTCGCCTTATCGATCCCTGTAAACACCATCAGCTTCGAGTCCCGATCCGGCACCTCGGTCAACAGCAGCGCGCCGCCCGCCTGCGCCATGGCTTCCACGGTCATCACGCCCGGCATGATCGGAAAATCCGGAAAATGCCCCGTAAACTGCGGCTCGTTCGCCGTTACATTCTTGATCGCTACAATGCGCTGCTTCCGCTCCATCTCCACCACGCGATCGATCAGCAAAAACGGATATCGGTGCGGCAAGATTGCCATAATCTCCGTAATATCCAACGTGCGTTTGGGTTCCGCTGGCGTTGCCCCCTGGGCCGTGTCGTTGTTCTCACTCATCGCGTCGCCCAGAATACCATCGCGCCCGCTCACTTTTTCGGCAACGTTGCATCCGGGTTCAGCAGCTCCGGCGCAATTGGCAACCCATACTGCACCTTGGCCAAAAAGCGCTGCCGCGTCATGTCGCCGTTATGGTAGCCCGTGATCGTAAGCGCCGTCATGATGCCGCCCTCATTCTGCCAATTGTCGTAGCGCTCCACATCGGTGTCGAAGTCCTTGTACTGCGGGTTGCGCCACTGAAAGCTGCGGCTGCGCGGCAGATGCGTCTCGTGGTCCAGCGACAACGTTACCGCATCGTTCTCCGCCGTCAGCACGCTCACGCGGTCCACCAATCGCCGCTCGTCCATCTCTGTGCCCTCATAGCTCACCAGCGTGTCTGGCCGTTTCAACCACGTGTGCACCACCTCGTCGATGGAGTGTTTGCGCCGCCGCTCAAAGTCCTCCACATCCACCTTGGGCAGCTCCTTGCGTCCGTGGTAGCTCACCTCGTACCCGTTCTCCGGTGTCCAAATCTCCACCACATCGCGCTTGGTTGTTGGGATAAACACACCCTGCTTGGACACAATGACGATGCGCTCGCCGAAGGGCTGCAGCCGCAGGTACTCCTCGTACTGCGTCTCATACGGGTTTGGCAGCCCCTTGTAAAACGTCGCACCTTTGCCCTCGATGCGGGCGGTCGTGCGCCCAAGCCAAGCTGGCCCGCCGAGCGCCTTCACCATGTCGTCGAGCAGCACGCGCCCTTGCGCCGCCACATCGGTCACCGGCGCCGCCCCCGCACTCGGCAGCGACGAAGCCTGCGCGCTCATCCGCGATGCACTCAAACTGAGCAGCGCGCCCATCGCCATCATTCCGACCCACCCAACCCTCAAAGTACCCACCTTCATGCAACCCACTCGACTTAACCCACCAGCACCGCGCCGCCGTTCACATTCCATATCTCGCCGGAGACAAATCCCGCCCACGGCGAGCACAAAAACACAATCGGCCCGGCGATCTCTTCCGGCTCCGCCGCCCGCCCCAGCGGAATTAGCGACAACGCTTTCTTGGACGCCACAGGATCGCTCAAAGTTCCGGCCGCCATCTCCGTCCGCACCCAACCCGGCGCCACGCAGTTGCACAAAATCCCCTGTGGCCCCAACTCGCTCGACAAGCTCTTGGTCAAGCTCACCAGCGCGCCCTTGCTCGCCGCGTAGTCCGCATGAAAGGCCTCGCCCCGCTGCGCTGCCGTCGACGCTACAAGCACGATATGCCCCCGCGTTTTCGCTGCTCCATCCGTTGCTGCTACGCCCCCAGCCGCGAAGCCGCTTACCGGCGTCGGCCACACAATCTGATCGCTGAACACGGCCTCCTCCAACAGCGCTCGCGCCTCCACCCCGGCCTCCTCGCGCGCCTCCGCACCCGCCTCGCCCAGCCCATAC
>CAXTTZ010000394.1:0-2045 GCA_964247325.1 uncultured Acidobacteriaceae bacterium | reverse complement strand
CATCTCGACTCCCTGCTCACCCTGCTCGAAATCACAGCCCTCATTCTTACCCTCGCTCTCATCGTCCTCGTCGCTATCGTGCTGCGCCTGTACCGCCGCAAACAAACCCAACTACTTCCCCGCCGATAATTCCCTTTCGCGCCACTCCCTTATTGCTTCGCGCATCCACTTCAGCGTCCCTCCCGCGCCTTTTGTTGCCATCCCGTAGCGAAGCGAAGGGATCTGCTTTTGCTGCTGCCCCCGCCCTTGCTGTTGTCCTTGCTTTCTTGCTTGTCCTTCTCGAGGGGAATCTGCTTCTCGCCCACCCGCCAAAGACGCCCCTGTAAACTAATCCCGACCCGATGTCTTCCCCTCAACCCAAGTTCTACGTCACCACCCCCATCTACTACGTCAACGCGCGCCCGCACATCGGCCACGCTTACACGACGATCGTCGCCGACGTCCTCGCCCGCCGCCACCGCCTCCTCGGCGACGACACCTTCTTTCTCACCGGCACCGACGAGCACGGCCAAAAGATCGCCCGCTCCGCCGCCGCCGCCGGCATCCCGCCGCAGCAGTTCGCCGACCAGGTTTCCGCCCAGTTCCGCGCCCTTTGGGACCGCATGGGCCTCACCTATAACGACTACATCCGCACCACCGACCCCGCCCACAAGCAGGGCGCCCAAAAGCTCTTCCGCATCCTCTACGACCGCGGCCACATTTATCTCTCGACCTACACCGGCAGTTACTGCGTCTCCGACGAGGCCTTCGTCGACCAACCCGCCGGCACCCCCTGTCCCGACTGCGGCCGACCACTCGAAACCGTCACCGAAGAAAATTTCTTCTTCAAGCTCAGCGACTTCCAGCGCCCGCTCCTCGATCTCATCGAATCGAACGATCTACGGATCACCCCCGACACCGCCCGCAACGAGGTCCTCAGCTTCCTCCGCGGCGGGCTCAAAGACCTTTCCATCTCCCGCAGCAGCTTCACCTGGGGCATCCCCGTCCCCGCCGAGGTCCAACAGGCCGCCGGCGCCACCCAACCGCACGTCATCTACGTTTGGCTCGACGCCCTGGCCAACTACATCACCGCCATCGGCTACGGCTCCGACGACCCCGAAAAACAAGCCGAGTTCCAAAAGTACTGGCCCGCCGACCTCCACCTCGTCGGCAAAGAGATCACCCGCTTCCATTGCGTCTATTGGCCCGCCTTTCTGCTAGCCGCCGGCCTCCAAACCCCCAAACAGATCACCGCCAACGGCTGGCTGCTCTTCGATAACGCCAAGATGTCGAAGTCGCGCGGCAACGTCGTCCGCACCGAAACCATCCTCGACGCCTTCGGCGACCACGTCTATGGCAAGCAGTTCCCCGAATCGACCAAGCAGGAGCGCGACCTCTTCGCCGCCGACGTCCTACGCTACTTCCTGCTACGCGAAATCCCCTTCGGCCAAGACGGCAGCTTCAGCTTCGACGCCCTAGTCACCCGCTACAACGCCGAGCTCGCCAACGGCTACGGCAACCTGGTCAGCCGCGTGCTGAAAATGATGCATGACTTCTTCAACGGTGTGATTGCTCCAGACGACCCATTCGACACACGTTTTTGGGACGCGGGGCAGCATTCAAAGTCTTGGGCTGACATCTTTTTAAGTCCTCAAGCAAATAATGCTGAAGATATTACGTTTTTTGCTCGAAGTATTTATCAAGGTGCCGGCCAATGCGTGTCCATGGCCAAACCTTCCAATAACAACCCCAGCTTGGGCCTTTCCTCTATAGCTACCTTGATCCAAGTTGTAGACGGATATCTAACAGCGCTTGCACCATGGAAGCTGTTCAAATCGACTAAGCCTGGCGCTAGGCAGGAGGTCGAGAAGGTCCTCTACACAGCCGCCGAATCCATTCGCATCATCACGCTCCTTCTCCACCCCATCCTCCCCTACGCCACCGCCCGCGTTTGGCAACAACTCGGCCTCGGCGACATAGAACTAACAACTAAGAACCAACAACTAACAACTCTCCTCCAATGGGGCGGCCTCCACCCCGGCACCAAGCTCGGCCCGCTCGCCCCC
>CAXTTZ010000393.1:0-2088 GCA_964247325.1 uncultured Acidobacteriaceae bacterium | reverse complement strand
CCGCAGCCACGCCCTCTAGCAGGCTCGTGCGACCAAACGGCACCACCCCCGCGCTGCCCCCGCCCACTGGCGTCCCCGGGTACGCATTCGGCCCTACGACCAACCCCCTTTTCACGCCCGTCTTGCTCAGTGGCAATAGGTTGCCGTCGTTCTTCAGCAGCGTGGCCGCTTCGCGCGCCGACTGCAGCGCCACCTCGTTATCCTGCGCGTCAAAGAGCGAGATTGCCGGGTCGCGCTGCTCGCGGTCCAGCCATCCAAACATCGCTGCCGTCGTTAGAATGTGGCGCACCTTCTCATCGATGGTCGCCTGCGAAACCTTGCCCGCCTGCAGCGCCGGCAGCAGATTCGCTTTGTTCATGAATTTGCCCGTCGGCATCTCGAGATCCAGCCCGCCATTGGCCGCGCCCACTGCGTCGTAGGTCGCATCCCAGTCCGACATCAGCGTCCCCGCAAAGTGCCAATCCCGCCGCAGCACCTCGAGGTTATCGAAGCTGTTCTCCGTCGCGTGGTGCCCGTTGACTACGTTGTAGCTGTCCATCACGGCGCCCACATGGCCCTTCTTCACCCCCGCTTCAAACGCCGGCAGATAGATCTCGCGCAACGTTCGCTCGTCGACCACCGAGTCCGAATCGTGCCGCAAAAACTCCGCATTGTTCGCGAGGTAGTGCTTCTCCGTCGCGCTCACGCCCGTGGTCTGCATCCCCGTCACGTACCCCGTCACCATCTCGCCCGCCAGGTACGGGTCCTCGCCGAAGTACTCAAAGTTCCGCCCATTGCGCGGCGACCGGTAGATATTCGTTCCCGGACCCAGCATGTAGTGCACCCCGCGTGCCCGCGCGTCGCGCCCGATCCCTGCCCCCACCTTGGCCGCCAGCTCGCGGTCCCAACTCGCCGCCAGCCCAATGCCCGCCACATACGTTGTCGAGGGCAAGCCGCTGTTGGACCGCACGCCATACGGCCCGTCAGACATCTCCAGTGCCGGCAGGTGCACCGAAGGCATCGCACGCACCGCAAACCCCGTTCCCCCGATGTAGTCCAACTTTTCTTCCGGCGTCATCCCCTGCACGATCGCGTCAATCCGCTGTTGGTCAGCCGGCGTAAGAGGGTGCGGCGCCTGCGCCCACGCACCCATCGATGCCGTCCCCATGCACGCCACCAATGCAAGCGCACCCCGCCAAACGCTGGCGCGACGCGCCGGCCGCCCCCCAAAACGCCCCCGCATGCCCTATCCCCCTCGAAAGCAACGTTGCCAACAGCCAAAACTGAAATTTGCGGTACGCAACATCCTCCCATGTTCCCGCCTTCCCTGGCGAGCCGCCCCATCCCCGCATGCGTTTCGCCAACTTCCCGGCACGCCCGGTGCCCGGTACGCTCCAAGCATCGTGCCCAAGCCCTCGTTCCTCAAACATTTACTCCTTGCCCTTTGCACCCTGCTTGCCTCCTTCGCCGCCCCCGCCCAGCAAGGGACATGGCAGCCCTCGCCCGGCCACACGCAAATCCCCCTTTGGCCCGGCGCCATCCCCAACGCGCGCCCCCTTGCCGGCCCGGAAACCCTCAAAGTCGAAACTAAAAGCCTAGTTGCCGGCCGCCCCTGGAGCTACATCAACGCCGTCTCCCGCCCCACCTTGACCGTCTACGCCCCAACCGGCAAGAACACCGGCGCTGCGGTCATTGTCTTCCCCGGTGGCGGCTACCAGATCCTCGCCATCGACCTCGAAGGCACCGAGGTCTGCGACTGGCTCACCGCCAAAGGCATCACCTGCATCCTGCTCAAATACCGTGTCCCTGGCGAAGCCAAGCTGCCCAAATCCGGCGCCTATCCCAACTCGCCTGAAGCCCTCCAAGACGCCCAACGTATCATCCGCCTCGTGCGCTTCCACGCCGCACCATGGCACATCGACCCACACAAGATCGGGGTCCTAGGCTTCTCCGCCGGCGGCCACCTCGCCGCCGCTACCAGCGTGCACTTCAACGACCGCCTGTACCGCCCCGTCGACGCCGCCGATCAGGCGAGCTGCCGCCCCGACTTTGCCGTACCCATCTACCCAGGCCACCTCGTGCTCGACCGAAAGAGCGCCACCCTCACCC
>CAXTTZ010000392.1:0-2130 GCA_964247325.1 uncultured Acidobacteriaceae bacterium | reverse complement strand
GCCGGACCGCACGGGCAGGTGCACCATGGCGTTCGACGCCCCAGTCGCCGGAGCCGCGCCGGAGGGGAGGGGGGCAGCGGCCGCGGCGGCCTCGCGCGAGGTGGCCGCGGTGAGCATCTCCACCTCGGCGGGGGCCAGCATGGAGGGGCTGAAGCCCGCCACGGCCACACTTCCAGGCGCGTCGCCAAGGATTTCGGAGATGCGGTTCCAGAAGAAGAACGGCGAGGTGGTCGGCAGCAGAATCATCTTGCGCTCCGGCTCCGGCATAGCGAAGTAGACGCCCCAGATGATCACGGCGCAGCAGAACCCAATAGCACCGAAGAGGTGCACGGGCGAGTAAATCGAGCCTGCGCCCTTGGTGATCAGCCAAGCGGCCTGAATCAGGTCCACCGTAGCGAAGATGCCCAGGCCAAGGGAAACGCCGAAGATGTGGCTGCGAAAGGTGAGCCCAAGCGGGCGCGTGGCAAAACAGACGAACACCAGCAAGCAAAGCGTAAGCACGCTGATGCCCTGGTGTAGATGGCTGATCACCATGGCGAACGAGGCGCCCCCGGTGAACAGTTCAGGGCCAGCGATAAGACTAAGCGCTACAAGGGAGGAGACAGCGCCGACCCAGCGGAACACGAGCTTGCCGGCCTTGTGCAGCCCCGACATAGGACGCATGGCTTCGGCAAACACGGAGTAGATCGTGAGCACCTGCAAGGTGAGGATCACGGCATCGGAGATCATCGATCCCCAAAAGAAGATCTGCCATGACTGATCTTTGCTCAGGTGGACGGCCTTGCGATGAAACATGCAGACGGTTTCGCCGACTTGCCAAACTGCCATCCAGCCAAGGATCATGCCGACGTGTGGAAAGATGCCGAGAACACGGCGGTGGAGCATGGTGCCGAGGACGGCAAGACACAGCCCCACCTGGATCAGAAAGGTCATCTCGAGCAATTCTTTCGTCGTCATCGCATCAACCGTCGCATGGACAGGCTAAATGCGGGTACCTAGATTCACAAGTACAACTTTCCGGTTAGTCCATGCCGCCGCAGGACGAGTTCTTCGGTCCACACAGGGGCGTGCTGCCGCCGACGCAGTCTATGTGAGTTTTAACAACGTGCTTGGAAGAGGCCTGGGAGACAACAGCCGAGGCGGTCAGACCGGTGAAGGACAGGGCGAGGATGGCGGTGCGAACAATGATGGTCTTCAAGGCAGTACTCCAATAGTTGTAGTGGTATACTTCGAAGGTGCACTCGACGTGCCCGACATCCATAACGTAGGCTGCGGACGGCAGGGCGTCCAGCTCCGCGCTACAAGTACAACCTAAGTTTTAGGGTCACATTACCAAGGTAATGTGACGGGTTAGACCTATGCTTGCTGGCTTTTGGCTGCGGGTTGGGCTTCCCGTATGCTGGCCTTAGCATGGCTTCTTCGCCCTACGCCCGTTCCGACCGCGATCTACTGCAGCGTATCTCCCGCTCCGCCGGCGGCAAGGCAGGCTATAAGCAACTAGTGCGGGAACTTGGGTTGGGCGGCGGGCGCGAGCGCCGACTTTTGCTGGAGCAGCTAACGCGCATGGTCGCCCGTGGCGAGCTGCGGCAGCTGGAAAGTGAGCTTTGGGTTCTTCCGCGACCGGAGGCGGAGCCGGCCCGCGTAGCGGGTAGCGGGCGCAGGATCGGACGCGGAACCGCACAAGGGGCTTCTATCATGGCCGAGCGTAGCGGCCGGGACCGGCTGCGGAGCGGCACGCTTGAGCTGCACCGGGACGGCTTCGGTTTTGTACGTCCCGAGCCTGCTGCGCCGGGCGCCTCCCGGTCTCAGCCGGCGCAGGATATTTTCATTCCACCCCACGCATTGCACGGCGCCATGCACGGCGATGTGGTGTTGGTGGACGAAGACGCGCCGGACCGGGAAGGGCGGCGCTCCGGCCGCATCGCCCGCGTGTTGCCGCGGAGCAATCCGCCCGGAGTTGGCATCTTCCACTACGACCGCCCACGCGGCCGTCACCGGGGAGCGGCGGAGTTTGAGCGAACTCCGGTACTGGGCAACTATGTGCAGCCCTTTGAAGAGCGGCTCGGTGGCCCCATTGAGATCCCGGAAGGGGCAGAGATCGTTGCGGACGATGCCGCGCGACAGCACCGT
>CAXTTZ010000391.1:0-2142 GCA_964247325.1 uncultured Acidobacteriaceae bacterium | reverse complement strand
GTCGTAACCTATTCTACGGAGCCCTCACTATGGCCACGGCAACCCTCATTCCCGTCACTGAATACCTCGCCACGACCTATCATCCCGATTGCGACTACCTCAACGGCGAAACCAAGGAAAGAAATGTGGGTGAAGGTTCTCACGGCAGACTGCAACTCCTACTCGGTGCCCTCTTCGAACAGCACGCGGAAGCGTGGAATACGTGTCCCGTCACGGAACAGCGCGTCCAAGTCGCTCCGACCCGCTACCGCGTCCCTGACCTCGTCGTCCTACAGGCCAACGAGCCCTGGCAAGAGGTCGTCCGCACCCCGCCATTACTTTGCGTTGAAGTCCTTTCTCGCAGCGACACCTTCACCGAACTGCAAGAGCGCGTCGACGACTACGCCGCCATGGGCGTCCCCAACATTTGGGCCGTCAGCCCCTGGCAACGCGCCGCCTACTACGCCTCTCCTCAAGGCTTCCGAAAATCCGACAACAACATCCTTATCATCCCGAACACGGCCATCCGGGTTGACCTCGCACCCCTCTTCGCCAAGCTCCCCGAGCAGCCGTAAACTCCACCTCCGCCGTTCTACCCCGATCTCCAACGAGCGCCCACCATGGCCACGGCAACCCTTATCCCCGTCGACGAGTATCTCAACACCACGTATCGCCCCGACTGCGACTATCTTGATGGCGAGATCAAGGAACGCACCTTGGGCGAGCAACCGCATGCAAAACTTCAGATAGCCCTAGGCGCTCTTTTCTACCAAAACCGTAACCTTTGGCAAATCCGCCCTCTCACCGAGCAGCGCGTTCAGGTCACCCCCACCCGCTATCGCATCCCCGACCTTTGTCTCCTGCGACGCACCGACCCCACTGACCCCATCGTCCGTGTTCCACCCCTGCTTTGCATTGAAATTCTTTCCAGCAGCGACTCCCTTCGCGAACTTCAAGAGCGCGTGAACGACTACGCCGCCATGGGTGTTCCTCATATCTGGGCCATCGACCCCTGGCAGCGCGCCGCCTACTACGCCTCCCCGCAAGGCTTTCAAAAACCCATCGACGGCCTCCTTCGCCTACCCAATTCTCTCATTGCCGTCCAGCTCGACACACTCTTCGCCGACCTCGACGAACTTTAGAGCTTTTCTTTAAAGGCAATCCCTGCTCTCTTTTCTGGTTGTCCTTCCCGAAGGGAATCTGCTGTCTATGCGAAGACAAAGATTAAGCCCAAAGGCAAAGCGTTGTAGACCCGAGACAAAAAGGATATGGGTGTGCCGAAGTTTGGGGTTGACGCCAAGCTCAATCATGGGGCCGACCGGTAACTCCTTACCGGTTATCAGCAATCCTCCGCATCGGACGACGAAGTGAACTCCTTATGCAGGTGCAAGCGCGTTCGTACCTCCTAAGTCACCGCGGTACCTTTCGCTTTCAGCTCAATCCTCTACGCCGCCATCGCCTCTCCTACCGATAATGGCTTCACCGCCGTCCCTAGCAGCTCAATCGAACGCATCATCCCTGCATGCAGCAGCGGCCCGCCGCTCATCATCAGGCTCACCCGCGACACCCCGCCCAGCACCTCATCCATATGCCGCAACTTCGCTGCCACAGTCGCCGGTGACCCCACCGCAAACGCCCCGATCGGCCCCGCCTGCGCTTCAAACGAGGCTCGGCTCATCGGTCCCCACCCCCGCTCGCGCCCGATCCGCCCAAACGTGTGCGCATACGCCGGCCAAAGTTCGTCCGCCGCCCGCGCATCCGTCTCGGCCACGTACCCAATCGCATGCACCGCCACATCCAGCGCCTCCGGCTCATGCCCCGCTCGCCGCCCCGCCTCGCGATACAGCTCTACCAACGGCCGGAACCGATGCGGCTCACCCCCAATAATCGCCACCGTCAGCGGCAATCCCAGCGCCCCTGCCCGCGCAAAACTCGCCGGCGTCCCACCCACACCCAGCCGGATCGGCAATGCCGCCTGCACCGGCCGCGGCCATACTCCCTGCCCCGTTAGCTGCGCCCGGTGCTTGCCCTTCCAAAACACCCGCACCTCGTCCCGCAGATGCAGCAGCAAATCCAACTTCTCCGCAAATAGCTCGTCATAGTTCCGCAAATCATACCCAAACAGCGGGTACGACTCCGTAAACGACCCCCGCCCCACAATGA
>CAXTTZ010000390.1:0-2147 GCA_964247325.1 uncultured Acidobacteriaceae bacterium | reverse complement strand
CCTCGATCTTCACCCAATCCGACAGCCCCACCTCGCGCGCCAGCCGCGCCGCGCGAATCGCCTCCTCCGCCGTGTAGCAGCCGGCCGTGTTGGGCAGCAGAAAATAGCGCTGCGGGTCGATGAAGTCCAACAGGCTCTCGCGCGAACGGTCCAGGTTGACCCGCCGCACGGCCACAGTCACCATCTCCGCGCCGGCCGCCTAGCAGGCCGGCAAGGTCTCCCTTGGTCTCCGCACCATCCTTATATTTGCCCGTCCCCACGATCAGCCGCGACCGGAACCGCCGCCCCGCAATCACCAACTCATCCGCCACCACTACGCTGACCGACTCCGCTCGCTCCATCACCGCTTCACTCATATATAAATCCTACGCCGCCAGGAGATCGTTGTTCGTGGAGAGATCGTTATTCGTGAGCAAAGCCGTTCCTTCAAGCAACATGCATTTTTACAGGCAGGGAGTGCCACATCATCGTCGCTCTCAATCCCTCGTAGCCCGACACAGCTATCGACGCTCGAACAGCATCACCAACTCTCGAACAATGATTTTCACGAACAACGAACTCTTCACGAATAACGACCTTCCAGAAACACAAACGGCCCGCCCCGAAGGACGAGCCGTTATGCGGTGATCTGGTGGGATTGACTTGAGGGCATCCGACTCGGATGGGCCTCGACGGGGACTTCACTGTTACAAACGAACAGACCGTCAGGTCTAGAGCGCGGAGCTCTAAGCCTCAGTCACCTCACGTGTGGTATTGCAACAACTAGAACAATCAGATTTCATAGGCTGGACCATCCTCCTTTCCCGTGTAAGTTCAAAATACGACATCCGCGATGGCGTGTCAAGGGCTGTCGCCACCGCGCATCCGGGGCACGGATCGTGAACGCTGCGTTACAGAATTAAAATCCGGTTCGGCACAGGCGGCGCGCTGCCGTATCGTGGAATGTGAACCCAAACGATACGCGGGAGTAGGTCGGTACACGTGGTACAGCAACGCAGGCTAGCCAGAACATTCTTCACCATTGCTCATGGCATCTTTTTTTCAACGCTCGCGGGCACTGCCCTAGCGCAGGAGGCCACGCCCGCCCCACCCGAGGCCGGCCAGCCCACCTTCATGAAGCTGCTCGCCGACAAGGGCAAGCACGACCTCCATGACGAGCGCTGGAACGTCTACGGCCAGTTCACCTACATTTATGGTTGGAAGAAGGCCTTCGACGCCCCTTATACAAACGTAAACGGCAGCATTAACTCCTTATTACCCAACCCGGAGCAAAGCTTTACTGGATCCGCCACCGCCTATCTGGGTGCTAAGCCCTGGCGCAACGGCGAGGTGTACTTCGTTCCGGAGATGATTGCCGAAAAGCCGCTTTCCAACCTGAAAGGCCTCGCCGGCGCGGTGCAAGACTTCGAACTGCAGAAGGGTGGCGCCGAAACCCCGACCCTTTATGTTTCCCGCATCTTCGTCAAGCAGACCGTTGAGTTGGGCGGCGCCGACCAGCCGCAGGAGTCCGGCCCCATGCAGCTGGGCACCACCTACAAGAGCCGCCGCCTGGTCTTTGAGGCCGGCAACTTCAGCATCCTCGACTTCTTCGACAAAAATGCCTTCGAGATCGATCCTCGCCAGGGCATCTTCAATCTGGCCTTCCTCACCTATGCGGCCTATGACTTCGCTTCCAACGCGCGCGGCTACTCCTGGGGCGGCGTTTCGGAGTTTTACTGGGACAAATGGGCCGCTCGCTTCGGGCGCATCACGCCGCCGAAACAGCCCAACCAGCTGCCCGTGGATTGGCGGCTCTTGAAGTACTACGGCGACCAGTTTGAGATCGAGCACGACCATAAGCTACGCGGCCAGGACGGCACCCTCCGCGTGCTCGGCTACCGCAACCACGAAAACATCGGCCGTTTCAGCGACGCCATCGCGGCTTTCAAAGCCAACCCACAAGAAAACGCAACCACCTGCCCCGGCTTCAACTATGGCTCCAACAACAGCACGGCGCCGGACCTCTGCTGGGCGCGCAAACCCAACGTCAAGCTTGGGATCGGCGGCTTTGCCGAACAATACGTCGCCAAAGACATCGGCGTCTTCGGCCGGGCCATGTACTCCGACGGCCACACCGAGGTGGACGCTTACACCTCCAGCGACCGCTC
>CAXTTZ010000389.1:0-2203 GCA_964247325.1 uncultured Acidobacteriaceae bacterium | reverse complement strand
GGCTTGATCGAGCGCGGGCGCGTTCAGGACGAGCGTATCGTTGCCCGCGTTGTACATGGCGCCGTAGACCGGAGCGGAGGTCTTGCTGACACGCATGACCGGATAGCCGATCTTGAGCAGCGAGCCGCTGATCTCGCGCACGCGCAGGTTCAGGCGATCGGAGATCCAGATGTTTCCTTGGGCGTCGAAGATCAAGCCATACGGCTTGTAAAAACTGGCTTTGTTTGCGGGACCGCCGTCGCCGCCGTAGGCCTCGCTGGAGGTGCCGGCCAGCGTGACCATGGTGCCGGGCGAACCATACACTCCGCGGACGAGATTGTTTTCGCTGTCGGCGATCAGGAGGTCACCAGCGGGATCGAAGGAGACCGCGGCAGGGCTGTTCAGTTGAGCCGCAGTGGCCGCGCTGCCATCGCCGGAGAAGCCTGGCGTCCCTGTGCCGGCGACGGTAGTGATATTGCCTGAGGGGTCGACCAGGCGAACGCGATGGTTATTCAGATCAGCGATGGCCACAGCGCCATCAAGCCGGACGGCCACGCCCCAGGGCTCGTTCAACTGCGCGGCGATGGCGGGCTGCCCGTCGCCGCTGAAACCCGGCCTGCCCGTGCCCGCGAGGGTAGAGATGACGCCGCTGCTCAACGTGAGCACACGCACGGCGGCATTGCCGGTGTCGGCAATGATGAGGTCGCCGCCGGGCGTCAGCGCGAGGCCTTGTGGCGCGGAAAGCATGGCCGCCGTGGCCGCGCCGCCGTCGCCGGTGTAACCGGAGGTCCCGGCTGTGCCTGCAATCGTGGTGATGACGCCGGTGATCGCGTCTACCCGGCGGAGGGTACTGTTGGCGCTGTCGGCGATGTACAGGTTGCCGGCGCCGTCGAGCGCAAGGCCCGACGGGCTGTTCAACTCCGCTTGGGTCGCAGGCCCGTGATCGCCGTTGGCGCCCGCATTGCCATTGCCGGCGTAGGTGGAAATGTTGCCCGTGACGGCGTCCACGCGGCGCACGCGGTTGTTGCCCGTGTCGGACAGATACAGGTTGCCGGCGCCATCCACCGCGAGACCGGTAGGCAGCCCTACGGGCGCTTTTATGGCCAGTCCACCGTCACCGCGGTAGAGCAGATCGCCGTCACCGGCGACGGCGTTAATCTCGCCAGGCACCAGAACCGGCAAGCTGCCCTTGCCGATGCCGCTCAGCGGAGCGCTCGCCAAGTTTTGTCCCCCTGGGGTTTCAAGAACCACCGCGCCGCGCCGAACTCCGGGGAACCGTGGCGTAAAGACGACCTGCACGCTGCAGCTTTGGCCCATCGCAAGCGTGTTGCCTGCGGCGCAGGTACCGGGGTCGGTGATGCTGTATTCCGCTGTGCCGGGAGTGCTGATCCCTTCTGTGAAGGTGATAGAAGCCGAGATTTGCCCGGCAGCCTGGGCTTGCAGCGTCACCGTGACAGGCTGGGAGGTGCTGCCCACGGCGGTGTTGCCTGCAAAAGTTAGCGCGGCGAAGGTGGTGGCCCGGGCTGCGTCCACCAAACCACAGACCACCAAGAGGAGACCCAGAGCCCAGAGTACAGATTTCCGGAAGATCGACCTTGACCCGTTGTGTTGCTGAGAACTCTGCGTGGACCGCTGCGCCATGGACTACATCTCCCTCACCTCGGTGGGCTACGGCCGACGATCACGCGCGGCTCACCCGGAGGCTAGTATCCCTATCGGCAGGAACGCGGAAAACTTTAGGGGTCTCGCAAAGAAAAGACGAAAATCGTGAACTTCCTTCCCGCAAAATGGGGAAAACCGGATTGCGGCGTTCGATCAGCTTCGCAAGAGGGCACGTTGCGGTCAGCTTTGCCCTTTGGCAAGCCGTCCCAATACCTCTAAATCCCGTTCCGCGTGCGATTGGCGCAGAAAAAGATCAAGCTCCGCATAGCGGCGCGCGGAGTCGGCGTTCATGGCCAAAGGGAACGGGCCGTACGCCCGGGCAAAGCGGCGAAGCACATCGGTCGCCAGCACTTCAACCAGATGGCGCACTTCGAGCGCCAGACGGTGGGCAGCCGCCCGATCCGCCGGGGAGCGGTCAATTGCCTCGCCAGCCGCGTGGAGGCAGACTTCAAGCGCCCACACGCTGCTTTCCATAGCTCCCAGGTGCGCCAGGGTGTGCGCGTCGTCACGCCGGCTTGCGCGCGCAAAGCGCAGCAGCCCGCCGGCGCCGCCGGCCCAGCAC
>CAXTTZ010000388.1:0-2213 GCA_964247325.1 uncultured Acidobacteriaceae bacterium | reverse complement strand
GGGGACGGGGTGGAGCGCGCGCTACGCCTGGAGCGGGCGCGGCGACGCGGCGATGGCGCCTGGTGGGCTGGCGGGCAGCGACTACCACGACGAGTTGCTGCCCCGGCTGCGGGCAGTGGAGGCGCGGTTGCGCGAGCGGTTTGGCGAGGGCTGCCAGACGCGGGCCTATGTGGATACGGGGCCGATCCTGGAGCGTGGCTATGCGGCGCGGGCCGGGGTAGGCTGGATCGGGCGCAACACCTGCGTGCTGAACCAGACAGAGGGCTCGTGGCTGCTGTTGGGCGTGGTGGTGACCTCACTTCCCTTGCCTGCCGCGGCCGGGGCGATGCCCGCAGCGGACCGCTGCGGCAGCTGCACGCGCTGCATTGACGCTTGCCCGACCGGGGCGCTGGACGGCTCGGGGCTCGGTGGGGCGGCGCGGCTGATGGACGCTTCGCGGTGCATCGCGTACCTGACGATTGAGAAAAAGGGCTCGATCGCGGAGGAGCTGCGCGCGGGCATGGGGCGGCAGGTGTTTGGCTGCGACATCTGCCAGGAGGTATGCCCGTGGAACCGGCGCGCGCCGGTGGGGCAGTCGGGCCTACTGCAGCCGCGGCCGGAGCTGGTGAACCCGCCGCTGGCAGAGCTGGCCTCACTCGACGGGCAGGCGTTCAACCGACGATTTCGGGGGTCGCCGCTGGAGCGCACACGACGGGGGCGCTTGCTGCGCAATGTTGCGATTGCTATGGGCAACAGCGGCGAGGCGGCGTTTCGGCCGACGCTGAAAGTCTGGGCAGAGGGCGAGGATGCGGTGCTGGCCGAGGCGGCGCGTTGGGCGCTGGAGCAGCTGCCCTTGCCGTCCTGAAGCTCGTAGGCCAATAGACTAGGGCCGATAGACTAGAAAGCTATGGCGGCGGAAACATCTGCGCAAACAACGGCTTCGGTGAGAGCAAAACAGGCCGGCGACGAGGCGGTTTCGCCGGCGATGGCTGCGGCGGCGGCGCAGCCGGTGGACATGAGCGGCACGTGGCAGCAGGTGAAGGCGTTGGCGCACTATATGGCCAAAACCGAGGTGCACACCTATGCGTTCAGCGTCGCGGCGCAGGTAATCTTGTCCCTGTTTCCGTTTATTTTGCTGCTGCTAACCCTGTCACGGCGGGTATTTCACTCCACGCTGATGGCCGAGGTGGTGGGTGAGATGATGGCCAACTTCCTGCCCAACAACCAGGATTTTGTAGTGAAGAACATGCGCGCGCTCGCCTTTGCGCAGACGCAAACGAAGATCTTTTCGGTGGTCATGCTGTTCATCACAGTTACCGGAGTATTTTTGCCGTTGGAGGTGGCGCTGAACAGCGTTTGGGGCGTGACCAAGAACCGGAACTACCTGCAGAATCAGATTGTTTCGATTGGGTTGGCGGTGGGGGTGGCGCTGCTGGCCATGGCGTCAGTGGCAATGTCGGCGGCGCAGCGGACGGTGTTGCGGATCTTGTTCCTGGGCCACACGGACAACCTTGTCTTCACCTTTGTGGCCCATGTGTTTTTGCAGGCGATGGGGCTGGCGGCGAGCGTGGGGCTTTTCTTTCTGATCTATTGGGGGCTGCCGAACCGCAAGGTGCCGCCGCGGGCGGTGCTGCCGACGGCCATCGTGATGGGGGTGCTTTGGACCGTGGCGAAGTATCTCTACATCCTTGTGCTGCCGCACCTGGACTTCGCCTCGGTATACGGGCCGTTTCGGGTGTCGGTGGCACTGATCATGTGGGCGTTCCTTTCGGGGCTGCTGCTGTTGGGTGGAGCGTATGTGTCGGCGACGCGGCAAGCGCTACGGGAGACACGGGCGGCGGAGGTGGAGGCGCTGGAGGAGATCGGGTAGGGGTACCCTCTTTCGGGGGTGTTTTTGGGACGGGTTGCTTAAGGACGGGGTGACGAGGGGACGGGCTCGCGTTCCGCGCCGCCTGGAAGAAGCAGGTTTCTCCACTACGGGCTGCGCCCTCCGGTCGAGATGACAGGGTTTGGTGAGGGTGGAGGAAAGCAGGTTCCCTTCGGGAATGACAAACAAGAAAGGCAAAGACAAAGGCAAAAGCAAAGACAACAGCAAAGGCGGAACGCAGATTCCCTTCGGGAATGACAAGCAGAAAGGCAAAAGCAAAGGCAACAGCAAGAGCACCAGCAAAGGCGAGGGCGAAGTGTAGTCGTGATTGCTTTTCTTAGCGGGCTTGGAAGGCGAGGGTTACTAC
>CAXTTZ010000387.1:0-2294 GCA_964247325.1 uncultured Acidobacteriaceae bacterium | reverse complement strand
CCCAGTCGACGAACCCCGCCCCATCGCCTACCAGGTGGCCGACATGCGCTCCCGCCGCGCCCTACACCCGCATCTGCCGCCGCTGGTCTTCGGCGACACCGGATACTGAATTGTCCGCGACTCCGAGGCCGAAGCCGGCAGAGAGGTGGACCGCATCACAGCCCAGCCCGACCCCACGCACTCCCCCGCCGGCTTCGCCAACTTCCAACAGTGGACCACCGGCTCCAAGCTGGAAAAGCAACTCAGCCTCCGCGACTACTCCGTCTCCAACCGAGGCCTATATTCCGGCCTCATCGGCACCCCCGAAATGGTCCGCCAGCGCCTACAAGACTTCGAAGCCGCCGGCTGCTCCCTCGTCCTCCTTCAAAGCTCCCCTCAGCACGAAGAGATGACCCGCTTCGCCCAGCAAGTAATGGGTCGCAGAAATATAGCGTGAGTTTAAGCACGTAAAGCCACCCTTGACAGGCGAGATAGATAACTCGAAGATGTCGGCTTCAGCGAATGCTGTTTCGTTATCAAAGCGATTACGCGAGCACGGTAGAACCTGCCTAAGATCGTAGAAAATGCTTCAAGGAGCGATGGTATTGTCACCAACGACCTTCGTTGCCAGTGCTGAAGGTCAGCCGCAATCAACTCCAGCGCGTCAGCTTGGCTTTCAGCCATGAAAGCTTTTGGGGAACCTAATCGCAGCTCAGTCCTACAACACGTCTTCCTCCTTGGCCCCACGCTGAAGCCAAACCGCCCCTGCTCATAAGTACACCTTCGGCGGTAAGTAATGGCTAGCCACTAAGCGCATAATCAACCCATGCGCCTCACCGCCGCCGACCACCTCTTCGTGCTCACCGGGGCGGGTGTCTCCGCCGAGAGCGGCCTCGCTACCTACCGCGGCTCCGGCGGCCTGTGGAACGGCTTTCGCGTGGAGGATGTCGCCACCCCTGAGGCTTGGCAGGCCGACCCCGCCCTGGTTTGGCGCTTCTACTCTCAGCGTCGCACTGACGCCGCCCGCGCCCAACCCAACGCCGCCCACCACGCCCTTGCAGCCACTGAGCGCACCCTCGGGGACCGCTTTTATCTGTGCACCCAAAACGTCGACGAGCTTCACGAGCGCGCCGGCTCCCAGCGCCTTCACCACATGCACGGCAATCTCTTCCAATCGCGCTGCACCCGCTGCAACCAACCCTTTCCTGATGATCAAACCTACGAAGATCCCGCTCACCTGCCCACCTGCGTTCAGTGCGGCGCTCCCGTCCGTCCGCATATTGTTTGGTTCGGCGAGACGCCGCTCGACCTCGACGCCATCTTCGCCCAGCTCAGGCGCGCCATCGTGCTTCTTGTCGTCGGCACCTCGGGCTCCGTGTACCCCGCTGCCGGCTTTGTCCATCTTGCCCGCCAGCGCGGCGCCCGCACCCTCTATCTCGGCCCCGAAGCTCCCCTCAACGCCGACGGGTTTGACCAGATCCTCCTCGGGAATGCCGCCACCCTGCTGCCGCAGCTCGTCTCCGCTGACTAAGGCGTGACATCCGCCAACCCAACCCGTACCCTAACAGTCCATGAGCTCGCTTAACCGTCGCCGCTTCCTTAAAACCTCCGCCGCTGCCGCCGCCCTCAGCTCTCCGGCGCTTCGCATGCTCGCTCAAAACACAGCTTCCTCCAAGCCCGCGACCCTCAAGCTTAACCTCACCCAGCCTGGCCCCCGCATCCCCGCCAACTTTATCGGCCTCAGCTACGAGACGCAGGAGCTCACCCGCCCACAAACCTTTTCCCGCGAAAACACCGCGCTGATCGCGCTCTTTCGCCAGCTCACCCCCACCGGCGTCCTCCGCATCGGCGGCAACACCTCCGACGTCGGCTGGTGGCAGCCAACGCCCAGCTCCCCGCAGCCGCCCATGCCCAAGCTCCCGCACGAGGTCGGCGAGCCTTCCACCGACCTCAGCTACCCGGTGACACCTGAGGCCGTTCGCGCGCTCCGTGGCTTTCTCGACGCCACCGGCTGGACCTGCATCTACGGCCTCAACCTCGGCACAGAAACCCCCGCCGCCTCCGCCGCGCAGGCTGCCTTCGTCGCCGAAACGCTCGGCCCCAAGCTCGACTACTTTCAGATCGGCAATGAGCCCGACCTGCTCGCCCCGCACCTCCGCGACAAAACCACCTGGAACGCTGCGCGCTACTTTGACGAGTGGCTCGCCGTCGCTAACGCTACCCGCGCCCGCGTCCCCGAGGCCCGCTTCGGCCTCCCCGATGCGGCTAGCGACGTTCAGTGGTTCCAAACCGTCACCGCCCGGCTCCTCCAAACC
>CAXTTZ010000386.1:0-2300 GCA_964247325.1 uncultured Acidobacteriaceae bacterium | reverse complement strand
GTAGGGGGCTGAGAAGGGGGCTGGGCTCGTGCTAACTGCTTCATTCGAGGTGCAGCTGCCTGCCGCGCGCAGGGGCTCGGGTCGAGCTGCTTGTTACAGTGGGGTAATATTTCGGAGTGACTGTAGGTTACGAATGATTGGAGTTTAGGCTCATTTGTAGTGATTTCTCTTGATCCGGTTGCGCATTGGAGATATGGTCGCCCTAAGCCGAACGTGGCTTATTCCAGCGCAGCCTTCACATCCCGCACGAGGTTGCGAAGGTAGGAGCGCCGATTCAGGAGGTCGACCATGTTATTTCGGGCCACTTCTTTTTCCGCCGCACTGTCGGCATCGAGCGCCGCGTCCCATTGCGTCCAGAGAGTTTGGAGTTGCTGCTCCAGGGCGTCAAGCATGGCGGTGTACCGGCCGTGCGCCGCTTGGAGGTCGCGTTCGGCGGCTTCGTCGGTTTCACCTGCGCGGCGGGCGAAGCTCATTTCTTCCAGTTGCATGTTGAGTTCAAAGGCTTCTTCGAGCAGATCGGGCGGGGCTACCTGCTTTTTCTCGGTTCCGGCAGCCCGGGCGGCATCAGTGGCCAAGCGCGATTGTTCTTCGAGCTTGACGCCTTCCAACTCCAGGAGGTACTCGGTCCGGTGAATCGGGTCGCGAAGGGTGCGGTAGGCGTCATTGAGGGCCGAAGAACGCCCGAGCGCGGCGGCCTGCTCGGCGGCAGGGTGGGCGGCAAAGCGGTCCGGATGCAGGCGTCTGGATTGGGCGTAGAAGGTTTGTTCGAGCGCTTTGGTGTCCAAATGGAGATGCCGGGGCAGCCCAAACAGTGCGAAGAAGTCCATAGGGACGATTTTAGAGCGAAGGACGGCTCGGAAGCAGGGCCGGACGCCAGGAAAGGCCGGCGTAGGAGTTGCTGCCGGCTGCTGCCGGTGGAGAGAGCCTAAGGAGATATGCAACCGATCACAGTGCAAAGCACGCATGCCCTCCGCGCCATGGCTGTTACTGCGTCCATGCTGGCAGCGTATGCGGCGTTTACTTTGGCGGAGCGGGGCCAAGCGGCCAGACAGGGCTGGCGCCAGCAGGGGTGGCTGGCCTTGGCGGCGGTGGTGTTTGGATTGGGGCTGTGGTCGACGTACTTTTTTGGAGCGATGGAGGCTTCGGGCGCAGGAACGGCGTTGTACTCGTTGCCGCTGGTGGGTTTGGCGCTGCTGGCTTCCGTGGTCTTGTCGTGGGTGGGCTTCCGGTTGGTGCTTTGGGACACGCCGCCTACGGGTCGCGTGGCCACGGGCGGCTTTGTATTGGGATTCGCGATCGTGGGCATGTATGGGCTGGGCATGCATGCATTGCGGTCCGGGCGAATTACCGGATGGCACCCGGGTTGGGCGGTGCTGGCCCTAGGAGCGACGCTGTTGCTGAGCGTGTTTGCGGTGGGGCTGGGGTTTTATGAGGGTAAAGACAGCGACCGGAGCGAATGGCTGCGGGTTGTTGGCGGCGCGGTGCTGGGGGCGGTGATGATCGGTGGCCGGGGGTTTGCACAGCGGGCGCTGACGGTGGAGCCGCGGGAGGTGAGCGGCGCAGTGAGCTCGCTGGTGCGGGGCAGCAGCATCGGCGAGATTGCGCTGTTGATCACCGTAGGGTTGGTGTTGCTGGTGACCCTGGGAACGGCGGCGATGGATAAGCACCGCTACCGCGAGCTGGTGCAGCTGCACCGGCAGCTCAGGTTGAGCAAAGAAGCGCTGGTGCGCAGTGAAGCCAGTCTGCGGCAGGCCAATGAGTTGCTGAGCGAGCTTTCCATTCGTGATGGATTGACGGGGTTGTATAACCGGCGGCGGTTCGACGAGGTGTTTGAAATGGAGTGGCGGCGATCGCTGCGGACCATGCGGCCCTTGGCGCTGCTAATGATCGATGTGGATTGCTTTAAGGCGCTCAACGATACGTATGGGCACCAGCGTGGGGACGATTGCCTGCGCGAGATCGCGCGAGTGCTGGAAGAACAGCCGCGGCGCGGGCACGATACCGTGGCGCGGTTTGGCGGGGAAGAGTTTGCCGTGCTGCTGCCCGGGGCCGACAGCCACGGGGCTCTGCGGGTAGCGGAAAGCATTCGCAGCGCGGTGGAAGCGCAGCGGATGGAGCATAAGCGCTCGCAGGTGGGCGCGTGGGTGACGGTGAGTGTGGGGGTGTGCAGTTGCACGCCGAAGACGGGGGAAGAGGCGAAGACGATGATTTATAGCGCGGATATGGCGATGTATACGGCTAAGCAGTTAGGGCGGAACCGGGTGGCGTTGCGGGAGGATGCGGGAGTGGAGGTGTAGGGG
>CAXTTZ010000385.1:0-2314 GCA_964247325.1 uncultured Acidobacteriaceae bacterium | reverse complement strand
GCTCCGAGCAGTCCGCCAGCTTACCCGGCAGCCCCCCGCCATCGAGCGCTCCTTTACGCCGCGTAAGGTCGCGCGCCTTGCGCGCTGCCTCGCGCGCCCGCGCCGCGTCGATCGCCTTGCTGATGATCTTTTTCGCGACCTGCGGGTTCTGCTCCAAAAACGCGCCCAGCCGCTCGTTCACAAACGCCTGCACCTGCCCCGCCACATCGGAGTTCAGCTTGCCCTTGGTCTGGCCTTCAAACTGCGGCTGCGGCAGCTTCACGCTCACTACCGCCACCAAGCCCTCGCGCACATCGTCGCCGCTCAGCGCCTCTTCCTTGGACTTGAACAGCCCCAGCGCCGCCGCCGCCGCATTGATCGAGCGCGTCAGCGACGTCCGGAACCCCGACAGGTGCGTCCCGCCATCGACCGTGTTGATGTTATTCGCAAAGCTGAACACCGTCTCCGAGTACGAATCGTTGTACTGCAGCGCGATCTCCATCACCAGACTGCCCTTTTCGGCCTCCATGTAGATGGGCTTTTCGTGCAGCACCTGCTTGCCTTTGTTCAAATGCCGGATAAATCCTGCAATGCCGTCGTTGAACTTAAAGCTCTGCGACTTCGGCTCGCCTGTCTTCGCGTCCGAGGTGCGCTCGTCGGTCAGCGTGATCTCGATGCCCTTGTTCAAAAACGCCAGCTGCCGCAAACGCCCCGCCAGCGTGTCGTAGTTGTACTCATGCACGGTAAAGATCGACTTATCCGGCAGGAAATGCACCTTGGTCCCGCGCCGTTTGGAGGGTCCCATCTTGCGCAGCTCCGAGATCGGGTCGCCCTTGGAATAATCCATCTCCCACGCGTGCCCGTCGCGCCAGATCTCGACGTCGAACTCCTCGCTCAGCGCGTTCACGCAGCTCACGCCCACGCCATGCAGGCCGCCCGACACCTTGTAGTTCGAGGCATCAAATTTGCCGCCCGCGTGCAGCATCGTCAGCACCACCTGCACCGCCGGCATCACCTCGCCCGTGGGTAGCGTTTTGTTATCCACCGGAATGCCGCGCCCGTCGTCCACCACCGTGATCGAGTTGTCCACGTGGATCGTCACATCGATGCGCGTCGCGTGCCCGGCCAGCGCCTCGTCCACCGAGTTATCCACCACCTCATACACCAGGTGGTGCAGCCCTTGCTCGCCCGTCGAGCCGATATACATCGCCGGGCGTAGCCGCACCGCCGCCAGCCCTTCCAGAATCGTGATATTTTCGCCGCTGTACGAGCCGGAACTTGGGTCCTGCGGCGCCACAGGAGGCGTGTTGGGGCCAGGATCGGGAAGGGGCGTTTGCGTAGCCAAGCGAGCTCCACACAGGCGGTGCGGGTGCAAGGCTTCAAAAGCTCGAAAAGAGCCCGAAAACCTGAGGAAATACCGCCTGTTCTGGTGTTTTTCCTGTATCTATTTTAGCATGTTCTGCCCCGTAACTGAGGGGAACTTGCTTCGCACGGCCTGTGGCAAAGAAGCCACAAACCGCTACCTTCGCCCTCACCTTCGTCGCTCGTGTCTCGCAGAACTCTGCCTGTGTTTTGCTTCCGCTCTTGCCTTTGCTTTTTTGTCGCTCGCAAAGGGAATCTGCGTTTGCCTTGGCTGTTGCTATTGCTTTCTTGCTTGTCGTTCCCGAAGGGAATCTGCTGTCGTCTTTACCTTCCATATCATCCCAAAAAGAATCACCTTCCCAGACCCACACTCGGGTCGACCCCCACTGTGAGCAAGCACACCCCTACCCCAATCCAGCGCTCTCATCCCTTCGCAACCGGCACCCGCGCCGGCGACTGCGACGCAATCGCATACAGCGCCTCCCCCCGACATCCTCCGCGCCACCTGCCAAGCCACCCAATTCATCGCCAACAGCGGCATCAAAAGCCTCCACTCGCCCGTCAGTTCCACCGCCATAAACCCCGCCATCACCGGCGCATGCGTCACCGCGGCCAGCAGGCAGCTCATGCCTACCAGCGCCCATACGCTCGGCTCCGCCCCTGGCAGCCAACGCCCCACCAGCGCGCCCATCGCCGCCCCGGCAAACAGCGTCGGCGTGAACACCCCACCGGTCGTCCCCGACCCCACGCACACCGTTGTCGCCAGCAGCCGCAGCCCCAACAGCACCAGCAGCCCCGTTCCTACGCCCGCCAGCGCCGCGGGCCTGCCCAGGGCCGCGTCCAACCCCAAATCCCCATTGCCCCACACGCGCGGGTCGTGCACGGACAACAATCCCACCAGCGTTCCGCTCCACACCAGCGCAAAGGGCACGCTTTGCAACGCGCGCAGGCTGCGAGTCAGCCGCTGATACAG
>CAXTTZ010000384.1:0-2317 GCA_964247325.1 uncultured Acidobacteriaceae bacterium | reverse complement strand
CACCAGCGTCGGCAGCACCTTGCGGAAACTCTCCGGCGTATCGCGCAGCAGTACCCGGTCTTGCGGCCGCTTCGGCCCCGCCACACTCGGCTCCACCGTCGCCAAATCCAGCTCCAACAGCGCCGAATACTCGGCCTCCGGCGCATCCGGGGTATGGAACATGCCCTGCGCCCGGTAATACGCCTCACACAGCGCAATCTGGTCCTCACTCCGCCCTGTCAGGCGCAGGTACCGTAGTGTCTCCGCATCTACCGGGAAAATCCCGCACGTTGCGCCATACTCCGGCGCCATATTCGCGATCGTCGCCCGATCCGCCAGCGGCAACTCCGCAATTCCTGGACCAAAAAACTCCACAAACTTGCCCACCACCCCGAACTTCCGCAGCATCTCGGTCACGGTCAGCACCAGATCAGTTGCCGTAGCGCCCTCGCGCAGCTGCCCCAGCAGCCGAAACCCGACCACCTGCGGCACCAGCATGCTCACCGGCTGCCCCAACATGGCCGCTTCGGCCTCAATGCCGCCCACGCCCCACCCCAGCACGCCCAACCCGTTCACCATCGTGGTGTGCGAATCCGTGCCGACCAGCGTATCCGGGTACGCCGTCATGGTGCCTTCCGAGTCCGGCTCGGTCGTAAACACCACCCTCGCCAGGTACTCCAGATTCACCTGATGGCAGATCCCCATCCCCGGCGGCACGGCCGAAAAGTTCCGAAACGCCGTCTGCCCCCACTTCAAAAAGGCGTATCGCTCCCGATTGCGCGAAAACTCCAACGCTGCGTTCAGGTCATACGCGTTCTTGGTCCCGTACTCATCCACTTGCACCGAGTGGTCGATCACCAACTCCGCCGGCACCAGTGGATTAATCCGCTCCGGATTGCCCCCCAGCACTTTCATGGCATCGCGCATCGCGGCTAAATCCACCACCGCCGGCACGCCCGTAAAATCCTGCATCAGTACCCGCGCCGGCATGTAGGCGATCTCGCGCGAAGGCTCCGCTTTGGGCTGCCAACAGGCCAAGAACCGCACATCGTCCGCTGTCACCGTCACGCCGTCCTCACGCCGCAGCAGATTCTCTAGCAGAACGCGTAGCGAAAACGGCAGCTTCGCCAACTGAAGCCCCTCGATCTTCCGCTCCAGCGCGGCCAAAGCGAAATAGCGCACGGTCTTGGCCCCGGACTGAAGCGTGGCCGCGGCATCAAAGGTATTCGGGTGTTGGTGCGTCACAACAGGGGCGGTAGCCATAACGTTCTCCTAAATCATTGATCCAATTTCAACGTTGATAGGGAGAGCTTAGGAAAGCTCTGATCCTATGTTTCTGCACAAAACAGGCGACCCACGTCCCAACAACACATCCTTCCCCAGACTAGAGCGCAGAGGAAGAGGATGTAGCCATACCTGAGGAACGAACGCGTGGTGTGAGTGGGGACAGCTCAAGGTCACACGTCCATGAAGTTAGGATTGCGCAGGGATGCGAGGGTGTGCTCCTACAGTTTCTACGAGGCCAGCCCAGAGCGAGAACGGAAAGTAGCTCCAGCCACACTGTACATAGCCCATGCCCTTGTGGCTTTAGTCCGCGTTCTACCCAGCGGCTGCACACACACGCGACTCTTCGCAAGCGACCCCAAACAGCCCTACTACGTCCGGCCGCGGTCACGGTGGCCATGCACAAATCGCTTCAACGCAGAGCGACGCATGCATTTATTGTACGGCAAGAAATCTCCTCCGAAACCACCACAAATACGTTACATCCGGGTTACCAGAGTGTAGTGGAACCCAAGTGTCTCTATAACAAACACCCCGCATCTGAACTTCAAGGCCCACTATGCTGTTCGCTTCCGGCGCACCCATCCCATATACCGCCGAAGCGCAAGGAAGTGCTCATGGACGCCACACATCGCACCCGCCGCCCCCAAGCCGCCGCCCGCATGCCGGCCGTTACGCTCGTCCTAACCAGCTTTGCCACGTGTCTCACCCTCTTCGGCTGCAAATCCAACCCCGCCAGTGCTCCCATCGTTACCATCGAAAACGCCTCGAGTAATGATCCTGCCGCGGACGGCAATCTCGCTCAGCCCTACACGGGCGGCACCGCCGGCGGCTACCTTCCTGCCTCTGCGGCCTCACCGGCCCCACGTATCCGCGTGCTCGGCAGCCAGGCGGTGTACGCCGGCCAGCAAAGCACCGAAAACTACGGCCCTCAAACCACCGGTGCGAACGAAGCCTACAACTATAACCAGCAAGCCCCAGCCCCAGATCCCGCTGCCCAAGCCGGCTATGACCCTAACGCCTACCCGCCTAGTTCTGGCAGTGAGGCCTACAC
>CAXTTZ010000383.1:0-2331 GCA_964247325.1 uncultured Acidobacteriaceae bacterium | reverse complement strand
GGTTGGGGATGAGCGTGGCAGTGGGGGTGGAGACGCCGAGATTGACCAGGGTGAGGCAGTTGTAGTTTTGGCCGGTGGCGGCGCGTTCGCCAGTGGCGCAATGGTTGGAGCCGATCCAAAGGGTGTTGTTATCGGCAAAGAGCATGCGGGTGTGCGTGCCGTCGGAGATGGAGACCGGGTTGGAGGGGCGATAGGTGGTTTGGTTGAGCACGGTCATATAGCCGGTGAACAGGCCGTCGGCGCGGGGCGTGGCGCCGAGCGTGCCGTTGCTGTTAAAGCTATATAGCGACTGGCCGGAAAGGTACAGGTTGGTGCCATCAGAGAGCGCTGCCGTGACGCCGCCAGGAATGGGAATGGGGTTGGCGACGGGCAGCGCGGTTAGGGGTGAGGGGGCGCCGGGGCTGAGCGGGTCGACCGTGGGAACGTTGTTGTAGACCAGCTGGCCGACTTGGAGCACGGAGACACTCGCGGTGCTTCCGCCGCATTCGGGGCCGCAGTTGAGGACATAGGCAGCCGTGCCATCGAGCGAGAAGTAGGCATTGGTGGGGCGATCGTAGGCGCCAGGGACGGGGACGACGCAGTAGACGGGCAGCAGGAGAGGTTCGCAGTCGATAGCCCCAGGCGGGTCAGTTTGAGCGCCGGTTTGGGGCAGTTGAACGATGCGGAACAGGGCGTTGGTGTTGCGCGTGGTGGCGAGGATGACGCTGTCGCCCTGGTTAATAAAGACGCGGTTCACGTTGGGGAGATTGAGATTGTAGGTGGTGCCGCCGGCGTTGAGAATGATTTGGCCGGCGGTGGCGGTGGCGCCAACGAAGCGGGCGCCGTCGGGCGACGTAGCGGCCGAGGGTGGGTTCGCGCCGAAGTTGGCGACGGCCTGGCCGGCGGCTTCAGTGGCGTAATTGATCGGGGCGAGGTTGCCGGTGTTGTAGTCGAGCAGGTAGCCGAACTGCTGCTCGGGGTAGTTGAAGATGGTGATGGGGTAACCGGCGGAGACGCCGGAGACAGCAAAGGATTGTCGGGTGTTTTGGACGTTGCCGCGGATGTCGCGCAGGCCGTCGAGGATGGCGGCAGCGCCGGAGGTGCCGCCGATGGTGTAGGCGGCGAGCACGCGCTGCTGGAGGCCGCTGGGCGGGGTGGTGCGGCCGGCAAAGTTGTTCGCCGGATAACGGTAGATGGGATTGCTGCAACCGGCGAGCGCGAGGATGGCGAAGACGCTGAACAGGAGACTGAGTGGAGTCCGAAGGTTGTAAATCTTGCGGAAGAGACGAAAAAACGATGCTTGGACCAACGGCGACAGCTCCCATCGACGGCGGGCCGTGAAGCCCGGCCATTTGGGGCAAGTATAGCAGTGTGGGGTGGCGACTTGGCAGCAGGCGAAGGCGAACGCGGCGTGCGCAACGTACGCAGAGGAACGCAGCAAGTCAGCGGGGCGCGCGATAGGATGAAGGGGGCGGAGAGATGGCATGACGGATGGGGCGCGTGAGCGGCTTTTTGGCGGCGGGACAGTGCTTTGCGATGGGGCGATGGGCACCATGCTGTATAGCTGCGGTGTGTACATCAACCGCAGCTATGACGAGCTGAATGTAACCGAGCCGGACACGGTGCGGTCGGTGCATGAGCAGTACCTGCAGGCGGGTGCGGAGGTGATCGAGACCAACACCTTTGGAGCCAACGCGCTACGGTTGGAGCACTTTGGGCTGCGCGAGCGGGTGCGGGAGCTGAACTTAGCCGGAGCAAAGCTGGCGCGGGCCAGCGTGGAGGCGCACCGGGCTAAGCAGGGGCTTGAAGCCTTTGTGGCGGGCGCGGTCGGGTCACTGGGCAAACGGGCAGCGGCGGTGGGCGAAGCGGCGCTGGGTGCAGCGGAGATGGAGGGGATCTTTGCCGAGCAAATGGTGGCGCTGGCCGAGGGCGGGGTCGATCTGCTGGTTGCGGAGACGATGATGTCGCTGGAGGAGGCCGAGGCGGCGGTGCGGGCGGCGCAGCGGGTGGCGCCAGGGCTGCCGCTTGCGGTGCTGGCGACGGTGGCCGAGGACGGCAACTGCCTGGATGGAACCGCGCCGGAGCGTTTTGCAGCGCGAATGGAAGAGTTGGGCGCGGCGGCGGTGGGGTGCAACTGCTCGAGCGGGCCGGCGACGGTACTGCGAGCGGTGGAGCGGATGCGAGTGGCGACAGCGCTGCCGCTGGTGGCGATGCCAAACGCGGGGCTGCCGCGCGATGTGGAAGGGCGAGCAATTTATCTGACCTCACCGGAGTACATGGGCAGCTTTGCGCGTAAGTTTGTGCGTGCTGGGGCGAGCTGGGTGGGCGGCTGTTGCGGCACAACGCCGTCGC
>CAXTTZ010000382.1:2033-2337 GCA_964247325.1 uncultured Acidobacteriaceae bacterium | reverse complement strand
GGGTGGGACGGGTGGCAAAGGCGAGGAATCTGCTTTCCTGGGTGCGCTCTGAAGCCACCGGCGAACAGCAGATCCCTTCGCTGCGCCACGGGAGACAGGCAAAAAGGAGCGGCAAGCAAGAGGTGCTCGAAAAGCATAACTGAAGCTGGATCAATATAGTGTGTGCCCAGGGAGTTTGCATCGTCGTCCTGAGTGCCGCGAAGAATGACGGTACGTTTCTAGCGGCACAGGCCGTTATAGGAGTGCCCGGGGGAACGACACACAAGGTGGGGGGCGGGGGGGGGGGGGGGGCGAAGGAAATAAT
>CAXTTZ010000382.1:0-2023 GCA_964247325.1 uncultured Acidobacteriaceae bacterium | reverse complement strand
GTTTTATCCCCTCCTCGTCCACACGCTCAGTCCCGGCAGCACTCCGCCCGGGTTGGTACAGCTACGAATACTGCTTTAATGGCAGGTCGGGTACAGCTACGAATCCTGCTTTAGAGGTTCCGACAGTCATTACGCGTTAGCGGCCGTACTCTTCCCGCTTTTGGGTGGCGTGCTTCTCGTGTTCATGGTTGGCGACGAGGCCACCGCCAGCACCGACGCCGGCACCGATGAGGGCGCCTTTGCCCCCGCCGAGCAGGCCGCCCACGAGGGCTCCGCCTGCGGCGGAGCCGCCGACGATCTTGGCTTTGGTGTGGTGGCGTGCGGCGTGGCGGTGTTCTTGACGCCGGGCGCGGGCGTAGGATTCCTGGGCGAGCGCGGGTAGCGGAAGGGCGAGTGTTGCGGTGAAGCAGGTAAGCGCGAAGCGTTGAAGGGCGGTCATGGTTTCTCTCTCCTCGGCGGAGGCCGGTGAGGCCGCGCCTTGGCTCTTGCTTCTGTAGATGGAAAGGTAGTGGGGGCGGATGCATGGTCTATGCAGGTTGACTACACGTTGGTAACCACTTGCTTACACTGCCGGTCGGGTATACGCTCTTAGCCATGCGCGGTTGTGCCCTGTTTCCGTTTGGATCTTCGTACCGCTACTGGCGTCTGGTAGCGGCAACGGTGGTCTGAGCGGTCGCGAGGCAACACCAAGCGACAATATGCTGTTCAAACCTCCTTAGCCGCGACCGCCTCAGCGTCGCGGTTTTCGCTTTTCGCGGGTTATTTGGATTGTAAGCAGTGCATGGAGCGGATGATGAGTGTGAGCCCGGTATTGGAAGCACCTATGGGGCCCCAAGCGGCAGCGCGGCCAGGGCGGTTTGGCGTCTATGGGGGCCGGTACGTGCCGGAGACGCTGATGGCGGCACTTGAAGAACTGGACGAGGCGTACGCGGCGGCACAGGCAGACCCGGCGTTTGAGGCGGAGCTGGCCGGGCTGCTGCGGGACTACTGCGGGCGGCCGACGCCGCTGTTTTTTGCGCGGCGGATGACCGAAGCGCTGGGCGGGGCCAAGGTGTACCTGAAACGTGAGGACTTGCTGCACACGGGGGCGCACAAGATCAACAACTCGCTGGGGCAGGCACTGCTGGCGCGGCGCATGGGCAAACAGCGAATCATTGCGGAGACGGGTGCGGGGCAGCATGGGGTGGCGACGGCGACAGTGTGTGCGCTCTTTGGGCTCGAGTGCGTGGTCTATATGGGCGAGGAGGACATGCGGCGGCAGGAGCTGAATGTGTTCCGGATGCGGCTGCTGGGAGCGGAGGTGCGCGGGGTGCGGTCGGGCTCGGCGACGCTGAAGGATGCGATCAACGAGGCCATGCGGGATTGGGTGACCAATGTGCGGTCGACGTTCTATATCCTGGGCTCGGCACTGGGGTCGCACCCATATCCGACCATGGTGCGGGATTTTCATCGAGTAATTTCGCGGGAAGCGAAGCGGCAGATCCTGGAGGTCGAAGGGCGGTTGCCGAATGCGGTGGTGGCGTGCGTGGGGGGCGGGTCGAACGCGATTGGGGCCTTTTACGAATTCATTCCGGACGCCTCGGTGGAGCTGATCGGCGTGGAGGCCGGCGGTCGCGGGACGGCGCTGGGCGAGCATGCGGCGCGCTTTCAAACCATCGGCGGTGGGTCGCCGGGAGTATTACAGGGAACGTATAGCTATGTGTTGCAGAACGATGCGGGGCAGGTCGCGGCGACTCATTCCGTGAGCGCGGGATTGGACTACCCGAGCGTGGGGCCGGAACACGCGATGCTGCACGATGCGGGGCGGGCGACCTATACCTCGGCTACGGACGCGGAAGCGCTGGAGGCAACGAGATTTTTAAGCCGGACGGAGGGTATTATCCCGGCACTGGAGACGGCGCATGCGGTGGCCGAAGCAATGAAGCTAGCGCCGAAGCTGGGGCGAGGCAAGATCTTAATGGTGAACGTCAGCGGGCGGGGAGATAAGGATATTGGAATCTTGACGCGGGAGATGGATTTGGGC
>CAXTTZ010000381.1:0-2338 GCA_964247325.1 uncultured Acidobacteriaceae bacterium | reverse complement strand
GGTTGGGGAGGGTGAAGCTCGGCGATCACTATGTCGCCGCGGACGAGTTCGATGCGGCGACCGCCGTCCAGTTCGGCTTCCAGGGTAGCGAGGTGGGCGGGCAGCTCGTCGACCGGAATGCGCTGCGCGACGGGCAAGGGCGAAAGGATGGGATCGTGGGCGGCCATGGATCGATGCTATACCCCTATATCGAGCCCTACACCGGCGCGGCAAGCCGTTCGAGTAGAAGCGCGCTGGCTTGGGACACGTTGCCGGCGCCGAGGGTGAGGATCATGTCGCCTTCGCGGGCCCGGGCAGCGAGCCGTTCAACGGCCTCGGCGGAGGAGGCGGCGTAGCGGACCGGGTTGGCGGTTTGCCGCGCGATCCAGCCGGCCAACGCCGCGCCGCTGATGCCTTCGATGGGCGGCTCGCTGGCGGCGTAGATGTCGAGCACCTCGAGGATGTCGGCGTCGCCGAAGGAGCCGGCGAAGTCGTCGAGCAGGTCGCGGGTGCGGGTGTAGCGGTGAGGTTGAAAGAGCACCAGGACGCGCCCGTAGCCGCACTCTTTGGCGGCTTGGAGGGTGGCGCGAATTTCGGTCGGATGGTGGCCGTAGTCGTCGACCACGGTGACGCCGCGGACCGAGCCCTTGGTCTGGAAGCGGCGGTCGACACCGCGAAAGCTGCCGAGGCCGGCGGCGATCTGCTCCGGGGTGAGGCCGAGTTGCACGCCGATGGCCACCGCGGCGGTGGCGTTCAGGAGATTGTGGCGGCCGGGCACGTGGAGTTGAAAGGGCCCGAGCATAAGCCCATGGGCGTTGACCTCGAAGCAGGCGTGGCAGCCGGCGGCGCGCGGCAGCCGGCGAAGCTGAAAGTGGGCCTCGGCACCCGTGCCGTAGGTATAAACGCGCGGGGTGACGCGGGGCAGGATGGAGCGTAGGGCGGGGTTGTCAAAGCAGGCGGTGACCGCGCCGTAGAAAGGCACCTCGTCCATGAACTGGACAAAGGCGTCCTCGACGTCGCGCATGTCGCGGTAGGCGTCCATGTGCTCGCGGTCGAGGTTGGTGACGACGGCGAGGATGGGGGAGAGCCGCAGAAAAGAGCGGTCGCTTTCGTCGGCTTCGGCGACGAGGTACTGCGAGCGCCCGAGCCGGGCGTTGGAGCCGAAGGCGTCGACACGGCCGCCGACCACCACGGTGGGATCGAGCGCGCCGCCGGCCAGCACCGCCGCGATCATGCTGGTGGTGGTGGTTTTGCCATGCATGCCAGCCACGGCGATGCCGTATTTGAGCCGCATCAGTTCGGCCAACATCTCGGCGCGGGGGATGACCGGGGTTTTGCGGGCGCGCGCTTCGAGCACCTCGGGGTTGTCAGGCGCAACGGCGGAGCTGGTAACCACGACGTCGGTGGCGGCAGCGTTGGCGGCGGCATGGCCTATATAGATGGTGGCGCCCAGGGTTTTAAGCCGCTCGGTAACCGCGGACGAGCGCAGGTCCGAGCCGGAGACCGGGTAGCCCAGCGTGAGTAGGATCTCTGCGATGCCGCTCATGCCAATGCCGCCGATCCCAATAAAGTGGATACGCTGGGAGGGGGCGAACATGGCGTGTTGGGGCGAAGACATAGCTCTATTGTGCCTTGCGTTTGCCTTCTGCTCCCGCTTTGCCTTCCACCTTGGCCGTGTATGTTTCACTGGGGCATGGTGAAGAGGCTGGCCGGGCAGGCCACAGCCGTTGGCGCGATCTCGGTTCTGATCTGGGGAAGCGCCCTGCCGATCGTCAAGGCCATTGAGGACCGGATTGGGCTCGCGGCCTTTATGGGATTTGCCTATGCCGCAACGCTCCGAACGCCCATTACGCGCAGGGTAGCCGGTTCTGCGATGGTGCTGGTGGCCGGTGCGGTGATGACACGTTTTGGAACGTTGCACAAGCGACCCGATACACCTGTGGTCTGACCTCGCGGCCTTCGGACTTCGTCGCGACAGGCGTCGAGTAGAAGCCCTGCGGGCGGGTTCATCTGGCTGGAACATGCGAAACGTACACTGCGGGTATGCGTTTGTTTTGGTGTGTAGGGTGGGCTACAGCCCTGGGTTGGATGCTGTGTGGCTGCGGCAGCACGGTTACGTCCACGGAAGGCAGTGCGGTGCCGGTGGTTGCGCCATCAATTTGGGCGGGGGCGTGGGGCATCGCCATGACGAATGCAGTGGCGACGGATAACTCTGGGAAGGAGCAGAGCTTTCGTTTCCTGGTTACGCCGACCGTGGGCGGCACGGAGGAGCGGGTTCGCTTTTCAAACGTGTACGGAACCACGCCGGTGGTGATCGGCGCGGCCCGCCTGGGGGTGGGGCAGGATGGCAGCCCGGCGG
>CAXTTZ010000380.1:0-2339 GCA_964247325.1 uncultured Acidobacteriaceae bacterium | reverse complement strand
TTCCAGCGCCGGTGCATCCACAGCCACTGCTCCGGATACCGCCGGATGTACCCCTCCAGCGTCTGTGTAAACAGCGCCGTATTCGCCAAGGCATCGCGCTCCGCATCGCCCGTGCGCTCCAATTCCAACTCCGGCCCAAAATGAAGCACGTACCGTCCCTCCGCCGGCTCCCACAGCAAAAACCCTGGCAGCACCGCCGCCCCCGATCGCAGCGCCACGCGCGCTAAGCCCGACCCCGTACACGCGGCCGTTCCGAAAAATGGCACGAACACCCCCTGCGGCGGCGTCATGTTTGTGTCCATCAGGATCCCCACCGTCTCGCCCGCGTGCATGGCCTTCAGCAACCCCCGCGCAAACTCATCCTTTGGCAGCACCCGGTTCCCATGCAGCGTCCGAATCCCGTTCACCAGCGCATCGACACGCGGATTATCCAGCCGCCGGATTACCATCCCCATGGAGTACCCCTGCAGCGAGTGAAAGAAGCTCGAAAGCTCCCACGCCCCCAGGTGCGCCGTCAGCACCAACACGCCTTTGCCGCGCTCCCGCGCCTGGAGGTAGTGCTCTAACCCCTCGTACCGGATAAATTGTTGTGCGGCCACGCGCGTATACCGCCGCATCTGCGCAAACTCGGCCAACTGCCAGCCTAACGACCGAAAACTCTCCTGCAACAATCGCCGGTGCTCGGCCGGCGAACGCTCCGGCAGAGCCAGCGCCAAGTTCTGCATCCCAACCCGCCGCAAGCGCGGCGCCAACCGCTCCGCCAGTCGCCCTACGCCCGCGCCCACCGCCCGCGCTGCTGCCCGTGGCAACGCGCCCAACCCCCAAAGCGCCAAACGCACGAAGCCATACTCCAATGCCCCCCGCAGAGGCGACCTTCGCCCCCGTCCCGGCTCCGCCCTAGGGACGCGTACCACGTTCGACGATGACACTACCAGCGCAGCATTCAACCTTTCCAGTGTACCGGTATCCAAATGCCACTCAAATTCATTGCGATTGCCCAGGCCAATCTGACCCCCAACGCCCACAGCTAACAGACGCAAAAAGAGGACGGCCTCGCCATCCTCTTTCTAAGTCACCTGAGCAAGTACGTTAGCTGTTCTTCGCCTCTACAAAATACTTTGCCACCGTATGGACAAACCGTTGCGCGTTGGCTGGCGTCGGCACACTGCCCTTCAGGATGGACTGGTATGGCACCGAAGATCCATACTCCGCATGCGTGTCGTCCTCGTTGGCCTCCAACACATCGCCATTCAGATCGATACCCGCAAACAAGCCCTTGCTGCGCGAATAGGTCAAAAACTGCGCATTCAGCTTCCAATCCGTTCCCGCCTGCGCGTTGCGCCCCACTGGGCCGGCCGAGGCCGCCGCATCGCCGCCAATCTTGAACTTGTTCTTGAGCATACTCTGCAGTCCGTTCTGGTTCATGGCTACCAGCACCAGATCCGTCGCTTGCCCGCCCGCCTGGAATCCAAAGCTTCCACCGGTCAGCTTCACAAACACCGGCGCGCTCCAGCCATGGCCCGTTCGGCAGGTGGCCACACCCTGCCCATACTGCCCACCCACCAAAAATGCAGCCTTCTTCAGCGAGGGGATAACGACTACACACGAGGCGCCAGATAAAATCTGCTGCGGAATTCCCTTTTCCGGAATCGACATCACCTCTTGAATTACCGCAGCGCTTTCGGTCAATCGCTGATCCAGCTTGCTCGTATCAGCCGCAAACCCAGGCAGAGTTGCAGCTGTCATCACAAGGGCGCATGCTGCGCCCATCCCTTTTTGAAGCTTCATTTTTCACCTCACGAAATTTCGCGCGGGCAACTTTCACCGCTGCTACGTACAGATGAACAGTGAGCACCAAACGTTGCCATACCCCAGATGTCGTCACGGTTTACAGGTCACGACGAGAAGGCGAGTTTCCTGGGCACGACTCGATCGTTCTCGCGGGATCGCAGCCCAGCTAGATCGGCTCTCCCAACGCCCGTAGCGTCAGCTCCACCCGATTACTTACCTTTGCCTTTCGCAGCATCCGGCCTAGGTGTGCTTTCACCGTTGCTTCATCGATCTGCATCGTGCTCGCGATCTCGCGGTTCGACCGTCCCTGCGTTAACCACCGCAGCACCTCGCGCTCCTTCGGCGTCAGCCGCTCCGAAAGCGCCTCAGCTTCCCCGACCGGCTCCGGCCCGCTGCCTCCTTGCATAGGCAGCCACACCGCCCCGCCCAGCACGGTCTGCACACATGTACGGATATCCTGCACCTCCGCTGTTGCCGGCAAGAACCCGCGCGCGCCTGCGGCCACCGCCGACTCCTGCGCCGCCGCTGAGGCCTGCTCGGCCAACACC
>CAXTTZ010000379.1:0-2365 GCA_964247325.1 uncultured Acidobacteriaceae bacterium | reverse complement strand
CCGCTCCGCCAGGTGCCCATAGGTATACGCACCGGACATTTCGGTCGTCCAGTTGTTTTGGAGCGTTTCTAGTAGTTGCTGTCGCTTGGTGTCGGGCCTCAGTTCAGTCGGCGGCATATAACGTGGGATGCGCTTTGCCCCTGCGGCGAATCGGCCGCAGCAAAGCATCCATGTCGCGCCTCCGCAAGGGTTTCGGCCGCTCGTGCAGGGTACAAAACTTTACCAAGCCGCTACCAAACTCCGAGAGTGCTCTTGTAGTCTTTCGCTGGGGAAGGCCGTCTTACAGGGGACGGCAGTCTCCGTTCGCAAGCGTTCATGCAAACTCTCCAGGCAGCGATCACGCTGGAACCGCCAAAGCGGCAACACACTCCCAGGAACCTGGCCGGCGCTGCAGCCCAGCTTTCCGTAGAGCAAGGCCCTTCCCCTGCGTGGGCTCAAGTGCGGTCTTATCTGAGTCTGCTTGTGTGCGGTTTTGTGACGCTCTTTGCCGCCTTTGTGCCCTTCGCGCGCAGCGGCTTCCGGGCGGAGGTTGGCTACAACGAGGGCTGGAACGTCTATAACGCGGCCACCCTGGCCGCCGGTTACCCGCTCTACCCTGCCAACTTCGGCTGGACAGTCATCAACTACCCGATGCTCTCCTTTGCCGTGATCGCGCAGGCGAGCAAGCTGACGCACAGCTTGCTTTTCACGGGCCGCGCGCTGGCGCTGGCCAGCCTGCTTGGCTGCTCGGTCCTGGTCGGCTGCCTGGTGCGCCGTTTTGGTGCTTCAGAACGCGCCGCAGCGCTAGCCGGGCTCTTCTGCCTTGCCCTCTTTTGTGCCAACGCCGAAAGCTACGTCGGGCAGGACGATCCGCAGATGTTTGCCCAGGTCTTCTTTCTCGCCGCGCTGCTGGTGTACGTCCGACGGCGCGGGCAAGTGGGAGCGCTGGCCGCAACGGCCTTGCTGATGGTGCTTGGGGCTTCGGTCAAACATAATCTCCTGGACGTTCCGCTCGCCGTCGTGCTGGACCTCGCCCTCGTATCCAGGGCGCGCGCCGGCCTTTTCGCAGTGTTCCTCGTCGGCTTTGGTGCTCTGGCCGTTTGGCTTCACTTCGCCTTTGGCGGTCCCGCGTTCTTTCGCGAGATGCTGGCCCCGCGCAGCTACCATCTCTCGAAGACCTCCTTGCAGCTCGGCGTCGTTCTGGGCCCAATCCTTTTTCCTTTTCTCGTTGCCGCAGCGACTGCCCTGCGCGTCCTCCGGCAGCCGTCGCTGCGACTTACCGCGCTTTTGCTCGGGTGCGCCTTGGGGATCGGCGGCTACTTCGGCGGCGGGCAGGGCGTATCCATCAATTCGTTATTTTCCGCGCTGCTGGCCATCTGCCTCCTGCTTGGGCTCAGCTTTGACCGCCTTCGCGCCGGGGTGGTCATCCCCGCCCTGTTCCTTTGGCTGCTCATTCCCATGGGGATCTCGGGCAACTGGAATCCTCGCGCCAAGCTGCGCGCCTGTGCGGCGGCCGAACGGCAAAGCGCGGAGGCAGTGCACCTCCTTCGGCAACAGCCAGGGCCTGCCCTTTGCGAAAACCTGCTGCTATGTTTTTATGCGGGCAAGCCGTACCGCTATGATCCTTTTAACGCCACGCGCCTCATCGTCGCCGGCCAGCTGCAACCGGTGGAGGTCGTGAACGGCCTGCGCGAGCACCGGTACGGCGCTGTGCAGTTCGACGGCAACCCCGACCGTGACATCGTTACCGACCGTTTCGCCCCAGAGATCCTTCGCGCGATCCGGTCCAGCTACAGGCCCATCAAGCAAACCGAAGACCTTTGGATCTTCACCCCTGACGCCGGGCACTGACCCGGCAAGGCTATCGTAGCGAAGAAAGGTTTCGTTTTGGAACTATCGACCCTGGCGCCCTCGCGGTCTGAAGACACTTCCTGGCTCGACGAACTTAGCCTCCATCCGTCGGCCACGCGATGGCTCAAGATGACCGGCTGTGCCTTTATTTTGCGCGCCTTTGTGGCTGTGCTTTCTTTTGCGCACATCGCCCAACCGTCGGCTGATTTCGGCCAGTTCGGTGCCGAAATGGGCTGGGTGGCGCGCAGCCTCGCCGCCGGCCACGGCTTCAGCTCGCCATTCTTCCCCAACACCGGACCCACTGCGCTCATGCCGCCGCTCTTCCCTTACCTGCTGGCGGACGTCTTCAAGACCTGGGGCACGTATAGCGCCAAATCTGCACTCGTCATCCTGCTGCTGAGCAGCATATTTTCCGCGCTCACCTGCATACCGATCTATCTGGGCATGCGCCGCCTCGCGAGCGAGCGTACCGCGTGCCTGGCCGGCTGGCTTTGGGCGGTGTATCCGTTCTCCATCTTCTATACCAGTACGCAAA
>CAXTTZ010000378.1:0-2388 GCA_964247325.1 uncultured Acidobacteriaceae bacterium | reverse complement strand
GATGGGGGTGGAGGTGAAGTTTTCGACGACGAGGTATTGTTCTTGGCCTAGGGTGCGGGTGTAGGCGAAGACGTGGGGGTGTTGGGGGTCGAGGTCTTGGAAGTCGCCGTAGACGAAGGCGCGGGTGCCGGCGCGCAGTTTGATGAGGGCGCGGGTGTAGTTGAGGACGGAGGCGGGGTCGGACTCTTCTTGCGCGGCGTTGATTTCGGTGTAGTTGGGGTTGACGGCGAGCCAGGGGTGGGCGCCTGTGGTGAAGCCGGCCTCGGGCGAGCGATCCCACTGCATGGGGGTGCGGGCGTTGTCGCGGGCGACCTTGGCTTGTGAGGCGAGGAAGGCAGCGGCGGAGACTTTGCCGGTTTCTACCTGGGCCTTGTAGGCGTTCTTGATGGCGATGTCGTCGTAGTCTTCGAGCTTCTTGAAGGGATAGTTGGTCATGCCGAGTTCGTCGCCCTGGTAGAGGAAGGGGGTGCCACGCAGGGTGAGGATCATGGTTTCAAAAAGCTTGGCGGAGGCGACGCGGGTGGCCGGGGCGTCGTTGCCGAAGGTGGAGACGATGCGGGGGTTGTCGTGGTTGGAAAGAAAGACGGTGTCCCAGTCGTGCTTGGTGAGCACGGTAGCGTGAGCGTCGTAGATGCCTTTGAGCTCGGGCAGGGACCAGGAGCCGAGCTGGCTGGTGCCGAAGTCGGCGCGGCCGAGCTTGATGGCGTCGAAGTTGAAGATCATGTTGAGTTCGTGGCGACGGTCGTCGACCAGGGCGTTGGTTTGGGCAAGGGTGGTGCCGGTAGCCTCGCCAACGGACATGTCGTCGTAGCGGGAAAGGACGTCGCGGTTCATCTCCTGGAGGTACTCGGCGAGGTGAGGGCCGTTGGCGTAGGCGTTGGGCGGGCTTTGGAGCTGTTCGGAGGTGAGATCGGGCAGGCCGGTGGGCTTGGAGATGAGCGGGATAACGTCCATGCGAAAGCCGGAGACGCCTTTATCGAGCCAAAAGCGCATGAGGCTGTAGACCTCTTGGCGGACCTTGGGATTGGCCCAGTTGAGGTCGGGCTGCTTGGCGGCAAAGTAGTGGAGGTAGTACTCGTTGGTTTTGGGGTCAAGGGTCCAGGCGGAGCCGGAGAAGTAGGAGGGGTAGTTATTCGGGGGCGTACGGGTGCCGTCGGGCGCGGTGTGGCCGGACCGCCAAATGTAGAAGTCGCGGTAGGGGTTAGATTTGCTGCTGCGCGATTCAACGAACCATTTGTGCTCGTCGGAGGTGTGGTTGACGACGAGGTCGATGATAAGGCGCATGTGGCGCTGCTTGACGCCGGCGAGCAGGGTGTCGAAGTCGGCCATGGTACCGAACTCGCGCATGACCTTGCGGTAGTCGCGGATGTCGTAGCCGTTGTCGGCGTTGGGCGAGTCGAAGTGGGGGCTGAGCCAAAGGACGTTGACGCCGAGCGACTGGAGGTAGTCGAGCTTGGAGGTGATGCCGGGGAGGTCGCCGATGCCGTCGCCATTGGAGTCTTTGAAGGAGCGCGGATAGATTTGGTAGACGACGGCTTCTTTCCACCACTTGGGTTCGTAGCCATTGACCAGTTGCTGCGCGGGGAGGGCAGTGGGCAGCGAGAGGAGGGCGGTAGCTAGGAGAGAATAGAGGGTCGTGCGGCAGGGCATGGTGGGAATTGTAGCGGGGCCGGGGGAGGACTGGCTCGTGCCGTTGGCCCTCGCGCGGCGAAAAGCAGGTCTCTCCGCTACGGCCTCGCGGTGAAGCTGCGAGGCCTTCGGTCGAGATGACAGGGCTGTGGTGGGGCGAGTGAAGTTAGGTCAGGCGGCGGCTTGGGCGGTTTGGTAGGCGAGGGCCAGGTCGTCGCGGAGATAGTGGTAGAGGAGGTCGCGGCCTTGATCGTCGGCGGCGCGGAGAATGGCGGAGGGGTGGATGGTGGCCATGACGCGCTCGGCGAAGGGTGTTTGCTTGATGACGCCGCGCTCGCGCATGAGGGCAAACGTGCCGCCGAGGAGGGACTTGGCGGCCGATGCGCCGAGGCACAGGATGATGTGGGGGCGGACGGCGTCGATTTCGGCCAGCAGCCAGGGTTTGCAGGCGGTGATCTCGCTCATTTTGGGGTTTTGGTGGAGGCGAAGCTTGCCGCGCTGGACGAACTTGAAATGCTTGACGGCGTTGGTCATGAAGACCTCTTCGGGGACGATGCCGACCTCTTCGAGCGCTTTGCGAAGCACGCCGCCGGCGGGTCCGACGAAGGGCAGGCCACGGCGGTCTTCCTGGTCGCCGGGTTGTTCGCCGACAAGCATGAGCCGAGCCGTGGTATCGCCGGCGCCGGGGACGACCTGGGTGGCGTGGCGGAAGAGATCGCAGCCTTCGCAGCGGGGGAGGGCGGTTTGGAGCAGGGGGAT
>CAXTTZ010000377.1:0-2408 GCA_964247325.1 uncultured Acidobacteriaceae bacterium | reverse complement strand
GGGCGTAGATAGTGTGTTTGAACCAGGGGCGCTTGGGAAGGCCGGCGTTGTTTAAGAGTGCGGCTTCGGTGGCGCGGAGTGCCGTGTTGAGTGCGGCGGTGTTGGTCGGGGTGCTGCCTACGGCGTTGTTTGAAGTAGCAGTGGCGGTTTGGCGGCTGTAGATGCGTTCGCCGGCGGCAGTGAAGCGGGTGGCGGCGGCGGTGGCGGGGGTGAAGTTGAGCTGCAGGGCGGAAGCGCGTTTTTGCGCGGCGGCAAGGTAGCTTTGGATCTCGCGGCCGTAGGCGCGGAAGTCGTAGGGGAGGATGTCGGCATCGGCCATGTGGAGGACCTCGAGGCCGAGGACACGGGCCTGCTGCTGCTCGAGGACGAAGGTGGGGTCGGCGTTGCGGACGAACCAGTTGTAATTATCGAAGACGGAGTGGTAGACGCCGTAGGGGCCGTCGGAGCCGATGTCAGTGGAGGGCACGCCAAGGTGCTGGAGGAAGGGGGTGTAGTCGGAGCCGGCGCCGACGCCACCGCCGCCGGCCGGCGCGGCGGCGTTGGCGGGGCCGGAGAACGGGTTGGTGGCGCCGCGGCGGCCGCGGTTGCCGGCCTGGTCCTTCTTCCATTGGTCGTAGACGGTGCCGCCGGCGGGGCTGGGCACCTCGCGGGTGACATCGCGGACGAACTCTTTGAGCGAGGGGACGGCGGCGGCGCTGAAGTTGGGACCGGAAACGGCGACGTCGACATTAAAATAGCCGACCGCGTGGGCGAGCGAGCGATCGTGCGCTTCGGCCCATTCGGTGGAACCCATAAGGCCTTCCTCTTCGGCGTCCCACGAGGCGATGACGATGCGGCGTTTGGGGCGCCAGCCCTGCTTGAGGAGCTCGCCCAGGCCGTGCACGGCTTCGAGCATGGCGGCGGTGCCGGAGTTTGGGTCGACCGCGCCGTAGACCCAAGCATCGCGGTGGTTGCCGGCGACGACCCAAGCATTGGGATCTTCGGGGCTGCCTGGCGCGGGGTCGATGGTGCCAACGACGTCCCAAATGGTGCGCAGCTTGTAGTCCTGCTCGAGGTGCATGTGGACTTTAACCGCGCCGGCGCTGCCGAGGTGGTAGGCGAAGGGAAGGCCGCCTTGCCAGTCGTGCGGAGCATTGGGGCCGTCGAGCGCTTCGAGGATGGGGGCGGCGTCTTTGTAACTGAGCGGGTTGACGGGGATGGAGGGTTGGTTCATCTTGGCCGGGTCGGTGATACGGGCCGAGTCAGGAAGCTCGGGGGTGGAGGCGATGCCGGGCGTTTCGGGGTCGCCCGGGTAGAGCGGAAGAAATTGCACGGAGCCGCGCTGGACCGCGGAGTCGGGGCGCATGGGGCCGCGCGGGTACTTGTCGCCGCGGGTGTAGCCGTCGTCTTGGGGGTCGGAGTAGATAAGTACGCCGGCGGCGCCGCGCTGCTGGGCGATGTAGGCTTTGACCCCGCGGAAGTTTTGCCCGTAGCGGACGAGGACGATTTTGCCTTTGACGGAGATACCGAGCTTTTGGAGCTGGTTGAAGTCGTCGAGGGTGCCGTAGTTGGCGTAGACGGCGTCGGTGGTGATGTCGCCGGAGCCGGAAGAGCCGTTGAAGGCGGGCAGGATACGGGGGTCGTCTTGGAAGGGGTCGCCTCCATAGGCCTGAGGGTCGACGTGCTCAGGGGAGGGGCCGGCCATGAGCTGGCGGCCATGGGCATCGATGGCGGTGATCTCGATTTTTATGGGCTTGTTGAGCAGAACCTTGTAGGGGACGATCTCGGTGTGGAGACCGGCGGCGGTGAATTTGGCGGCGACGTATTGGGCGGTGGCGTAGTCTTCGGGCGAGCTGGCCCAGTGTGGGGCTTTGGTGAGCTCGCGGAGGTGGGCGGCGGCGAGTTTGGGGTCGGGCACGGCGAGAAAGGCCCGGTCCCACTTCCCTTGCTGCGTGAAATCGGTGTACCCGAAGACGTGCTGGGGCATGGCGGGCGTTTGTGCGGCGGCAGTGGCGGCGGCTGCGGACAAGACGACGGCTGAAGCCGTCCGAAGACGAACCATGGGGACCTCCAAGGGAGCGAAGACCTACAGAATAGCTGCAGTGGCGACGGGTTGCGCGCAGAACTTGCAACGGCTAGCCGCGACGGGGATGTCACTGAGGCACTCGGGGCAGGATTTCGTGGGAACGGCTTGGAAGAGGTTGAGGCGTCTGAAGAGGTATTGGGTGGGGACGACGAGGAAGAAATAGACGACGCCGGCCTGGATGAGGAAGTTGATGACGGCGGTGAGGAAGGAGCCGTACATGATTTTGCCGCCATTCACGTTGACGACGAGATAGTCGAAGTTCGGTTTACCGACAAAGGCGCCGATCAAAGGGCTGATGAGGTCGTTGGTGAGGGCGGTGACGATGGCGGTGAAGGCGGTGCCG
>CAXTTZ010000376.1:0-2464 GCA_964247325.1 uncultured Acidobacteriaceae bacterium | reverse complement strand
CCCATACCACCCTCACCACTCTGTTTGCCTATCCTCCCGTAGCGAAGCGAGGGGATCAACCTCTGCCTCTACCTCTTTGAGTTGTCCTTCCCGAAGGGAATCTGCTTCTGTATTCGTCCTCCTCCGCCCCACCCTACCCTTTCGCAAACACCCCGCGCACCAGCTGCAACGCCTCCTCCGTACTCCCTACCGCTCCCTCCAACTGCGCATCCTCGGCCGCCAAGAGCATCTCCCGAAACTGCGGCCCTGGGCGGTACCCCGCCGCAATTAGATCACTTCCTGTCAACAGCAGCGCGGGCCGCATCTCCTCCTGCCCCATCTCCGCCAGCGCCCGCTGCGCCCTCTCGTACGGCTCCAGCCTCCGGTGCGAACTCATCACGTCCGCATAGTGGAGCGCCATGTGCTCCTCGAACCGCGGCATTCGCAAAAAGCGCTTCAGCGTCGACTGCTTCATCTTCGGCACGTCGCCGAACTGCATGTGGTGCTTCACCAATGCCAGAATCTGCGCCGTATCCTCATTCGAAAACCGTAGCCGGTTCAGCATCGCCCGCGTCACCGCCACACCAATTTCCGCATGACCGTTAAACCGGATCCGGTCCCCCGGCTTGTTCGGGTCGGGCGGCGTCGCCGTCGGCGGCTTGCCCACATCGTGTAGCAGCATTCCCCACGCCAGCGTCGGGCTCACCCCCGCCTGCAGATGATCCAGCAACATCAGCGTGTGCACCCACACGTCGCCCTCCGGATGATACTGCGGCGGCTGCTCGCACCCTTTCATCCGCGCGACCTCGGGCAGCAGCACCGCGAGCAGGCCCGCAGCGTCCAGCAGCTCAAACCCCCGGTGCGCCGCGCCCTCGGTCAGAATCTTGGTCAGCTCATCCCGCACCCGCTCCGGCGACACCTGCACGATCTCCGGCGCTAGCGCCTGCATCGCCCACATCGTCTCCGGTTCAATCTCAAACCCCAGCCGCGCTGCAAACCGCACTGCCCGCAGCATCCGCAGCTTGTCCTCGGTGAACCGCCGCACCGGGTCGCCAATCGCCCGCAGGCACTTCGCCTGGAGGTCCTCACGCCCTCCAACGAAGTCCAAAACGCAGTCGTCGAGCGGCTCTCCCGCCTCCCAACGCCGCACATCGAGCAGCAAGCCATTCACGGTGAAGTCGCGCCGCAGCACATCCTGCTCCGGGCTGTCGGAGAACTGCACCGTGTCCGGCCGCCGTCCGTCCGTGTACACCCCATCCGAACGAAACGTCGCCACCTCGGTCGCCACGCGCTCGCCCTCCACCTCGTCGAGCACCAGCACCACACCGAAGTGCGCCCCCACGGCCTCCGTGCGCCCAAACCACTGCATCACCTGCTCCGGCCGCGCCGCCGTGGTTACATCGAAGTCCTTCGGCTCCACCCCCAGCAGCAGATCGCGCACACACCCACCCGCCAAATACGCCGCGCACCCCTGCTCCCAAAGCCGTTCCACTACCCGAAGCGCCCCACGGTACGCCGCCGTCTGCAACCGAAACATACCCTAGAAGATGCCCACCGCCCCACCCCCGATGCGAGTACCGCAGACCCGTCTACCCGGACGCCTGGAAAATCTACCGCGCTACAGTCCCGGTCCCGGAGCCACCCACGTCCCCTCACCCGTCGTCATCCCGTAGCGAAGCGAAGGGATTTGCTGTGCTGTTGCCTTTTTGCTTGTCATTCCCGAAGGGAATCTGGGTTTGCTGTTGCCTTTGCTCTTGCCTCTTGTTGTCATTCCCGAAGGGAACCTGCTGTTGCCCTTCGCCGTTGCGTTTGCCTTTGCTTTCGCCTTCAGCGCCAAAGGCGCGCCCCATACCAGCCTAGGCCGAAGGCCTAGATCCCCAACCAGCCAACAACCAAGGGATGAAAGCCTGCCCTATCCACAAGCAAGCACCTCCCGAGGGAAGGGCGGTTACCCCTAATGCAACGTCTTCGGAATCACCGCATATTGCAACAAGATCTCAAACGGCACTACATGCAGTGTTGCCTCATGCGTCGCCTCTAAAATCACTGGGCACCCCGCTCCCGCGCGCTGCGCCTGCAACCATCGCCCTGCACACACGCACCAATGGTCGCCCGGCTTCAACCCCGGAAACCCATACTGCGGCATCGGCGTCGAGAGATCATTGCCAAACCGCGCCGACGTACTCAGAAACTCCTCGGTCACCACGCAGCACACCGTGTGGACGCCCGTGTCGTCCGCCCCCGTATTGCAACAGCCATCACGGTAAAACCCCGTCATCGGCTCGCACCCGCACTCCGCCAATGGCTGCCCCAACACATTCTTTTGCTGCATCTTTGTTCCCGCACCGGCCATACCAGGCATTGTAAGCGCCCGAGCCCACGCCGCGCACCGCCCGTTTTGCCCCTACTGAATCACGTCGGTCGAGAGCGCCTGCCCAGCCGGCTGGATCGGCAGCGTAATCCGGATGGTCGTACCACGCCGCGG
>CAXTTZ010000375.1:0-2471 GCA_964247325.1 uncultured Acidobacteriaceae bacterium | reverse complement strand
GTGCTGTATGCAGCGCTGGGGGTGGGGTTGACGCTGGGGGTCTTTGTGCTGTGGTCGGCGGTAGTGTGGCTGCTGGACATGCCGCCGCTGTATGCCGCCGCGCATGGGACGGGGCTGCGGGCGAGCGTGCGCGCGGTTGCAGGTTCTGCGGCGCTGCGGGGCAAATTGATTGAGACCAATCTGGTAATGGGGATCGCGAAGGTTTCGCTGCTGGTTTTGGCAATGGTGTTTTCGGCTTCGCCGCTGCCGTTTGAAAGCGTGACGACGCAGGGGTTTTTAATGGTTTGGTGGACGCTGACGGGGTTGTTTTATCTGGTGTCGTCGGATTTTTTCCACATAGTACGAAGGGTTGGGCAGATTGGGTTACTTAAGGCACTTGCGCCGCCCCGCTCCGACACCGCATTCTAGGCATCGGGCCCCCAACTACAAATTTGCTGAACGGAGAACGATATGTCGTTCGCGTTGTATACGCTCGGAACCATTGTGCTCATTATCGGTGTGCTATATGTCTGCCACCTCACCCACATTCCCCAACGCTGGATGATTGGGATTGCGTTGTTGCTGTTTGGCGCAGGCATCATGGGCGCGGTGAGCTCGACGCGGCAGAAGGATCCCAATTAGCGGCGTTTGATTGGATACGGTGCTGGACAGGACAGCTACACTGGCAAGGTGGACCTGAACAAGCCTGAACTGCAGACCGCTCTCCAAGAGTCGGCAACGATCGTGATTCTCGACTTCGGCTCGCAGTATACGCAGCTGATCGCGCGGCGCATCCGCGAGTTGGATGTGTTCTCGGTTGTGTTGGCATGTACGACGCCGCTGGCCGAGGTCATGGCGCTCGGGCCGACGGGGATTGTACTTTCGGGAGGGCCGTCGTCGGTATATGACGAGTCGGCGCCGCAGGCAGATGCTGCGGTGCTCGAGACGGGCGTGCCGGTGCTGGGCATCTGCTACGGGCTGCAATTCATGACGCATCACCTGGGCGGCCGGGTGATGCCGGCGGGCGCGCGCGAGTACGGCCATGCGCAGGTGGAGGTGGTGGCGGAGTCGGCGCTGTTTCATGGGCTGCCGGCGACGCTGGAGGTGTGGATGAGCCATGGCGACCACGCGGAGGCGTTGGCGCCGGGGTTTGAAGTGGTGGCGCGCACGAGCAACGCCGTGGCGGCCGTGGCGAATACGGCGCGGCGGCTGTGGGCGGTGCAGTTTCATCCCGAGGTGGCGCACTCGCGGCAAGGATTGGAGCTGCTGCGGAACTTTGTGGTGGACATCTGCGGCGCGGCGCAGAACTGGACGCCGGAGCACTTTGTGGAAACGACGGTGGCGCGGATCCGCGAGCAGGTTGGGCCAACGGGGCATGCGATCTGTGGGCTTTCGGGAGGAGTCGATTCGTCGGTGGCGGCGGTGCTGGTGCAGCGTGCCATCGGGGACCGGCTGACGTGCATCTTCGTGAACAACGGCGTGCTGCGCCGCGGTGAGTTTGAGACGGTGCAGAAGACGATGCGCGAAGGGCTCGGGCTGCAGGTGGTGGCCGTCGACGCGAGCGAGCGGTTTTTGGGCAAGCTGGCGGGAGTGATTGACCCGGAGCGGAAGCGCAAAATTATCGGAGGGGAGTTCATTGCGGTCTTTGACGATGAAGCACGAAAGATCTTCGAGGCGGAGCGGTCGGCGGGCGAGGAGATCGCGTGGTTGGTGCAAGGAACGCTGTATCCGGATGTGATCGAGTCGGCCAGCGTGCATGGGCCATCGCATGTGATCAAGAGCCACCACAATGTGGGTGGTTTACCGGCGGAGATGAAGCTGAAATTAATTGAGCCGCTGCGCGACCTCTTCAAGGATGAGGTGCGGCGCGTGGGACGCGATCTGGGTATGCCTGCTGAGATCTTGAAGCGGCCGCCGTTTCCAGGGCCGGGGCTGGCGGTGCGGATTTTGGGTGAGGTAACGCCGGAGCGGGTGTGGATTTTGCAGGAGGCCGATGCGATCTGCACAGAGGAGATCGAGCGGGCAGGGTTGACGACGAAGTTGTGGCAGAGTTTTGCGGTGCTGCTGCCGGTGAAGTCGGTGGGTGTGATGGGCGATCAGCGCACGTATGCGTACACGTGTGCGATTCGCGCGGTGGAGAGTGAGGACGGCATGACGGCGGACTGGGCCGCGCTGCCGCATGAGGTGCTGCGGGCGATCTCGGGGCGCATCATAAACGAGGTGCGTGGGATCAATCGGGTGGTCTACGACATTACCAGCAAACCGCCGGGGACGATTGAGTGGGAGTAACGGCCGCAAGCTTGGCTGGACGTGGGCGTAGGCTCGTTCTATGCGGCTGTGGTGGCGGTTATTTGTGGCGATTGCGGTATTTGGTGGCGTGGGATGGATGACGTCGCACATGATGGTGGCGCGGGCGGTGGCCCGGGGGACGCCGGTATACGAAGTGCGGCTGGCGGGCGCGATGGCGGGACCCTTCGCGGGCGGGGCGGCGG
>CAXTTZ010000374.1:0-2494 GCA_964247325.1 uncultured Acidobacteriaceae bacterium | reverse complement strand
GCGGGTCGGGGAGGATCGTCGGGAAAGAGAGAAGCCATCGTTGGCTAGTGTAGACGGGGGAGGGCGTTCGACGTTGTAGGCCCTAAATTGCCTGAGACGCGGAAAGCCCAGGACGGATTGCTCACGGTTTCGCTGGCGCGGCGTCTACCGGGGTAAGAGTACCCACGTTGACTCCGGAGTCAGCCCGCGTATGAGTTTGTCCCCTGCTATTGTTCTTGCCGGCGAGCCGCCGCGCCGCCGCGTTAGCCCGTTTGCCCTGGGTCTCGAGGAGACACGAGGGGCAGCCCTTGCCGCCAGTGGCGGGGTAGAATCAGCGGCAGCCGCTATGCCCAAGGCCGCTGTTCAATCCGGTACGCGCGCCAAGCTGACGCCGCAGGAGATGGAGGCACGAGCGCTGCAGCGGGCCGAGGACGATGAGCTGATCCGGGCGGCGCAGCGGGGCGACCGGACAGCATTTGATGCGCTGGTGCGGCGGTATGACCGGAGCGTGTTGCGCTTGGCGCTGCACATGCTGGGCAACGAGGAAGACGCGCAGGATGTGCACCAGGAGGCGTTCATCAAGGCCTACCGGCACCTGTCGAACTTCCGGTTTGAGTGCTCGTTTTATACGTGGCTGTACCGGATTGTGACGAACCTGTGCCTAGACCAGCTGCGGCGGCGCAAGAGCCGGCGCGAGGACCCGGCGACGGTGACTGATACGGCGGGCGATGAGATCGACCTGATGGCGAATGTGCAGGATGAGCGGGCGGCGGCGGACCCAGCGCGCGAGCTCGAACGCAAGCACCAACAAGCGGCAATCCAAAGCGCGCTGGGCGAGCTGACACCGCGGGAGCGGATGGTCTTTGAGCTGAAGCACTACCAGGGGTTGAAGCTGCGGACGATCGGTGAGATGCTCTCGACGACCGAGGAGACCGCGAAGAATACGCTGTTTCGTGCAACGCGCAAGCTGCGGGCGCGGTTGGCGGAGGTGCGGTGAAGGCAGGGAGTAGGAAGTAGCTAGTGCGACGTAGTGAGTAGGAAGTTGTTGGGAAAAAGCGGGCAGGATGGGATACGACCCGCGCTTGCAAGACGTTTTTGAGAGGCCACACGAGGAACGCACCATGAACCACGGAGACCGGTGCCAAGAGGCACAGCAACATATCATGCTCGCGCAGTATGGGGAGCTGCCGGATGAGCAGCAGTTGGCGTTGGAGCGGCACCTGCGCGGGTGCGAAGACTGCCGGCGCGAGTGGAAGGCGCAGTTGGCGTTGGCGGAGGTGTTGACGCTTGATCCGGTGGCGGAGCCTTCGCCGAACCTGCTAGCGGCGTCGCGGATGCGGTTGGAGGAGGCGCTGGATGCGCTGCCGGCGCGTTCGGTGGGACAGGGCATGTGGGCCAGCGCGCTCGGTTGGCTCCGGTTGGTGAAGGGAGCGCCGGCGCTGGCGACGCTGCTGTTGGGGGTAGGATTTTTGGGCGGCAACGCGTGGACGCGGTACCAGGTGGCGCACCAGCCGCAGCTGCCACGGCCGGTCATCTTATCGCATCCCGCGCAGGGGGCAGTGGCGAGCGTGTCGGGCATTGTGCAAACGCCGAACTCGGGGCTGGTGCAGGTGAACTACAACCGGCTGGTGCCGGAGACGGTGCAAGGATCGTTGGATGACCCGGAGATCCGGCAGTTGCTGCTTTTGGGCACGCAGTTGGCGACCACTCCGCAGGCGCATACGACCTCGGTGGCGCTCTTGGCCGATGCGTGCCGGGCGGGGCATGCGTGCGGCGAGGGCGCGAGTGGAGCGGTGGGGAACGTGCGCGCCGCGTTGCTGGCGAGCTTGCGCTATGACAAGAGCCCGGCGGTACGGTTGCAGGCGCTGCAGGGGCTCGAGCCGTATGTGGCTGAAGATGAGCGTGTGCGCGATGCGGTGCTGGAAACGCTGATGCACGATAAGAGCGCGGCTTTGCGAACGCAGGCGATCTCGATGCTGTCGCCGGTGGGCGCGGATTCGAGCGTGCGCGAAGCGTTGCGTACGGTGTCGGCGCAGGACGCCAATCCGGCGATTCGGACGGCGAGCTTTCAGGTGCTGCAGAGCGCTTCGGATATCGAATAGGCGACGAGATGCGGTGTTTGGGATTCGATAGCCGGCGGAGGGAGGATCTCCGGTGGGCGCGTAGAGCGCTGGTGCTGGGGGTGACGGCGTGTGCGGGCTGGGCGGCCGTGGCCGAGCCTGCGACGGTGGAGCTGCCGGGGGTGAAGGCGCATGCGGGGCTGCATGGGTCGGTGAACGGCCGGCCGCCGGGGTATCTGGGCATTCTTTTCCATGATGCGGCGGCGGAGAGTGCGAGGAGCCGGGGGCCGCACGGCGTGGAGGTGGTCATGGTGGACCACGACGGCCCGGCAGGCAAGGCGGGGCTGCAGCCGCATGACATCCTCCTAAGCTTGAATGGGCAGGCGATCGCGGGCCGGGAGGCGCTGCGGCGGATGATTCATGACGCCGGAGCGGGAGTGGATGTGGTGCTGGGG
>CAXTTZ010000373.1:0-2503 GCA_964247325.1 uncultured Acidobacteriaceae bacterium | reverse complement strand
GGCGCGCCGGTTTGTGGGTGTCGGGGTGGGGGGGTGGGGGTTTGGGGGGGGGGGCGGGATAACAATAACCGTCCAGGTAGGGCGAGGTGATCGCAATTCGGTTGAGCTGCCAATACACGTTCGCCCCATGGGTGTCGCTGAGGAACAGGGCCGAGCGGGCAGCCAGATCGTGGTTGTCAGTGAGATGGCGGCCTAGGGCTCCGCCACCTCCTGGCGCGAGTGCGCGAATCTCCACAAAGCGGCCAGGGTGCACCATGTCCAGGAAGCGGAGGATGCCTTGTTTGCGTTCGTGACTGGTCATCAGATACCCCCCTCAAAGTCTTCGAACTGACGCTCCCGGCGCTTGTTGCTGGGGCGGGCTGCGGCGGAAGCCACCATGGCGCGGTACAGATCGCGGCATTCTTCGAGCTCCTCCGGCGACGGGTGAAAGCTATAATCCGTTTTGTTTCCAGAGGCGTCCATCCGGTAGCCGAGAATCGCGAGCGGGCCGTCGTTTTTGCGCAGGTGCGCTCCGAATTTGGCAGCCGAGGCGTAGGGGAGTGTTTGACCCGTCGCGTCGTAGACGGTTTGCACCTTCGCCAGCAAAACCCCAGCGCGCATCGCGAGCCCCGCGTTGGCCTCCTTCGCGCCCAGCCACAGCCGGATCGCCATGACCATAGGGTTGGACTCGGAAATCGTTTGGCGGTACCGGCGCATCAGCCCAGACCAGGCTGCCCGAACCTCCTCCTCGTTGCCTTCATAGCGAGCGCAGATGAGCGTGTACTCCTCATATTCGGGCATCAGGGTGACGCAGTCGAAGGAGTCCCCTTCGTGTTGAGCGTAGGCCTGCAGCATATTGGCCGCACGGAGCAGGAACTCGGCAAGGATGGCCACACGATTTGCCAGCACCCGCTTGATCAGAGTCCCTTTGTTACTTCGCACCTCACCCGGTCGCGCGGTGCGAACCGAGAAGGGGAGAACGCGCCGTTGCACATCGTGCCGGTCGTAGGGCATAACTATCGAGGACATGGAGAGATCGCACCGGATGCGAACTTTCACCTGCTCCTCGTCGGTATAGAGCTTTCGAGTGCGGATCGTACCGCCAGTAGCGGCTTGGCAAAGCAGATTGATGGTGTCGTCGCCGTCCTTGCCACTGAAGCAGCCGTCGACATTATCGAGGTAAGGACGATGCACGGATTTGAGGATGTTGGCGAGGGCCTCGACAGAATTGACTTTCCCGTCGCCGCTCGGCTCTGGGTCCCCAGTCCTGTAGGCGATCTCCAGCTCATTGATCAGGGACTTGCCCGCGCCTGCAGGTCCGGTGATGTGCTTGATAGGCCACAGGGGGACGCGGTCTCCGGCATAAAGCAGGAGCAAGCGCCCGTGATAGATGAGCTGCTGCTGGGCTGCGGACAGGTACGCGTCCTCATCCCAGCGAGTGGTCAGGTCGGCACTCGGAAGCGCGGTACTCGGGCGCAGACAGGTGCGGCCTACCGAGGGCCTGAGCCGTTCAAGGTGCGGCGCGAGCACGGCAAGGGAGGGCTGTGGCTGCGCATCTGGCGTTTCCGGCACAAGGATCACGCCGTCGGCACCCGTGGGCACCTCCTCAAAGATCGGCTCGCCGTCGAGCACGCTCACGCGGATCATGGTGGTGGGCGAGTTCCACCAGTACTGCTTGCCGTGGCGCATCGCCGCGCCCACTGGAAGGTTGACTGCTTCGCTCTTTTCGGCCATGTCGTTGAGGTAGCCCAGAACCTGTTTGTAGTGCCGGTCTTCTCTATTCAGCCCCCAGAGGTGGAGCAGGTCGCGGGTATGCACACTGGGCGAGGACAGCGGGATCAGCAGGTGCTGTATGCCGTCCAGCCAATAGTTTCTCCCTGAGTTGGTATGAAGGAACTTCCCATGTTGTTTTGCGTAAACACCGACCTCTTCCAACAGGTGTTCGGTCACGCGGTGGGCGGGGCGCATCTTGCCATCTGCGTCACGTCCATCGCGGATCGCGTGGAGCCGGTTTCGCAGCGGTTGGTGAGGAAGAAGGGCGGGTGCGGTGGCTTTATTGAACGAGAGAACGTTGCTCATTGCCGCACCTCCGTGGAGGCTGCGGGGGGCAGCGAGTAGTAGACCAGTCCGCCAGTGTATTCGCGGACAAGCAGGTTTTTGCGGGCGAGTTCCCGGGCGTGAACCCGGATGGTATCGGTGGAGCCTTGGGTTTGCTCACACATCTGCTGCAGGGAAAGTGGGGCGTTAAGGCGGAGAACCGATAGCATCAGCAGTTCGGTGGGCTTTAGAGTGCGGCGATTGCGCATTTGGTGTCACCTCGGTCGGGTTTTTCCGACGAGGGGAAATACCCGACCGAGAAGCGCTTACCCGAATTAGCCGAAACTCTTTTGTGACGCTGACTCGTGAGGAAGAGCGGCGGCGGACACCCCCACTTCCTTCCCCAATAGGCGAATACAAAGGGGGGAAGCTAAGTGACTGCGCAGCAACGCTTTACTGACCGCTATTCCCTTCCTCCCCTTCTTTC
>CAXTTZ010000372.1:0-2511 GCA_964247325.1 uncultured Acidobacteriaceae bacterium | reverse complement strand
GGCTAGGGCAGCGCGGAAGTGGGGGTCGTTGACCGTGATGTCGGAGTTGAAGCGGGCAGCGACATTGCCGTCGCGGTCGAGGAGGAACTTTTCAAAGTTCCATAGAACCTCGGGCGCGGCATTGGGCTTGGCGAGGCCGTGCTCGGCGGCGAAGCCGGCTAGATGCTGGAAGAGGGAGTCGTCATGGGCGGTGCGGGTGGGCTTAGCGGCGATAAGGGCGGCGTAGAGGGCGCTTTTGTTGGGGCCGCTGACGAGGATCTTGGAGAAAACAGGGAAGGTGACGTTGTAGTTGGTGGAGCAGAACTGGGCGATTTCGGCATCGTTGCCGGGCTCTTGGCCGGCGAAGTCGTTGGACGGGAAGGCGAGGATGGTGAAACCGCGGTCTTTGTATTCGTTGTAAAGGGCTTCGAGCTCGGCGTATTGGGGCGTGAAGCCGCATTGGGAGGCTACGTTGACGATGAGGACAACCTGGCCTTGGTATTGATTGAGGGTAGCGATCTGGCCGTCAGGCTTGAGGAGAGGGGCTTCCAGAAGGGTGGGCATGTCCCATTATGGCGCGTGTTTTGAAATATGCGGCAGGCGCTGTGCCGAGATGTCCGTTTGAGCCGGCAAAGGGGCGTTTACGAACGGTTGACAGGGCTGTGAGAGCATAAAACTGGAGGTGCCTTCATGTTCACCGCAGCCGAGCTGGAAGATGTTCCCATCCTGAAGTGCCTGTCGGGGGAGATGCGGCAGCGTTTAGCGGAAAGGACCGCGGATGTTCGGGTATGTGCAGGGGAGTGGCTGATCCGCGAAGGGGAGACACCCTACTTTTATGTGCTGATGGACGGCGCCATGGAGGTGCTGAAGGAGTACAACGGGCAGAACGTGTTGGTAAATCAGTATAAGGTGGGGGATTTCTTCGGCGAGATACCGATTCTGCTGGGAGCTCCGTCCTTTGCATCGTTGCGGGCCAAGGTGGACAGCCGCGTACTGCGGCTGGAACGCTTGCAATTCAAGTGGCTGATCGATTCGTCGCCTGAGTGCAGCAACCTTGTGATGCGGACCATGAGCGACCGGGTAAGCAAGATCCAGGAGTACGTGCGGGAGGCGCCGGGGGTGCGTGTCGTGTTGGTGGGCTCGCGCTACGACACGGACTGTCGGGACATTCGGTCATTTTTGTCGATCAATCGGATCCCGTACAAGTGGGTAGACCGGGAGCGCGAGCCGGACCGTGTGCCGGCATGCATGCCCAAGGACCTGAGCGGGCCGTCGGTGATCGTGGACGGGAACCACTGCTTGGGGTATACGCCGACGGTGCGTACGGTGGCCGAAGCGCTGGGATACCAGACGCAGCCCAAGAGCGACGGCTATGACGTAGTCATTGTGGGCGCAGGGCCGGCGGGGCTGGCAGCTGGGGTGTATGGAGCATCGGAGGGACTGAAATCGCTGCTCATTGAGCGGTCGACGGTGGGTGGGCAGGCAGGGACGTCGTCACGAATCGAAAACTACTTGGGATTCCCGAACGGGATCTCGGGAGATGAGCTGAGCGAGCGGGCGTCCAAGCAGGCGACACGGTTTGGGGCGGAGATTGCAGTCACGCGCGAGGTGCGCCATGTTCAGCCATTGCCGGAAGGCGGCTACTGCGTGGAGCTGGATGGGGGCGACCGGGTGACGACGCGCTGCGTGGTGCTGGCCACGGGCGTGGATTGGCGGCGGCTGGAGGCAGAAGGGGTAGACCGGCTGCAGGGGCGCGGTGTGCTGTATGGGGCTTCGCGCATGGAGGCGGGCAGCGTGGTGGGCAAGGACATCTTTATCGTGGGTGGCGGTAACTCGGCGGGGCAGGCGGCCATGTTCTTTTCAAGCTACGCGCGCAGTGTGACCGTGCTGGTGCGCGGGGCGGGGCTGAAGTTGACGATGTCGCAGTACCTAATCGAGCAGATTGGGCACCGGCGGAACATTACGATCGAGCCGTACACGCAGGTGGTCTCGGTGGGCGGGGAAAGTGCGCTGGAGACGGTGTGCACGGTGACGCGCGGGGGCGAGCCGGTGCGCCGGCCAGCGGATGCGCTATTTATTATGATCGGCGCGGATGCCAACACGGACTGGCTGCCGGAACAGCTGCTCCGAGATGAGCGAGGCTATGTGTGCACAGGGCGCGATCTGCCTGAGCACGCGTGTGGCGACCGGCAGCCGTATCTGCTGGAAACGAGCCTACCGGGGTTTTTCTGTGTAGGCGACGTGCGGCATGATTCGATCAAACGCGTGTCGTCGAGTGTGGGGGAGGGCTCGATGGCGATCGCGTTTGTGCACCAGTATCTGGCGAGGGAGGAGCGTGCGCTGCCGGCGGCCTGAGCTGGGCTGGGTGACTGAGCAGGAGGCTAGGTGGCTTTGCGTTGAAAGGCGGTCTTTTTCCCGGCAAAGGAGCTTTTGGCGCGGAAGGTGGCATTGGAGGCGCCGGGTTGGGGCTTGCCGCCGGACTTGACGTGAGCGGCCTTTTCAAGCGCGGCTTGAAGCTTTTGCTGGGCGGGG
>CAXTTZ010000371.1:0-2511 GCA_964247325.1 uncultured Acidobacteriaceae bacterium | reverse complement strand
GGGGGGGGGCTTGGGTCTAGCCGGCTTAATGCCTTTGCCGGCCGACGCAGTTGCCGTGGATGGGGGTGGGCTGATCGGCGGTGGGACGAATGGCAGCGCGGATCGCGGCGGTGAGGCCGAGGTCGTGGAGCAGTTGGGTAGAGCGGAAGTGGCCGACGCCGGGGAGAATGATTTTGTGGGCGCGGCGGACGTCGGCGGGGTCTTGGGTGACGAGGATGTCGGCGGCACCGAGGTAGCGAAGAGCTTTCACAACGCTGGTGAGATTGCCGGCGCGGTAATCGATGACGGCGATCATGCGGGCTGAGGACCTTCCGTCCAGTCTTCTACGCGCAGGTCCGGGATGCGCGTGAAGGCTCCGTCGTGAGTGATCAAGGTAAGGTCGTGGGCGAGGGCGTGGGCGGCGATCATGAGGTCTGGGTAGCTAAGGGACTTGCCTTGAGTTCGCTGTTCGGCGGCGAGCAGGGCGTAGCGCTTGGCGCAGGAACTGTCCCAAGCTTCCACGAGGACCTCGGTAAAAAAGGATCTGGTCAGCTTGTGCAGCTTTGCTTCGGGTGGAAGCAGGGCCAAGCCGAAGCGCATCTCTGCTTCCGTAATGGCCGAGATCGCTGCGCTAAGCGTAGGCAGTGTACGGAAGCGGTAATCGAGGGCGGGAAAAGTAGCCTTCACCAGATAACTAGCGATATTTGTGTCCAAGAGATAGCGCGTTCTCAAAAGAGATCTCTTGGGGTGGGCGGGGTAGGATCTCTCGGTATCTCAAAAGCGTCAAGCTCTTCCTGGGTCAGTTCGTCACGCAATCGGAAGAACTCTTCCCAATGTCCTTCCTTATGCGAAAGAATGACGTCCCCGGTAGCAGGGTCCCGGCGGATATTAACCTCCGTGCCCTCGAAGCGGAACTCGGCCGGAAGGCGGACGGCCTGGCTGCGGCCATTTTTAAAGAGTTTAGCTGTGCTTGGCATATTGAGCACCTCCTTTTGTGTAGTATATACCATAGTATAGATCAACGAGAACGGGAACGTTTGGTGGCTTGCTGTTGCCAATAGGTGAAAGGGGGCTTCGTACAGTTCGCTGTCGAGGTCGGCGACGCGCTGGGCGAGGCGGGCTTGAGCGTCATGGATAGCTTGGTTGTAGAGAGCGGGGCCGATGTCTTCGAGGATGAAATTAAGGAGGAGGTTGGCGGCGAGATCGCCTATGGGTTCGGGCATGTTTTGGTCGAAGTATTGTTTTAAGGAGGCGATGGCATCTTGGCGATGTTCTTTGGTGAGTTCGAGGGGCATGAGACAAGTAACCTTTGATTTTGTTACACACTTTCGTTGTACAGACAGGCACCTTCTGCTCCCGTCATCCTGAGCGTAGCGAAGGATCTCTGTATTCGTTCGAGGTGGCACCTACGCCTGCAGAGATGGTCCGGTACGGTTATGTGTACATCGTAGCGAGTAAAGGCAAACGGCTCTATGTCGGTGTAACAACACGCCTGGAGTCCAGGATTTGGGAGCACAAATACAAGACCAATCCACGCTGTTTCACGGCGAAGTACAACATCGATCAGCTTGTTTACTTTGAACGGCATCCGCTCATTGCGGCGGCGATTGCGCGTGAGAAGGAGTTGAAGGGCTGGTTGCGGGTGACGAAGATCGCCTTAATCGTGGCCGAGAACCCGACGTGGAAAGACTTGAGCTTGGAGTGGGGGCGGCCTGTGCGCCTGCTATCGGACGCAGATGTGAGTGGGCTTACGCGAATTGTGGTGCAGCCCTGGGCAGAATACAGAGACCCTTCGCTACGCTCAGGATGACGGAGGCGTAGGGTGCTTTAGTGACTTAGAAGAACGGAGGCGTAGGTGCATTGGCGATTCGACATCACGGCGGTGCAGGGTGACTGACGGCTCAGGGCTACGACGATGATACGGAAGATTTCAGACAAGGGCATTACAGCAGGCCTTTGGTACTAGGCAGTAGGTCGCGCATGCGGTCGTCGCGGGAGGTGGCGCCTCGGAGGGCGCGGGCGAAGGCTTTGAAGAGGGCTTCGATCTTGTGGTGGTTGGAGCGGCCGTAGAGGGTTTTGAGGTGGACGTTGGCGCGGGCGCCGCGGGCGAAGCCGTCGAAGAAGTCGGGAACGAGTTCGGTTTGGAGGTCGCCGACGAGGGGCTGGGTGAGTCCGTCGTCGACTACGCAGGCGACGCGGCCGGAAAGGTCGATGGCGCAGACGGCGAGGGTTTCGTCCATGGGCATGACGAAATAGCCGGCACGGAGGATGCCGCGTTTGTCGCCGAGGGCCCCGTCGAAGGCCTCGCCGAGGGCGATGCCGATGTCTTCGACGGTGTGGTGCTGGTCGACGTCGAGGTCACCATGGCAGGAAAGGTCTAGGTCGAAGCCGCCGTGCTTGGCAAAGCTTTCGAGCATGTGGTCGAAGAAGCGGATGCCGGTGGTGACACGGTATTGGCCGGTGCCGTCGACGGTGAGGCGGAGGTCGATCTTGGTTTCGAGGGTGTGGCGGTGGAGAGTGGCGGTGCGGGCG
>CAXTTZ010000370.1:0-2552 GCA_964247325.1 uncultured Acidobacteriaceae bacterium | reverse complement strand
GGCGTAGGCCTCGGCCGCCGCTGGATCGATCGAGTCTGAATAAAAGCCCAGCTGGTCGTAGACCTTGCGCTTTTTGTCGTCGCTTAGAACATCATTTGCTTCGGAGATCTCCTTGAAGCGTTCTTCGGCCTTTTTGTCTCCTGGGTTGACGTCGGGGTGATACTTGCGCGCAAGCTTGCGAAACGCCTTGCGGATGTCCTCCGCGGACGCAGTTTTCTTCACGCCCAGCGTGCCGTAATAATCCTTTTGCTGTGTTGGTGCCATGGCTCTCTATGCACGATACCTTGATCGCGCGTCTTCATCACTTTAGATGATCCGGCACTCAACTTGTCTCACAAAAGTAGGCTGCATGCAGCATTCCTACAGTTTGGTGCTGTGCGGAAGCTCACCGGTAGGCCGCAACCGGCTCACCTCCGAACACAACTTGCTGCCGCAGGGCAGGGGTAAACAGGCTGTACAGCCGCGGTTCGGTCGAGGCACTCACCCGATCCAGCGCTGCTTGGTGTTCCGGCGAGAGCTGAAAGTCGAGTGCTTCGGCGTTGTCGGTGACCTGTTCGGACCGGCTCACGCCCAAGAGGGTAGATGTCACGCTCGGACGTCCACAAACCCACGCCAGGGCCACGCGGGCCGGACTCTGCTTTGCCTCTGCGGCCACCCGCTTGAGTTCGTCGACGATCTTCCAGTTGCGCTCCGTGAACAAAGAATCACCAAACGGGTTGGCTCCATCCAGCCGTTTGTCCCCTTCCGGGCGCGGCGCATTGCCCGTCGCGGCGTCGCGCGGCAGCCCACCTACTCGCGGGCCTGCGGCCTCCACGGCGGCCCAGTCGTACTTGCCCGTCAGCAGGCCATAGGCAAGGGGGCTCCACGGCACCATTGCCATCCCAAACTCCTGAGCCAACGGCACATGCTCGTCCTCGATGTCGCGGTTCACCAAGGAGTAGAAGTACTGCAAGGCAATCGGGCCGGGAACGCCTCCCACAGCCGCCAAGGTGGCCAGCTTGGCGACATACCAGGCGGGGGCGTTCGACATGCCCCAATATCGGATCTTGCCTGCGCGCACCAGCGCGGTCATCGTCGCAAGCAGTTCTTCGGCAGGGGTGACGGAATCCCACACGTGAATCCAGAATAGATCGACAAAGTCCGTGCGCAAGCGCTTGAGTGAGCCCTCCAGCGCGGCGTAAAGGTGCTTTGCTCCGTTTCCCCCGGTATGCACCCCGCGACCTGCCGCGAAGCCGGCCTTGGTCGCCACTACGATCTCCTCACGCAACTTGCGCTCTGCAATGAAGCTGCCCAGCATCTCTTCGCTACGGCCTCCCGCATACACATCCGCCGTATCGACGAAGTTGCCGCCTGCCTCGACGTAAGCGTTGAACACGGCCCGCGAGCCGGTTTCGTCGAGCCCCCAACGTGCAGTGCCAAAGGTCATGGTTCCAAGGGCGAGCGGGCTGACAATGAGGCCGGAACGGCCAAGGGTGCGATATTTCGTAAAAGGCATAAGATTTCCTTAGTGTCCGCTATGAAATACAGTACACCGCATCCCAACAAGGGCGTCAAGAGGTTTCATAATGAAAGCTATGGAAAGCTCTGAAAGGCCAATCCGCCGCAAGCCAGGCCGTCCCCTAGGGTTCGACCGCGAAGCTGCGCTCCATCAGGCGATGCTGCTGTTTTGGCGGCATGGGTACGAGGCCACGTCCGTGAGCGATCTGACCCATGCCATGGGGATCTCCCCGCCCAGCTTGTACATGGCCTTTGGCGATAAGAAAAAGCTCTTTATGGAAGCGGTGCATCGTTACCTTTCCGGCCCGATCACCTCGGAGTCGATTTTGGACCAAGCCCCGAGCGCGCGTGAGGCGGCAAGGCTTCTGCTTGAGAGCGCGGCCATCGGCTATACCGGGGAGACCACGCCGGCGGGGTGCCTGCTGGCAAGCTCGGCCATCAGCTGCTCAGCAGCTGCAGCCGACGTGCAGCAGGCACTCGCCGAAATTCGCCGCAACGTCGAGCTCCGTCTTCGCAACAAGATGCGCCACGATCAAGAGAGAGGCGTCATGAGTCAGGAGATTGACGCAGAGGTGCTGGCAGCTCACGTTATGGCAGTGATCCAAGGGATGTCGACCTTGGCGAGAGACGGCGCGGGCCGGGAAAAGCTTTTCGCAGTGGCCGCGGTTGCGATGCAGGCATGGCTTGCCTGAAAAGCGATGATGCTCCAGACGATACGCTCACCCCTATGAAAGAGTGTCCTGCGGCCAAGTCTGCAAGGTCTTTCCACAGGCCGTTGAACCTTTCTTAGTTGTCATTCCGTAGCGCAGCGGAGAAATCTGCTATTTGCCTGTGGTTGCGAAAACATAAAAAGAACAGGCCCTAGCTCGTACGCAGTAGACGGGCAAGTCGTTACCGCAACACGCCAGCCTTGTTCGCTTTGATCTGCGCCCGTGACGCCCGCAAGCTGACGCCGCTGTCCCAGGCTTCGGCGTTCTGTGCGTCCGTAGTGTTTTGGCACACAGGGCACCAGTACAGCGTGCGGCCGGCCAGGTCGCGATGCAGGATGGGCGTGC
>CAXTTZ010000369.1:0-2553 GCA_964247325.1 uncultured Acidobacteriaceae bacterium | reverse complement strand
AATTGTGGGGCGGGGCTGGGCTGGGGGTCGTGGTAGAGGGCGAGGCCGTGGGCGAGGCCGAAGGCGCGGGCTTCGTGCCAAAGGTCGAGGAGACGTTTGAGGGCGAGATAGAGAAAGTTGCCGGAGCCGCAGGCGGGGTCGAGGATGCGGACGGCCGAGAGCTCGGCGGCCCAGGTTTGGAGGAGGTCGAGGGCGGGGCGGTGGAGGGGAAGCGCACGGGCGGTCGCGCGTGAGCTCGCCTTCGCCGCCGATGACGGAGAAGACGGGGCACCCGATAGTTCCTCGGCGAGGGCGGCGGCGATTTGGGCTTTGACGGCATCCCAGCGGCGGCGGAGGTGGTCGACGACCACAGGCTCGATGAGGAGGAGGATGTCGTCGGGAGATGTGTAGTGGGCGCCGATCATGGAGCGTTTGGCGGCGTCGAGGGAGCGCTCGAAGAGGGTGCCGAAGATGGCGGGTTCGATGTGGGACCAGTCGTGCTCCGAGGCGTTGTAGAGGATGCCGAGGTCGGCCTGATTGAGCTCGATACAGGGGTCGTCGGGGCGGAAGAGACCGCCGTTGAAGTGGGGGATGGCTTCGGTGCCGAAGAGGGAATCTTCTTCGCTCATGGCGCGAAAGAGCTCCGGGAGGGCGCGGTTGTTGTGGCGGGGGGAGATGCGGGGGTGGGTGAGGTGGGTGCGGATGGTGTGGTTGGGGAGGAGGCCGACGGAGTCGGCGAAGAGGCAGAAGACGAGGCGGATGAGGAAGTGCGCGATGGTTTCCTTGGAGGGGCCATTGGGGGCGGCGGCGCGTTCGAGTTCGAGCTGCTGGGCGAGGCGGAGGAAGTCGCCGGCGGCGGCGCGGGTGACGCGGGGAGCGGTGACGCCGGGGCGGAGCTGGTTGAAGTCGCCGAAGACGGCGCGGAGGACGTCCAGGGGCGGGATGGCGCAGTCGGCGGTATCGCGGTGGTGGAGGAGGTCGCTGAGGCTGAAGCGGAAGACGCGGGAGGGGGTATTTTCGAACTTGGTGTGGACCTCGAAGCGCTCGAAGTCACACACGATTAGCAGGGGAGGATTGTCGAGAGCTTCGTGGTACTCGTTGAGCTGGCGGTAGGCGGCGTTGAGGTCGCCGCCCTTGGATTTGTATTCCCAGGCGAACCAGCCGCGGCGCCAGACGTCGGCGAAGCCTTTGCCGCCACCGGCCTTGGTGACGTGGCGCTCAAAGGTGTAGTTGTTGCCGATGGCGTCGGCCTGCGAGGGCGGAGGGACGCCCAGGGCTTGGCAGAGGTCGCGAAAGTGTTCCTGGTAGCCGGAGCGTTCGGTGCGCTGGCTGGCTTGCCAGCGGCGGACGAAGGGGGTGATGTCGTCGGGGGAGGGTGAGGTCATTCGGGAAAGGGCAGCTCTCGCTGCTGAGACGAGGCCTGTTGCTGGTGTGCGGTGAGCTGCCGGTGCTGTTGCTGCTTTCCGATCACAAAGACGCTGATCAGGCTGACGAGAGGAAAGCCGGTGAAGAAAGCTCCCCAACCGATGTGGCCAGTGTAGACAAGCCAGCTTCCGAGGAGAATAACGATGAGGGCAAGAAAGAAGCCGAGCCAAAGACCTGTCCTTTGGCTGGCGATGTTGGCTTTGATGACGTTGGTTTCCATCGCCTGGCGATGGGCTGCTTGCGATTCAGCAAGCGCCACAATTCGCTCAGCGCAGCCTGGAAAGACGCTGTTGTACTGCTTTAGCACTGCGGGCGGCGGAAGGGGGGCGGACCAGGAGAGGGAAGCCCGCATTTCTAACGAGGACAGCTTTTGCGTGCCTTCTGCCGTAACGGAATCTCCCTGTAACGGAAACTCGGGGTCCTTCTGGTCCGGCACGCACTACCTCAAACCCAAAGAGGCCGCGATAGACCTTGCGGCGCGGAAGAGGTCGCGTCCGACATAGGTCCAGTCCGTGGCGATCGCGCGCGTGTCGGCGTCCTCTGCAGAGGAACTGACGTTGTAGGCATCGAATGTGCCACCGAGGTCGAGGAGGCGTGCGGCACCGGACCACGCGGACGGTAAAGCGTAAAGGCGATACGGTTTCATAGCTTCAACCTCACGGCGACAACAGCAGCGAATCGAGGGTGCCGAGCCGAAGTGGAGCTCCCCGGCGCAAAGTGTAGCACGACAATTTTGTACTGGGAAGATTACGGGTAGATGCGGTTGAGGGTGCGGGGGAAGGGGATGGTTTCGCGGACGTGGTCTAGGCCGCAGAGCCAGGCTACGCAGCGTTCGATGCCCATGCCGAAGCCGGAGTGGGGGACCGAGCCGTATTGGCGGAGGTCGAGGTACCACTGGAAAGCGCTGAGAGGGAGGTTGTGGGCTTCGATGCGGGATCTGAGGAGGTCGTGGCTGTCGATGCGTTGAGAGCCACCGATGATTTCGCCGTAGCCCTCGGGGGCGAGGACGTCGACGCACAGGGCTTTGGTGGGGGCTTGGGGGTCGGGCTGCATGTAGAAGGCTTTGACCGCGGTGGGGTAGCGGTGGACCATGACGGGTTTGCTGAATTGGCTGCTGAGATAGGTTTCGTCGGGCGAGCCGAAGTCGTC
>CAXTTZ010000368.1:0-2602 GCA_964247325.1 uncultured Acidobacteriaceae bacterium | reverse complement strand
TTTCAGCACCGGCCAACTCCCTAAATTCGCCAACGACCAATTCCACTGCGACGATAAAGGTCCCTACACACCCGGCCACCTCCAAGACAACGACCACTGGCTCATTCCCACCGCCGAGGTCCCCCTCACCAACCTTTTCCGCGACGAGATTCTCGATCTAACCGCCGGCTCCGTTTCCCTCACCGCCTGCACTCCCTGCTTTCGCTCCGAAGCGGGCACCTACGGCAAAGACATGCGCGGCATGATCCGCCACCACCAGTTCCAAAAGGTCGAGCTCGTCAAGTTCACCCGCCCCGAGGACTCCGCCACCGAGCACGAAGCCCTCACCCGCCACGCCGAAACCGTCCTCGAGCGTCTCGGCCTCCCCTACCGCCGCACGCTCCTCTGCACCGGCGACATGGGCTTCAGTTCCGCCAAAACCTACGACCTCGAGGTTTGGCTTCCCGGCCAGCAGGCCTATCGCGAGATCAGCTCCTGCTCCAACTTCCACGCCTTCCAGGCCCGCCGCGCCAACATCCGGTACAAGCCGGCCGGCGCCACAGAAAAATCAGCAGCTATTGCCTCGAAGAAATCAGCCTTCGTCCACACCCTCAACGGCTCCGGCCTTGCCATCGGCCGCACCTTCCTTGCCATCCTCGAAAACTATCAGCAGGCTGACGGAACCGTGACCGTACCCGACGCCCTGGTGCCCTACATGGGCGGCCAAACCATCCTCACCCCGCAACGCTTCGGGCGTGCCCTATGATGCGGCTCCTGCGCAGCTACCTCTTCTGGACCTACGAACGCGGCAGCCTCCATTACGACATCATGGTCACGCTGATCCTCGCCTTCCTCTTCCTTGCGCCCCGCTTCCTCGACTTCCACGATCGTCCCATCCCTGAAGTCCCCGCCCGCGCGCAAGAGGTCCTCGTGCGCACCCTCAACTCTCCCGATCAGCAACCGCGCTTCGTCTACGAGATCCGCGTCGATGATCTCCGCGGCACCCAGTCCGAAGCCGAGCTCCATGCCCGCATCGCCGCACAGATTACCGCCATCGCCGGCAACGTCCACATCGACAACATCCAGCCCCTTAAAGACCCCCGCGGTCGCATCGTTGCCTTTGACGCCACCGTGCATCGTGAACCCTAGAAAGGCTTTATGTCCCGTTCGCTCCTGCGCTTTCGCTCTGCTACCTGTGCTGCCTTCGCTCTCTCGCTCCCCGCCGTGTGCGGCCACCAAGCCCGCGCACAAGCTCCCTCCCCGCAACTCACCGCCCTGCTCGCCCAACTCGACACAGCCAGCAAACACTTCACCAGCGCCACCGCCGACGTCCAGCGCGACTTCTACGAAAAGGTCGTCCACGACACCACACACCAAAAAGGCACCGTCTACATCGAGCGCGCCAAGGGCGCTACCGAGTTCGGCGCCGCCGTCTACGATCTAGACCCCGGCTCCAAGCCGCTCCCCACTCCCTCCAAGGTCATCTCTTACGCTGCCGGCGAGCTCCGCGTTTATACCCCGGCCGAAAATCAGGTCGACAGCTTTAAGTCGGGCGTCAACCAATCCCACTACGAAAGCTATCTCACCCTCGGCTTCGGCGGCAGCGGCCACGACCTTGCCCAAGCCTGGCAGATTACCGACGCCGGCCCCGAAACCCTCACCGACAACGGCCAGCCCCTCAAAGTCGAAAAGCTCATCCTCACCAGCAAAGACCCTAGCGTCCAAAACACCTTCAAGCAGGTCACCCTCTGGATCGATCCCCTCCGCGATGTCTCGCTGAAGCAAGTCTTCGATGCTCCCTCCGGCGACCGCCAAACCGCCACCTATTCCAACCTCCGCCTCAACACCAAGGTCAACAAAACCCTCTACCGCATCCCCAAAAACGCCAACACCATCCAACACTGAAGTAAAGCAGGACGCATCGCCAGAACGGAGCTTAGCAAATAGCATTGTCCCTGCAACTTACCTTTTCCTTGTTGTCATCCCGTAGCGAAGCGGAGGGATCTGCTTTTTCAGCGTGCCATCGAAGTCACGGGCAAACAACAGATTTTTACGCTTCGCTACGAAATCGCAAGCAACATGGGCTAGATCCGCTTAGATGCCCTAACCACCTCAGCCGCAAAGGTTAGCCTTTCCAGGCCTGTCTTCACGCATCCACTTTTCTCTTGACAATACCCCCGCCTCCAACAAAACTAAAAGCGCCCCACCAAGTGGTTGCACACTCGGCAGGGCGGTTGGGGAGCCTACCTAAGCAGCACAAATGCTACTCCGGCAAGCACAGCGAGCGAAACCAGAAGTGCCAGGATGAGGAGTCCTGGTACTTCAATCTCACCCGAGGCCTTTACGCGAAACAGATTTCGCATACGGTCTCACCAGTGGATGGAACAGCCTAGCATCATTGCTAGGCTGTTCTGCTTTATCAAGGCAGAACCTGTTTATCCCCTAGGCCTCGACCAAACCTGCAACCACCTCTGGCAGCTTTCGCTATCCTCTCACCGAAACTGAGCCGTAGCGCATGCCTCGCCCTACCACAAATGTGGTACTCGCCAGCAAGAGAATTACCGGGAAACACTCCAACGTGTACCGCGGCTCCGAGTTATCGATCGTCCACAACATCGCCGAC
>CAXTTZ010000367.1:0-2610 GCA_964247325.1 uncultured Acidobacteriaceae bacterium | reverse complement strand
AACGAGTGCGAAGCCATCGACTTCATCTGCCGCCGCGAGTTCGACTTTTCCGTCGTCGAGTTCGCCAACGGCAAGCCGCTTCCCGAAATCCTTGGCATCTCCTACAAAGACCCCGCAACCGGCGTCATCCAGCACAACCCCGACCGCCCGCAGGTCGAAGACCTCGACGCCATGCCATGGGCCACCAAGATCTATAAGCGCGATATGGATGTCACGCGCTACAACGTCCCCTTCCTGCTTCACCCTTACATCTCGCTCTACAGCACCCGCGGCTGCCCCGCGCAGTGCACCTTCTGCTTGTGGCCCCAAACCCTCTCGGGCCATGCCTGGCGCAAGCGCTCCACCGACGACGTGGCCGCCGAGCTCGCCTGGGCCAAGGAAAACTTCCCCCACGTTAAAGAGTTCTTCTTCGACGACGACACCTTCAACATCCAAAAAGCCCGCACCGTCGAGCTTTGCGCCAAGCTCAAGCCCCTTGGCCTCACCTGGTCCTGCACCTCGCGCGTCACCACCGACCGCGAAACCCTGAAAGCCATGAAGGATGCCGGCTGCCGCCTGCTCATCGTCGGCTTCGAGTCCGGCGACCCTCAAATCCTGAAGAACATCAAGAAGGGCGCCACCGTTGAGCGCGCCCGCGACTTCGTCAAGGACTGCCACGACCTCGGCCTCGTCATTCATGCCGACTTCATCCTCGGCCTTCCCGGCGAAACGAAAGAATCGATTCGCAACACCATCAATTTCGCCAAAACCCTCGACTGCGAGACCATCCAGGTTTCCATCGCCCACGCCTACCCCGGCACCGAGTTCTACGACTTCGCCGAGCGCAACAACTTCATCACCAACAAGGGCATGAACGACCACAGCGGCCACCAAATGGCCCACATCGAGTACCCCGGCCTGCCCACCGAATACGTCATGGAGATGGTTCACAAGTTCTATGACGAGTACTACTTCCGCCCCAAAGCCGCCGCCCGCGTCGTGTGGAAGGCCATCGTCAACCGCGACGTTCCGCGCCTTTACACGGAAGCCAAAAGCTTCATGAAACTCCGCAAAGAGCGCAACGCCATGGTCCGCAAGGCCAAAGAAGACAACGATCTTCGCCAACAGGAGTCCGTCAGCCTGAACGCCTAGGTTGACGGCATCGACAGGTTTCGCTACGGCACAACTTCCGCCCCTGCTTGTGCATTTGTTTGTCATTCCCGAAGAGAACCTGCTTTCTTTCAACCCGCCATCGCACACGGGCGTCGCTCCCGACCAACTCAACTCGAAACAACCCTAAAGCAGATTCCGCACGCCCGGGTCCGATCTATCGGACCCGGGTTTCCTTTGGGATACACTCAGCAGGTCGCGCATGAAGCATCAGCTCAAACCCGCCCAATACGCTGTCCTCGCCGCCGTGATGCTCACCGCATCGCTCGGCGACACGCTGCTCTCCCGCGGCATGGCTGAGGTCGGCCCCGTGGACTCGCACCACCTCGCTCTGCTCTGGCACGCCCTCGCCAACCCTTACGTTCTTGTCGGTATCGTCCTGCTCATCGGTTTCTTCGCCAGCTACATGACCGCGCTCAGCTGGGCCGACCTCACCTTCGTCATGCCCGCCACAGCCTTCGGCTACGTCGTGGTCGCGCTGCTCAGCCATTTCTGGCTTCACGAGCAGCTGTCCCCCGCGCGCTGGGCCGGCATCGCCCTGATCGTCTGCGCGGTCGGCTTTGTCGCCAACGGCCCTTCGCGCACCGAGCATACCGACCACACCTCCGCCCCTGAGCCGTCCCCCGATCTCGCCTTCATGGACTCCGGGGCCGGCCGTTGACGCTGCTTAACATCGCTCCCACACACCCGCTCGGCGGTTTGCGCGCCTGGCTCTGCATCGCTTCCGTAGCTGTGCTTGCCATCACCGGCGAGTGCTCTATTGCCGCTGCCATGACCCGCCTCGGTGACCTCGATCGCATCCGCGAGCGCTCCGGTCTCCCCGGCGCCATTCGCGTCGTCCTGTCCAGCCCCGTCTTCCTCTTCGGCGCTCTTTGCATGGCACTCAACTTCTTTGCCATGCTCTACACCCTCAGCCTCGTCGACCTATCGCTCGCCGCGCCTGCTACGGCCGCGCTCACCTATATCGGCAACGCCGCAGCCGCCAAGCTTTTTCTCCATGAAAACGTGGACCGCCGCCGCTGGCTCGCCGCCTCCTTCGTCGCCCTCGGCGTCGTCCTCCTCTCCCATTAACTGCCATCTAGCTCTTTGCGCACCTTCGCGCCGCCTCAGCGTCCTTAGCGTCAGTCTTTGCTTTCGCTTGTATTCCCCCAGGCACTCCGCATTCTCCCAACCACCGCACCAATCCCCGCGCCTCCAGATTCGGCGTTACCATCCGCCTGCCCGTGATCGCTTCTGCCGCCAGCCGTCCACTCCGCACCGCCCCCTCCATCGTCGAAGGCCACCCCGTCCGTGTCCAATCCCCCGCCAGAAACAGCCCATCGCCGCAGGCATCGGCCGCCGGCCGCAGCCGGTCCAGTCCCGGCACCACCGAAAATGTCGCCCGCGCCTCCTTCAACACCCCCGACTTCACCAACTGTGCCTCCTGCACCGCCGGAAAAAACTGCCCCATCTCCTTCAGCG
>CAXTTZ010000366.1:0-2624 GCA_964247325.1 uncultured Acidobacteriaceae bacterium | reverse complement strand
GGCTCTCGAAACCCGCAAGCCTGGCTCCCAAATCTTCGGCCGCACCCTCGTCGCCGGCCCGGACCCCGACGAGATCGCCCTCACCTACGACGACGGCCCCAACGACCGCTCGACCCCCGAGCTGCTCGCCGTGCTCGACCGCCTCGGGGTCAAAGCCACCTTCTTTGTCATCGGCAAATTCGTCCGGCAGCGCCCCGACCTCGTCCGCGCCGTGCGCTCCGCCGGCCACCTCGTCGGCAACCACACCGTCACGCACCCCCATCTCGCCTACCTGTCCGCCCGCTGCATCCGCGAGGAGCTCACCGGCTGCAACCACCTGCTCGAAGACGCTCTCGGCGAGCCCGTCCGCTTTTTTCGCCCGCCCTACGGCGCCCGCCGTCCCGCCGTCCTCCGCATCGCCCGCGAACTCGGCCTTACCACGGTCCAATGGAACGTCCAGGGTAACGATTGGGAGCCCGTCGGCCCCCAAGCCATCCTCGCCCGCATCGCCCAAGACCTCACCCGCGCCGAGCGCCAGCATCGCGGCGCCAACATCCTCCTGCACGACGGCTTTGACGAACAATTGAGTTATGACCGCAGCGCCACCGTCCAAGCTACCGCCCAACTCATCAGCATCGCCCAAGCCAGCAGCAAACGCTTCCTCACCATCGACGCCTGGACCTAGCCCGGACAGCAAAGCCACGCTTCGCGAAACCTTCGTGCCAACGCTTAGTTTTTAAGGGGGATGGTGCGCCCGAGACGATTCGAACGTCTGACCTACAGCTTCGGAGGCTGTTGCTCTATCCAGCTGAGCTACGGGCGCCCTGCGGCACCTCTTTAGCGTAGCATGAGGAAGCCATGAACCGCTCGCGCCTTGCCTCCACCGCTCTCTTGCTTGCCCTACACCCTTCCTCCAAGGCCCAGCCCGCCACCAATCCTTGCCCCACAGCCCCCGTCCATGACCACGGACAATCGAAAAACGGCCAGCCACTGGCCTCGCCCGCCGAAACAGCCGAAGCCAAGCTCAACGGCAAAGCTCTCGCCCTGCACTACAACGCGCCCTCAGCCCGCTGCCGCACCATCATGGGCGGCGTTGTGCCCTATGGCCAAGTCTGGCGCACCGGCGCCAACCCCGCCACCAGTTTCACGACCGAAACCGACCTTACGGTCGGCACGCTCCAAGTCCCCGCTGGCAAGTACACCCTCTACACCCTACCCGCCGCCCACGGCACCCCCTGGCAGCTCATCGTCAACAAAGAAACCGGCCAATGGGGCACCGTCTACCACCAGGCTCAAGACCTGGGCCGCACCCCCATGCACGCCGCCACGCTTCCTGCCCCACAGGAAGTCATGACGCTCTCCTTCGAACACTCGACCCCCACCTCCACCCAACTCCACATCCGCTGGGAACGCACCGACGAGTGGGTAGAAATCAAACCCGCCCTGTAACAAAGACCAACAAAAATCTGACGCAAAGCTCGCTAAGTACCGCAAAGATCCGCCACGAATCCTTTGCCGTACCACCGCCACAAATCCCGTCGCGTACCTTTGCGCAACCTCAGCGCCCTTTGCGTCAGATTCTGCTTCTCGGCCGGTCACTAAACCGATTCACCCGGCGATATATCCCATCCCGTAATCGCTCTACATTGAAGTTTAATAGCAATCCCAACCGCCGATCCGATAGTTTCAAATACGAAACAAGCTGCGATAAGTGCACTGGTAGAATGGCCTCCATCGACTTAACCTCAATCACAAGCTCGTTCGCAACAAGAATATCGATTCTGTACCCTACATCGGTTAGCTTCACCCCGTCATACACGATCGGAACAGGAACCTCAGTTACCACATCCAGCCCGGCTTTATGTAACTCATAAACTAAACAAGCCGTATATGCACTTTCTAACAGCCCCGGCCCGAGCGCCGTGTGCACAACGAACGCAGCATCCAGCACCCGCTTCGCTAAAGCATTCAGTTCATCAGCATCCACCTCGCCCTCACCACTCCTTCGCCGCCGAATCCATCTGCACGGGCTCTTTCGCCGCTGGCGCCTTCCATCGCAGCACCGGCTTTCGTGCCGCCGTGGTCTCATCCATGCGCTGCACCCGCGTCGTATGCGGCGCCGTCGTTACCACCTCGGGATTTTTTTCCGCCTCGCGCGCGATCTGCTTCAGCGCATCCACTAGCAGATCCAGTTCCTCCCGCGACTCCGACTCCGTTGGCTCGATCATCATTGCGCCCTGCACCACCAACGGAAAGCTCGTCGTGTACGCATGGAACCCGTAGTCGATCAACCGCTTGCCCATATCTCCCGTCTTGACCCCGTTCCGCGCCTGCAGCCGATCCGAAAACACCACCTCATGCATCGACCGCGTCTTGTACGGCAGCTCAAAGGTCCCTTCCAGCTTGGCCCGCAGATAATTCGCATTCAGCACCGCATCTTCGGTCGTCTGCCGCAAGCCATCCGGTCCGTTCGCCAGAATGTACGCCAGCGCCCGGATAAACATGCCAAAGTTCCCGTACCAGGCCCGCAGCCGCCCCCCACTCTGCGGCCGGTGGTATGCCAACGCCAACGTTCCGGCGGCATGGGTCCGCTCCAACGGGGTGGGCAAAAACGGCTCCAAGCTCTGCTTGCAGGCCACCGGCCC
>CAXTTZ010000365.1:0-2652 GCA_964247325.1 uncultured Acidobacteriaceae bacterium | reverse complement strand
ACATCTGCGCATTGGCATAAACGGCACGGCTCGGTGCCCGGGCGGAGGACGAGGGGCGCGCCCCAGCCTCCAAAAAGCGGGCGTGCTGCCGCTCGCGCGCCGCCAACACACGCCCGCGGATCGACTCCGAGCTTTCTGCCGGCGCCCCGCCACGCAACTCCTTGTACTGCACAGCAGGCACTTCAATATGAATATCGATTCGGTCGAGCAGCGGCCCGCTGACCTTGCTGATGTAGCGCTGGATCATGGGCGGCGTGCACAGGCATTCGCGACCGGGGTCGTTGTGGTACCCGCAAGGACACGGGTTCATGGCGGCCGCTAGCATGAAGCGCGCCGGAAAACTTAAGCTCATCGACGCCCGCGCGATGGTTACGGTACCGTCCTCGAGCGGCTGCCGAAGCACCTCGAGTACATTGCGCGGGAACTCCGGCAGCTCATCGAGAAACAGCACGCCATGGTGTGCTAACGAGACCTCGCCCGGCCGCGGCACCACGCCACCCCCGATAAGCCCGGCGTCTGAAATGGTATGGTGCGGCGCGCGAAACGGCCGATGCGTCACCAAGCCTTCATCGCGGTTCAGCACACCGGCAACCGAATGAATCTTGGTCGTCTCCAGCGCCTCCTCAAAGCGCAGCGGCGTCAGAATGGAAGGCAAGCGCTTGGCCAGCATCGTCTTGCCAGAACCGGGCGGCCCGATCATCAGGATATTGTGCCCACCGGCTGCGGCTACCTCTAGCGCCCGCTTGGCCACATGCTGACCGCGCACATCGGCAAAATCCGGCATGCCCTCTAGCGTTCCACTGAGCAACGTCTTTGCCGCGATGCGTAGCGGCTGCGCCGAGATCGCGCCCATCGCCGCCCCGTTCAGCAACTCCCTCACTTCCAGCAAACTGCGCACCGGGTACACATTCACACCTTCCACCACGGCGGCTTCGGGTGCGTTTTGGGCCGGAATCAGCAGGTTCTTGATGCCTGCTTGCCGCGCGGCAATGGCCACCGGCAGCATCCCTTGCACCGCACGCAATCCGCCATCCAGTCCAAGCTCGCCCACCAACATGAAGTCGCTAACGTCCTTTGCTGCCAGACCTCCGTAGGCTCCCAAGATGCCGACCGCAATCGGCAGATCGAACCCGGAGCCCTCCTTCTTCAAGTCTGCCGGCGCGAGATTAACCGTGATGCGCGTGGGTGGCAGCTCGAACCCGGAGTTGCGGATCGCAGAGCGTACGCGGTCGCGGCTTTCCCGTACCGCGGCATCGGGCAGCCCCACCGTCGAAAAAATCTCTTCGGGCGTTTTAACCCCGGAAAAGTACACCTCCACATCGATTATGTGCGCGTCGATGCCATACACCGCCGCCGAACGCGTCTTAAAAAGCATGAGCCTGCCCGTGCCCAACCATGAGGCTGTGGCGTTCTAAACTTTTGAATCCCGATCAGCCTACCGCTGTACCGCGAGGCAGCCTATACCACTTTCGGGCCTACAATGTACCCAAAGCGGGTACGGCGCGCACGAACGATGAATACGAGCCTCTTCGAGCTGTTCAAAATCGGGATCGGGCCTTCCAGCTCGCACACGGTCGGGCCCATGCGGGCGGCCATGCGTTTTGCGTCTTTCCTTCACGAACAAGACCTTCTGTCCCGTGTTGCGCGTGTTGCGGTGGAGCTTTACGGCTCACTCGCGCTGACCGGTATCGGCCACGGCACCGACCGCGCCGTGCTCCTCGGCCTGCTAGGCGAAGCACCAGATACGGTCGATCCAGCGGCCGTCGAAGGCAGCTTAGCGGTCATTCGCGCAAGCGGAATGCTACCACTTTTGGGTCAGCACCCCATTCGCTTCGAGGAAGCTCGCGATCTTCTGTTTCACCGCGACCGCATGTATCCCGATGTCGAGGTGCCAGCGCATCCGAATGGCCTGCGCTGCACAGCCTGGAACACCGCCGGGCAAGTGCTTGCAAGCGAGGTCTTCTACTCCGTCGGTGGCGGATTCATCGTCTCCTCAAAGGAGTTCGCGCAACGGGACGGCGTGCTGGAGACCGAGGCGGCAGTTCCCTTGCCTTTTCGCTCTGCAGAGCAGCTTTTACGGCAAGCGGTGGATGCCGGTTTGACGATCCCTGAACTCATGAGGACGAACGAGGTAGCCCTTATGAGCAAGCCGGGCGTCCACCGGCCGCCACCGTTGAGAACCGAGGCGGTGGTCGATGCTGCCTCGGACGTGGAACAGCGCGTGCTCTCGCTGTGGGCAGTGATGCAGCGTGCCATCGAGCGCGGCATCGCCACGGAGGGCACGTTGCCGGGTGGTTTGAACGTACGCCGTCGCGCTCCGGGATTGGCGCGCCGACGGGCGCAGATGGATGAAGCGGGCAAGCTGCATGATCCGCTGGCGCCGCTCGACGCCGTCACGCTAACCGCGATGGCCGTCAACGAGGAGAATGCCGCGGGCGGGCGCGTCGTCACGGCGCCTACCAACGGCGCAGCGGGAGTGATTCCTGCCGTGGCCCTCTATTATCAACAACATGCCAGCCCAGAGTGCACCGCCGCGGAGCAAACGACCGGGCTTTTGCGATTTTTCTTTACAGCGGCCGCGATCGGGATTTTATACAAGTAAAACGCTTCTATCTCCGGTGCCGAGGTGGGGTGCCAGGGGGAGGTAGGGGT
>CAXTTZ010000364.1:0-2659 GCA_964247325.1 uncultured Acidobacteriaceae bacterium | reverse complement strand
TGGCGCGCGAACCTGGGGGGTGGCCCGGGCGAAGTGCAGCTCCGTTGGCTGCTGGGGGACGGAAAAGGTTTGGGTCATGGTTTGGGCGGTGCGCACCGCCGTGGAGAAATCGACAGCCTCAAGATCCAATCGCATCGCCGGCCCCGCATCCAGCGGCGTGGCTACCGTGGCCCGGACCCCAAACGCCGCGCAAAGCTGCGACAGCACGTCATTCGCCGTACCGCGTAGGTGCAAGCTCTGGGATCCGGCTCTGGGGGCAAGTTGCACGGGGCCGGCCAGCGTGTCGGCCACCGCCGCTGCCTGGCTCCCTGCGGTCCCGAGCTCCGGCGTTGGCAGCAACGAGCCGTCAGGCGCGAAGTGTTGCTGTACGACCGGGTTCTTCGGATCAATCGACTGCGCTTCGAGCAGCAGCCGGTCTGCTTCGGCCCCGTGTCCCCGCTGCCGGGCCTGCGCCGCACGTTGCACCAGGTCCGTCAACCGATGCTCGCGCGTGCCCGCAAGCGCCACGGCGTAATCACGGCTCTGCGGGTTCAGCTGCGCCGCTCGAGCAAACGCCTCCTCGGCGGCAGCGAAGTCGCGACGCGCGAGCGCCCGCGCTCCCTTCAGATACGCTTCCTCCGCTTGGCGTAGATCTTTAGCCGACACCTGTTGGGAAGGCAAGACTACCGCTTGCCCGACCGAAGGCGCGGGCGCTTCGGCCCCGGCGGGTGAGGGTGCGTTTTGTGCCCAGATCGCACGCGGCGCACCTGCCAGCAGCGCGAACAGGGCAAAACTGAAAACCCGCCCGCCTCGGCGCGGCGTACGTGAGGAAACGACCATAGCTGTGCGTTGGACGGACTGAACCCCTTAACGTCCGGTGCCGTTGGCTAGAAGCTGAAGGTCTGCTCCAGCCGCACTCGCCACCCCGGGGCGCACCGGCCGCGGCGGCCGCCGCATACCGCGGCGAATCTGCGCAGAGTTCATGCCCAGCTCGGCCAAGGTCCGGCTTAGGGTGTTGCGATGCATGCCGAGCTCTTCGGCCGCTTTGCACTGGTTGCCACGATGCTGCGCCAGCACCTCCAGCAGATAGCGTTTTTTAAACTCACGCACGGCATCGTTATACGACACACCGGCAGCATGCATGCCGAGAACCAGATGATCGAGCTCGCGCTTCACTCGCGTTTTCCTCGCTTACGGCTGAACTTAGCTTCCAGTGTGCGACGGGAGGCCGGACTTGATCCAATCGGGTGCGCCGTGCTTGAGCCGGTCCAGCGTTCCGTGCAGCCGGTCCTGCATCTCCGCGGGCATGGCAAAGGATACCGCATGTGCCCCCCGGAGAAAATAGGGGGCCAGCGCCGAGGTTTGCACCCAAGGCGCCGCCGGCAGAATGGCCGTGACCCCTAGCAGCAGGGCGGTCCCTAGCACGAGGCCCCGCAATAGACCAAACGCCGCGCCCGCCAGTCGGTCCGCCACCCCTAACCCAAGCGTTCGCGCCCCACGCCGCAGCACCGCCCCCAGCAACGTCGCTACGGCCGTTACTCCCACCAAAATCAGCATGAATCCGGCGAACTCCGCCACCAAGGGCGCTTGGATCAGCCCGGCCAGGGCCCGCGCGGCTTCATCGTAGTACCAGCACGCCAGCGGAAACCCCACCAGGAGCCCAGCAAACGCAAATACCTCTCGAAACAGCCCCCGCACCGCCGCGCGCAGGGTCGAGTAGGCAAGCAAACAGGCGAGCATCCAGTCCAGCGGGTTCACCGAAAACTCCGAAGGTCGTAGCCGGCTCGGTGCCTCATGCTGCCGACCGCGCGCTCTTGCTGCGGTCGCGCCCACCCAGCGTTACGCTGACCACCTTACTCACCCCCGGCTCTTGCATGGTCACGCCATACAGGATGTCGGCTTGCTCCATGGTGCGTTTGGAATGGGTGATTACCACAAACTGCGTTTGGTCGCTCATCGCGGCAATCAGGTGTGCAAATCGGCCGACATTGGTTTCATCCAACGGCGCGTCCACCTCATCGAGTACACAAAACGGCGCCGGCTGGAACTGAAAGATGCCCACCAGCAGCGACAGCGCCGTAAGGGTCTTTTCACCGCCCGAGAGCAGCAGCACATTTTGCAGCTTTTTGCCCGGTGGCGACGCAATAATCTCGATCCCGGCGAGCTCTTTGGCGTCGGTGCCTTCGGTCTCGGTCAGCCGCATAAAGGCCTGCCCGCCGCCAAAAAGCTTAGTGAAGGTGTTGGAAAAGTTCTCGTTGATGATCGCGTACGCCTCGTCAAACTTTTCTCGCGACACCTGGTCGATCTCGCGCAGCGAGGCTTGTGTGTTTTCGATGGAATCGAGCAGATCCTTCCGTTGCGTGTCCAAAAACGTGTGCCGCTCGCTTGCTTCGCGCAGCTCTTCGAGAGCCATCATGTTCACCGGCCCCATGCCGTCCATCTTTTTGCGCAGCCCCCGCGCGGCCTCGCCTGCCTCGGCCAGCGGCTCAGCCTCGAGCCGGTGTACCGAGCCGTCCTGCCGCAAAATCTGCGCTTCCGTCGAAAGCTCGCTCACACAGCTCGCCTCCAGGTGCTCCAGATCGCCAGCCAGCCGCGCCTGGCGCGCCAGCATGCCTGACCGACGCTCGCGCGCCGCCTCGGTTTCCGCGCGTACGGCCCGCAACCGGCCGCCCAGCTCGGC
>CAXTTZ010000363.1:0-2661 GCA_964247325.1 uncultured Acidobacteriaceae bacterium | reverse complement strand
GAGCGCATCCTCGGCGAACTCGGTCTCCTAGCCGACGAGTCCAGCGCCCCCGGCCCCCGCCTCTTTTAACCCTTCCTCGACCGTCACGTCTCTACCGCATCCAGCCTACCCTCCCTCAGACCGCCACTACAATCAGACCGCCACTACAATCAACCCTGACATGCCCACCCAACACCCTCTCCAACACACCATTGAGCAGTTTTTCGCCCTCGGCCCCGAAGTCGCTGGCGACCCCGACGCCCTTGCCGCATTTCTCCAACTCCGCGACGCCCTCGAGACCGGCAACCTCCGCTCCGCCGAACCCGACTCCGCCGCCCCTACGGGCTGGCGCGTCAACCCGTGGGTTAAGCAGGGAATTCTTCTCGGCTTCCGTCTCGGCACCCTTCAAACCATGAACGGCTGTGAAGCCTCCGGCCCGTCCCTGCTCAGCTTTGCTGACAAAGCGACCTTTCCCATCCGCCGCTTTGCGCCGGAAGACGGCATTCGCGTCGTCCCTGGCGGCACTTCTGTTCGCTCCGGCGCGCACCTTGCCCGCGGCGTCATCCTCGCGCCGCCCTGCTTCGTCAACACCGGCGCCTATGTCGGCGAAGGCACCATGGTCGACTCCCACGCCCTGGTCGGCTCCTGCGCCCAGATCGGCGCCCGCGTCCACCTTTCCGCCGCCGCCCAAATCGGCGGCGTCCTCGAGCCCGTCAACGCCTCCCCCGTCATCATCGAAGACGATGTCCTGGTCGGCGGCAACTGCGGCGTCTATGAGGGCACCGTCGTCCGGCAAGGCGCCGTCCTTGCCGCCGGCACCATGCTCACCCGGGGCACGCCCGTCTTCGATCTCCCTAACAACCAAATTCTACGAGCCACCCCCGAATTGCCCCTCATTATCCCCGCAAACGCCGTCGTCGTCCCCGGCGCCCGTGCCATCACGCACGGCCCTGGGAAAGACCTCGGCCTTTCCCTATACGCCCCCACCATTGTCAAATACCGCGACGAGAAAACCGACCTAAGCACCACCCTCGAAGACCTAATCCGGTGAAAGCTGTTGACGGGGTAGCTACATCGTAGCTACAGTATTGGGGGTGATTGAGCTCAAAATGCATGTTAGTGAGCTCTACCTAAATCTGGCAGGTCACTAGAGCTACTGTGTTCTGCGGTCCCCATAGGATAGGTATCCAGGGAAAGAATGTTTGATTGGGACGAGGCGAATGTTGCACACCTGGCGGAGCATAACGTCACCCCGCTGGAAGCAGAACAGGTCATCACTAATCATCCTCTTGACCTCAGTTATGAGGACCGCAGGGGCGAGCTGCGTTTTCGACAGATCGGTGAAACGCTCTCGGGGCGCATCCTGGAAATTATTAGCACTGAACGAAAAGGTCTGACCCGCGTCATCACCGGCTATGAGCCAAGTCGGCTTTTGCAAGCAGCCTACCTTAAGTACCGAACGGAGGTCACTCACGATGGAGAATAGAGCTCTACCTAACTTTGCCTCAGAGGCGGAAGAAGCCAAATGGTGGTTTGAGCACCGTGATGAGCTCGACCAGGACTTCATCCATGCCGCCGAAGAAGGCCGGCTCGGACGAGGCACCGTGGCTCGTAGAATGGGCCTTCCCACAACCACCATTCGGCTTGATCCTGTTGACATCCAAATGGCGCGCGATCAAGCCGAAAAGCGCGGCCTCCGCTACCAGACCTATCTTAAGATGCTGCTGCACGAAGCTCTTCTCCGCGAAAGCAAGGCCTCCTAATCCCCCCATCGCGCAAACGCTGCGCCCCTCTGCACACGCTGCGTTCGTCTTTCGCGCGCCACAAAAACCTCGGCTGCCGCCATCAGCTAAACTAAAGATCCATGGCTTTAGAAAAACTACAAATCATCCCTCTTGGCGGCTTGGGCGAGTTCGGCATGAACTGCATGGCCCTCCGCTTTGGCGACGACATCCTTGTCATCGACGCCGGCCTCATGTTCCCCGAAGAAGAGCTCCTTGGCGTCGACATCGTCGTCCCTGACATCAGCTTTCTCATCGAAAACCGCAGCAAAGTGCGCGGCATCGTGCTCACCCACGGCCACGAGGACCACATCGGCGGCCTCCCGTGGATCCTTTCCGAGCTCAACGTCCCCGTTTACGGCACTGAATTCACCCTCGCCCTGGTCGAGGGCAAGCTCGACGAGCACAAGCTCCTCGATAAGACCGAGCTCATCGAGATTCTTCCCGGCAAGCGCTTTTCGCTCGGCCCTTTCAACATCACCCCCATCCGCGTCACCCATTCGCTTGTCGACTGCGTCGCGCTCGCCGTCAACACGCCTGTCGGCACGGTCCTGCACACGGGCGATTTCAAAATCGACCTCAGCTCTCCCGACGGCCATCCCTTCGACCTTCAGGCCTTCGCCGACCTCGGCAAACAGGGCGTCCTCGCCCTTCTTCAAGACTCCACCAACGTCGACCGGGCCGGCTTCACCCCCGGCGAGCTCGCTGTCCGTCCTCGGCTGGACGACATCTTCGCCGCTACCCGCAAGAAGCTCTTCTTCTCCTGCTTCAGCTCCTCTATCCACCGCATCCGCATCGCCATGGAGCTGGCCCACAAGCACGGCCGCAAGGTCGCTATCATCGGCCGCTCGCTCGATAACTCCACCGAAATCGCCCAAGATCTCGGCTACATCGAGCCGCC
>CAXTTZ010000362.1:0-2662 GCA_964247325.1 uncultured Acidobacteriaceae bacterium | reverse complement strand
CCCTCACCCTAGCCGCCCCCCTCGCCGCCCTTCTCGTCACCGCCATCATCCTGTACGTCACCGTCCAACTCGCCCGCCAAACCCTGGACTCCCTCCTCGACGCCACACCCCCCGAGGTCCGCACCCGCCTCCGAGCCACCCTCGTCGGCGAGATCGAAGCCATTCCCGACGTCCTCAAGGCCGAGCGCCTTCGCCTTCGCCGCTCCGGTTCCAACTACTTCGTCGACCTCACCCTCAGCCTGCCGCGCAATCTCACCTTTCAACGTGCCGAACAGGTTACCGCCGCCGCTACTGCCTCCGTTGAGCGTAATCTGCCCGGCGCGGACGTCGTCATCCGCACCGTGCCCACCGCTGGCCATAGCGAAAGCGTCTTCGAGCGCATCCGCGCCGTGGCTGCCCAAGCCAACCTGTCCGTCCACGACGTCAGCGTGCAGGACCGCGGCGGCCGCCTCGCCGTCGAACAGCACCTCGAAGTGCCTGAAACCATGACCCTGCGCGACGCCCATAGCGTCGTCACCCAGCTTGAAGGCTCCATCCGCCGCGAGGTTCCCGGCATCGCCACCCTGCTCACGCATATCGAGAGCGAGCCCGAAACCATCGCCCCTACCGCCCAGTTCGGCCCTTCCACCAACCTAGAAGCCCAGCTTCGCACCACGGCCCGCGCCTTCCCTGAAATCCTCGACGTGCACGAGATTACCGTAACGCGCAGCCACGCCGGCGCTGGACTTACCGTGCAGGTGAACTGCCACTGCACGCTGCCCGACGACCTTTCCATGGCTCGCGTCCACCAGGTCATCACAGATCTCGAAAGCGCGTTCCGACTGCAACACCCGCAGGTCTCCCGCGTCCTCATCCATCCCGAACCTGCCACCGACAATCGTCGCTGACAGATCCGAAGCACCGAGCGTGCGCGTGTATCCTAGACGGCGATGCTGCGCTTTCTCAGGATCTTGTTTCAGCTTTTCGCGATGCTCCTTGCTATGGCGCTGGCGGCGGGGCTTACGCTTCGGTTGGCGCTGCATGCTGGGGAGGTTTCGATTCCTAGCTTTTCGGGGCTTACGGTGCAGGAGGCCTCTGATGCGGCGCTGCATGCGGGGCTGGATCTGAATATTGAGAACAAATTTTATTCGACCACGGTGCCGGCGGGGCGCATTCTGTCGCAGGCACCCGCGGCGGGGTCGGAGGTGCGCAAGGGGTGGCAGGTGCGCGTGACCGAAAGCCTAGGGCCGCAGCAGGTGACCATACCAAATGTAGTGGGCGAGCCGGTGCGGCAGGCGGCGATGGACCTGCGCCGCATGCAGCTCGATCTGGGGACGCAGGCGCGGCTGGATGCGCCGGGCGAGCCGGACCTGGTGCTGGCGCAGACGCCGCCGCCCAACGCGGGTGTGGACCAGCCGCGCGTGAACCTTCTGCTGAGCTCATCGGCGCAGGACGCTACGGCGGCGTTTTTGATGCCTTCGTTTGTGGGGATGAGCTACACCAATGCCAATCGTGCGGCGATTGCGCTAGGGTTGCGGGTGGCGACAGTGGGGGGCATCCCTGCGACGCCGGCGCCGGTGGTGCAGTATGACGGCAACGGGCAGCCTATCGAAGCGGTAATGGCGGCTCCGGTGGTGCCGTCCACGCCGGGGGGGCCGGTGCTGTCGCAGAGCCCTGAGGCCGGGCATCGGGCGATGGGCGGCGGGGTGATGCGCCTGAATTTCTCGCGGCCGAGCTCGCAGAGCGGGACGGGTACGAGTACAGGCGGCCCTACGACGACGGTGCCTACCGCGCCGCAGTAAAGGTTGAGGTACCTCCCCCCTCCCCCGTACTTTTGGGATAAAGTACGTTCGTTATTGGACTTAGGTACAGGGGTACCTTTGTGTGCGGTGTTTGTGACTCCTTTCAGTATAGGGAAACGGGTTGGTTGCTTGTGCAAGGTTGGGTGGATTTCATTGGTGTTTCGGGTTGAGCGGTAGGAAAGCAGATTCCCTTCGGGAATGACAAGCTACAAAGGCAAGGGCAAAGGCAAAAGCAGATCCCTCCGCTACGCTGCGGGATGACAACAAAAAAGCAAAGGCAAGGGCAACAGCAAACGCAGATTCCCTTCGGGAATGACAAAGCAAAAGGGCGAGAGCAGAGACTGCGTGGGGCTGCGTGGTGGCTGCGTGGGGCTGTAAATGCGGTGTGGTGTGGGATTTAGTGGCGCTGCAAGAGGGCGGCGAAGAAGCCGTCGGCTTGGAGGTTGGTGCCGGGGAGGGTGCGGAGGTGGCCGTTGCGGAGCAGAGTGGGGAGTGCGGCTGGGTCGAGGGTGAAGGTGCCGCGGGTGGCTAGGGTGTTTAGGGTGTCGGTGAGGTCGTGGCGCGAGGCTGAGGGGCCGCCGGGGGGGGTGGCGCAGGCGGCGTCGACGACGTGCTCGTTTTCTTCCGGTTCGAGCGAGCAGGTTGAGTAGAGGAGGCGGCCGCCGGGGGCGAGCTTGCCCAGCGCGCCGGCGAGGATGCGCCGTTGGCGCTCTGCTTGGCGGCTGAGCTCGGCGGGTTCGAGGCGATGGCGGATTTCGGGGTTGCGGGCGAGGGTGCCAGTGCCGCTGCAGGGTACATCGCAAAGGATGAGGTCGAATGGGCCGAGCGAGGGTGAAGGTTCGGCGGCGTCGGCCTCGAGCAGCTCGACGTTGCCCTTAGAC
>CAXTTZ010000361.1:0-2667 GCA_964247325.1 uncultured Acidobacteriaceae bacterium | reverse complement strand
TTTGGTTATTGGCTTCTACGAGCAGCATGTTTTAGATTTGGCGCACGTTGTTAAGGTAGATCAGGTTAAGGGTTGTGCCGGTCGAGACCAGGCTGAAGACGGCGATGGCGGCGGAGAAGAGGAGAAAGCTGCCGGCGGCGCGGTTCTGTTTACGCAGAAGCCAATAGAGGACCAGGAAGGCTGGAGTGAGCTTGACGGCGGCCGCGGCGGCGAGCAGAGCGCCGGCGGCGATGGCACGGCGGCGCTCGGCGAGGGCGAGCGCGAGCAGGGTGAAGAAAAGAAAGAAAATATGAGTTTGGGTGAAGGCCATCGCGTTTTCATACGCGGCGGAAAGGTAGAGCAGAAGGCAGGCGAGGGCGATCCAAACGGGATGAAAGGTGCGCGGGGCCCAGTTAGTTGCAATCAGCCAAAGGGTGGCGACGAAACATAGATTGGCGAGGGTAAGGAAGAGGAGGTTGAAGGCGGGGAACTGGAGGCGGGTGCAGAGTGGTTCGAGGGCGAAAGCCCAGAGCGGGATTTGCACGTAAGGATGGAGGCGACGGGCAGGACCGAAGCCGGTGTGCTCGGCCAGCACGGTCCAAACAGGGTCGGCAACGGCGCCGAAGTTGGAGGGGTCGCGGCTGTACAGGTGCGAAGGGAAGCCGGCAGCGAGGACGCGGCAGCCGTAATAGGAAGAGCCGAGGTCGGCACCGGTGGCAGTGCGGTGGCGAAGGGTGGAAAGCGCGGCGAAGAGCAGCAGAACAAGGAAGACGAGCCAGGTATTTTTGGGTTGCATCGAGCGCCTTGGGGCCGCGAGGTGGGAGGCCGGGAGGGTGGTTTGCGGTGCCGCTGTTGAGGGTAGCATCTAGCGTGGGCGCAGAAGCAGGTTCCCTTCGGGAAGGACAACCAAAAGGCAAAGCAACAGCAGCAACAGCAGCAAAAGCAGATTCCCTTCGGGAAGGACAAGCAAGAAAAGCAAAGTAACTACAACAGCAGATTTCTCCGCTTCGCTACGGGACGACAACAAAAAATAAGAGGCGCTGAAGAGCACGTTCGAGGCCAAAGACGCGGCTGAGGGCCGGCGGTGTCGGTGGATTTTGGGTGAGTGCTACTATGCCTGCATGGCGACCCACCGCGTGGCGAAGGGAAAAGGCGCGAGTGAGACGGCCAGCGAATCTGCAGCTAGGCCGGCGCGCAAGTCTGCCAAGAAGGCGGCCATGGTGAAAGGTGCGGCTGCGGCGGGGAGCGCGGCTGATAGGAAAAGCGAGGCTGGCGGGGCTTCGCGGGAGTTGGTCATTTTGACGGGGATGTCGGGGTCTGGGAAAGCTTCGGCGCTGAAGACATTTGAAGACTTGGGGTACTACTCGGTGGACAATCTGCCACTGGAGCTGATTCCTCGCTTTGCGGATTTGGTGGCGAAGTCGGCAGAGATCAGCCGCGCGGCATTAGTGGTGGATGTGCGTGAGGGGAGCCGTTTGGAGCGGTTTCCGGCCATTCTAAAGCAGGTACGCAAGGTGCTGCCAACGCGAGTGGTGTTTCTGGAGGCTAGCGAGGATGTGATCGTGCGACGGTTTTCGGAGACGCGACGGCCGCACCCGCTAGGGCGAGGGGAGACGGTGGTATCGTCGATCCGGGCGGAGCGGGAACGGCTGGATCCAGTGCGCAATGTGGCAGACATTTTGCTGGATACCTCGAAGTTCAATGTGCACGAGCTGCGGGCGCATTTGAATGCGCAGTTTGACCGCGGGGACGGCGCGAGCGAGCGAAACCTAACGATTTCGGTGGTAAGTTTTGGGTTTAAGAATGGGGTGCCGACGGATGCGGATCTGGTGTTTGATGTGCGATTTCTGCCCAATCCACACTTTGTGCCGGAGTTTCGCAAGCTGACGGGCAAGCATCCGCGGGTGGCCAAGTACGTGCGGCAGTTTCCGCAGACCAAGGAGTTTCTGGACAAAGTGACGGAGATGCTGACGTTTCTGCTGCCGCACTACATCAAGGAAGGCAAAAGCTACTTGACAATCGGGATTGGGTGCACGGGCGGGCAGCACCGGTCGGTGATGATTGCCGAGGAGTTGAAGAAGCGGCTCGGTGTGGCGGGGTACCGGGCCAAAGCCGGGCATCGGGACATGCCGCATTGAGGGCGGGGCCGATGCGGATGCCGCGCTTGTACCCGATTGTGGATGTGGCCTCGGTGGAGGCGCGTGGGCTGGAAGTAGAGCGATTTGCGCGCGGGTTGGTGGAGGGCGGCGCGGAGATCATGCAGTTGCGGGACAAGGTGAGCTCGCCACAGGAGGTGCTGCGGCATGCGGAGGCGGTGTCGCGGGCCGTGGCTGGGAGCCCGTGCTCGCCGGTGATGAATGACCGAGCGGATCTGGCGCTGCTGGCGGGTTGGCGCGCGGTGCACGTGGGGGATCGCGATCTGCCACCGGAGGCTGCGCGAAGGGTGTTGGGAGCGGGGGCGTGGGTGGGTGTTTCGACACATAACGACGCGCAGGTGCGAGCGGCGGCGGAGGGAACGGCAGATTACCTGGCGATTGGGCCAGTCTTTACGACCGGAACCAAGGCCGATGCAGAGCCGGTGGTGGGGTTGGAGGGCGTGCGGCAGGCGCGGGCGCTGACAGCGAAACCGCTGGTGGCCAGTGGGGGCATCACGCTGGAGAGAGCGGCGGCGGGGCTCGCAGCCGGGGG
>CAXTTZ010000360.1:0-2686 GCA_964247325.1 uncultured Acidobacteriaceae bacterium | reverse complement strand
GCGGGCAAGCGGCCACGACCCGGGCGCCGGAGCAGGTGGTCACCTCGGACCCAGTCGCGATGCCCTTCCGCTATGGGCAGATGCTGGCGGTTTCGGTGTACCTGAAAGGAACGTTTACCTCGGTTTCGCGGCACCATGCCCTATTCATTACCAACTACCGCAGCCCGGCCGGCAGCGGCGACACCACCGGCGATCTCGCGGGCACAAGCTACACGGAGACGCTTTCTGATTGGCTGCTGGTGAGTGGCGTGGACGTGTATGGGCCATATAAGGGGACGCTGGCGCTGTTTGGAAGCTCGACCACGGACGGATTTCATGCCAACTACAGTTCGGACCGCGTGTATCCGGTGCCAAACGTGCCCGTAGACGGGCAGCACACGGCGCGGCTGTCGGACTGGTTGGCGGCGCGGTTAAACGCGACCGGGTACCAGGTGGGGGTAGTGAACCTGGGCGTACCCGGCGATACGGTGACGGTGGACAGCACGAATCAGACCAACAGCGTGAAGAACGCGAACGATCGCATCGCGCAGGATGTGTTGACGCTGCCGAACCTGCTGGGCGTGGTGACGTACTTTGGGTCGATCGACATCCGGTCGCCGGATTGCAAGTCGGCGCCGGCCATTGAGCAGGCGACCGAGCAGCTGATCGCCACCGCGGCAGCGGCCAAGGTGCCGGTGGTATTAGCGACGGTTCCGCCTTCGGCCTTTTGCCGGAACCCGGCACAGGGAAACTATGGGCCGTCGCCGAGCGCTGCCGATCCGTATGCCGGGGGCGCCCAGCCGGGGCCGCAAAACGGCGGCGAAACGCAGCGCATTGCGCTGAATGCCTGGATTCGGCAGACGGGGGCGGAGACGCCAGGGGTGGCAGCAATCGCTGACTTCGATGCGGCGCTGGTGGATCCGGCGAGGCCGAACTTTATGCTGCCGCTATATAACTCGGGCGACAACTTTCATCCGAACGGTGCGGGGTACAAGGCGGAGGCGGGGGTGATTCCGCTGGCGGTGCTGGGAGCACCGTAGAGCGGAGGCTCGTGCGCGGCGCGGGCTGTGCTATATCTTGCGGATGACCCCACAATTTTTGCTGCGCCGAGCGCTCCTTGCAGCGGCGATGCCGGTTTTTCTTGCGCAGGGGTGCCCTGCTCAGACTGTGCAAGCCCAAACCCAGCAGGCCCAGACCACGCAGGCCCAGACCACGCAGGCCCAGACCACGCACACGCTACTGGCCACGCCCTCAACGGTGGCGTGGGGGTACTACTCGGCGCATGCTAAGCCGGTGCTGACGGTGCACTCGGGCGATACGGTGGTGATGCAGACGGCTTCGACCTGCGGGCCGCCGCAGCGCTTGACGGCCATCGGCGTAAAGTCGGCGGACATCCCGGCGTGGCTCGGGCCGCTGTACGACGGCGTGCCGCAGGCCGAGCGCGGGCCGGGCGGCCACATCCTGACCGGGCCGGTGGCGGTGGAGGGCGCCGAACCTGGGGATGTGCTGGAGGTGAGGGTGCGCAAGGTGGCACTCGACGTACCCTGGGCGTGCAACGGGTTCGGCGTGGGGCGCGGATTTTTGCCGGATGACTTTCCGTACGGGCGGACAAAGGTCATTCCACTCGACCGAGCGAAGATGACGGCTGAGTTTGCGCCGGGAATCACGATTCCGCTGCACCCGTTCTTTGGGTCCATGGGGGTGGCGCCGCCGGAGTCGGCTGGCAAGTGGAACTCCGCGCCGCCGTCGATGCATGGCGGCAATATGGATGACAAGTCGCTGGTGGAAGGATCGGTACTCTTCTACCCCGTGCACGCGAGCGGAGCGCTGTTTGAGGCCGGCGACGGGCACGCGGGGCAAGGCGATGGCGAGGTCGATATTACGGCGCTGGAAACCTCGCTGACCGGCACGTTCCAGTTCATCGTGCACAAGGGCGAGGCCGCGCGCGAACATCTGCTGTGGCCGCGCGCGGAGACGCCGGCGGCGTATCTGAGCATGGGGTTCAGCCCGGACCTGAAGACCGCGGCGGAGATGGCGGTGCGGAACATGATTCAGTTCTTGTCGGAGGGCAATCCGGACTACCCGCACCTATCGCGCGATGACGCGTATGCCTTGATCTCGACGGCCTGCGATGTGGACATCACGGAACTGGTGGACACCAACGATGGCGTGCACGTGGTGTGCCCAAAGGCGCTGTTCACGGGACCGAAGCTCCCGACGGCGCTGGCCAAACCTTAAGATTTTGGGCTGAGTGGAGCAGATTGGGACACACGGTGCGCCGGCTGCCCCGGAAGTTGCACAGCGGTCTCAAAATGGAGCGCAACATGTGTGAGGGAGTGCGTGTCTAATCCGATGTGACAGGCCGAGGGCGACCGAGGCACTGTGGGCCGCCGGAGACTCGAGCGCACGCAAGCTCCGGAGCGGCGGAAGGAAGAGAGATGCAGATCAAGCGCGCAATTCGTTCGATGGCAGCCGGCGCGGCCTTTGCGGCCGGCTTGGCGCTCGCCGCCCCTGCGCCGCAAGCGCATGCAGCCATTTTTATCACCGCGGGCTATGCCCCACCGGCCATTCCATATTACGAACAGCCGCTTTGCCCTGGCGACGGCTATATTTGGACGCCCGGCTATTGGGCTTGGGGCGACGGCGGGTACTACTGGGTCGAGGGGGGGGGGGGTAAGCCGCCCCAACGCGGCGGCCGGGGGGGGGC
>CAXTTZ010000359.1:0-2711 GCA_964247325.1 uncultured Acidobacteriaceae bacterium | reverse complement strand
CCCCCGGAGCCCCCACCCGTAACGTCCTCAAACTTCGCCTCGTGGGCACCAAATCCAACCGCTCCGGCATCGGCGCCCGCCTCACCGTCTCCGCCGAAAACCAACCCGGCAAATCCCTCACCCAACTCGAAGAACTCCGCTCCGGCGGCTCCTACTTCTCGCAAAACGACCTTCGCCTCCACTTCGGCCTAGACCAAGCCACCCACGCCAACATAGAAATCGCCTGGCCCAGCGGCACCAAAGACACCCTAAAATCCCTCGCCGCCAACCACCTCTACGTCATCCAGGAAGGCGGCAAAATCCTGAAAACCCTTCCCCTAGGCACCTCCACCCCAAAGCCGGCCTGAGCGAGCCTCACACCTGGGCGGCCGGTCTGTCCTCCAGCATCCACTGCTCGGGTTCATCCTGGGGTCCGTTTACCAGCACCACGCGAAGGCTCTCTTTCGGCGAAGCGGCGGCGCTCCACTGAGCGTTTAACTCCGACCTTTGCTGCGCCCCCCTTCGCTGTGACGATCCGAGCCAAAGTTCCGAGGCGCCGAGCGATTGTGCGGCTTGGAGGAGGACGCCCACCGGGCTCTCTCCCGAAAGAGCGAGCAGCTGGACCGGCCTACCTAGCTTCTCCGCGGAAAAAACAACTTCACTGAAACATCCTTCACTCGATCATCGACAGCACTGTCATCCTCCGGCGACTGTTTAACTCGTTCCGGCGAAACGGAGCCGACGCAAACCGCAACCACAGCCTTGTTCCCAATATCCGCGGCAAGGATCTTATCGATGGCGCGCAGATCGCCAGGGTCATTGACGCCCACCAGGCAGCATCCAGGCTCCGTCCCAAGCGAGTGCGGCGAAAGATCTTCCCCGGCTTTGAAGCGGAAACGCTCGCGAGAGGTTTCCCGAAAGGGATCCCCCGGATCCGGTCTGGCCTTGATCTGATTTTCTTCCTGCTGCTGGGCGTACTTGCGCTCGGAATAGCTGAAAAGAGCGAAAAAGACCAACGTGAAGCTACCGCCGAAGAGGGTCGCATCCTTTTTGGTAAACAGATTGACAAACGCGATCAGGAACAGAATCAGCGTTGTGGCGAGCAGTCCGAGCGGAAGCTCCACACGGCCGACACGCAGGTTCACCGGGAACTTCCAGCGTTCCGTGTCGGGGTGCGTAAATCTAAGAACCGCCACGGCCAGTGCCTTCATTGCAAAGCTCCACACCACACCAAGCGCATACGCGTCGCCCAGCATGTCCACATTGCCACGGCTTAGCGCGATGGTCAGCAGCTGCAGCCCCACGATCAGGCCAATGATGTTGCGGGAGGTCCCGTGCTTGGGATCCAGCTTGCGAAACCACGGTGGAAGCACGCCGTCCTCCGCCACACGGCTGAGAACCCCGGTCGAGCCGATGATCGCCGTGTTGACCGCACCGGACAAAATCAGAATACCCACCACGACCACAAAGGCATGAAAGGCAAGCCGCAGGGCAAATGGCCCCGCCAGCACCATCGCCAGGCCGCCAATCAAATCGTCGAGGACCTTGGCACGCTCGGCATCCGGGATCAGCATGACCGCGAAAAAGGACACCAACGACGTAAACAGCATGCTGTAAAGAAAAATGATCAAACCTGTCCGCAAAAGGTTCTGCCGTTTTGGCCCTTCAATCTCGCGATACACCTGTGCCAGCGTCTCTTCGCCACTCAGCGCAAGCACGGAATGTCCCAGCCCGATAACAACCGCGACGGTGGTGAAGCTCGGCAGAGCGGTGCCCTTCAGCCATCCCAGGGCGTCCTCGCTGAAGTGAAAGTTTGAGGGCACAGGCAGCGGTACAGGCTGGAAACCCTTGGTCAGAAGGGTGTACACGCACCAGGCAATCAGGATTACGACCATGACGGTCGTGGCCTGCATGATGCGCAGCGCCCGCGTGCTCGAAAACGGTACGCCGATACGGTTGGTGTACCAAAAATAAACCGTGACCACTGCCGCAAAGGCGGCCGCGAACCAGGCGCTCGGAACATGCATCCACCCGAGATGGAAGTACTGGCCGAGCTCGTTGATCAGCGCCGCAAGGTAAAGGCCTGCACTGACCCCGCTGATGGGCCCGGTCAGCACATAATCGAACATCAGGGCTGAAACGGAGAACTTAGCGGCCGTCCCTCCCAGCGCCTCGCGTACCACCCGGTAAACGCCGCCGCGAACAAACATGCTGCAGCTCTCGATATACACCGCGCGGACGGCATAGGAGAACAACATGATGGCCAAAATGAACCAAGGGGCGGACTTGCCGATGGCCTTCTCTGCAATACCACCCACATAGTAGGCCGAGGAGCCAAGATCGCAAAGGACAATGGCAGACGCCCTCCAAAACGAAACAAAGGAGAGCATCACGGTAACGGGTACGACAAAACTACGGATCTTGGAGCCTTGCATCTGCATCGAGCATGCCTTGTCTCAAGTAGGAGTGGGACGAGGACAACTGCGGAGGCTGCCCTAGGATGCGGTACCGAAACTGGCCTTCTCCGGGAAGCCCGGAAGCAACCTACACACATTGCTCACGAGCATCGGCCATCGATTCGCCCTTGATCCTACGCTGGGAGGGGTAAGGGATCTGTAAGTTCTACCGGCTTTCCGATGTGGCAATAGCGCCCACCCCTCCCACCTCCCCGCGGGGGTCAACGAACAGAGAACCAGCGAAATTCCAACGCCCTTTTACTTCGAACCAAACGG
>CAXTTZ010000358.1:0-2716 GCA_964247325.1 uncultured Acidobacteriaceae bacterium | reverse complement strand
GGGCGGCGGGGGTCCGGGTGGTGGAGGTGGCGGTCGCGGCGGCCCCGGCGGCTTCGGCGGGGGCGGCGGCGCCAGCACCGGCCAGCGCTACAATCTCGGCTTCGGCGTCAACGTGCAAAATCTCTTCAACAACACTGATCCCGCTCTACCCATCTCGGTGCTCAACTCTTCCAGCTTCGGCCAAAGTATCAACCTGCAAGGCTACCCGTTCACGCAACAAAGCGCAGTCCGCCGCATCTCCGTGCAGGCGTCTTTCAACTTCTAAGGAATCAGCTGCGGAAGTGCAGCTGATTCGTTTTTCTGGATGTTCGTTCCGAAGGGAATGCGCGTCTGCAGTAGCTTACTTTTGCCTTTGCCTTCTTGACCCCACCTCTTAATAGAAATCCCATAGCGCTTCCGCCTCAAGCCCCGACTTCCACGGCCACAGCCGCCTCCGGAACCTTGTCCTCCACCGCTTCCCCCTCCGGCTTCGGCAACGCCAACGCGGGAGCCGCTACAGCCACCGTCTTCGCATTCATAAACTCCCGCATGCCCGCCGCGGAAAGTTCACGCCCATACCCCGAGCGCTTGATGCCCCCAAACGGCAGCCGCGGGTCGCTCACCACCGGCGTATTGAAGAATACACACCCCGCCTCGATCTCCTTGGCCAGCTGCTCTTGCTCGTCCAGCTTCGTCGTCCAGCAACTCGCCCCCAGCCCATACGGCGTCGCATTCGCCAGGGCCACCGCCTCCTCGAGTGAGTGCACGCGAAATAGCAACGCCAGCGGCCCAAAGGTCTCCTCCGCACACACCGGAGCCGAGGACGGCACGTCCGCGATCGCGGTCGGCTCCACATAAAATCCTGCTCCTGCCGGGCGTTTGCCGCCCGTGAGCAGCCGTCCCCCGGCCACCATCGCGGCATCGATCTGCCCCAGTAGCCGTTCGCGCGCTGCCTCACTCGCCAGCGGCCCAAGGTCGGTCTCCTCTAGCGTGGGGTCGCCCACCGTGAGCGACTCCATCTCCTTCACAAACCCGGCCTCAAACTCCTCATACACCGCATCATGCACGATGAACCGCTTGGCCGCGATGCAGCTTTGGCCGTTGTTCAAGCACCGCGACCGCACCGCGGTCTCCATCGCAGCAGCTAGGTTCGCCGAGGGCAACACCACAAACGGGTCCGACCCGCCTAACTCCAACACACTCTTCTTCAGCAGATACCCCGCCTGCGCCGCCACCGCGCGCCCGGCTGCCTCAGACCCCGTAACGGTGACCGCCTGAATGCGTTCATCGGCTAGCACCGCCTCCACCTCCTCGGTCTCCAGCAGCAAGGACTGAAAGCTGCCACGCGGAAATCCGGCCCGTCGCACCAGCGCTTCAATGGCCCGCGCACACTGCGGCACACTCGGCGCATGCTTCAGCAACACCACATTAGCGGCCATCAGCGCCGGCGCCGCAAACCGAAACACCTGCCACAGCGGAAAGTTCCACGGCATCACAGCCAGAACGACGCCCAGCGGATCCCAGCGCACATACGTCTGCTCATACTCGGTCTCAATTGGCTCCGGTTCCAAGATGCGCGCTGCGTGCTCCGCGTAGTAGCGGCAGGTCAGCACACATTTGTCCACCTCGGCGCGTGCCGTGCCGATCGGCTTGCCGACCTCGGTCACAATCAGCTCCGCTAGCTCTTCCCGGTCACTTTCCAGCAGCAACGCCAGGCGCCGCATCCAGAACTGACGGTGCTCCAGCGACTCCAAAGGAAAGCTCCGCGCGGCCGCAGCGGCCAACGCCAACTTGCTTTCAAGCACCTCCGGCGAGATCGGCTCGAAATGGCGCAACAGTTCACCGGTAGCAGGATTGACGGACTGGATCATGCGACAGGACGCTCCGAACAAAAGGCTAAGTGCCTTTAGTGTATCCGCAAGAGAGTCGTGCAGGTTACCTTCGTGCTCTGACCCGTTTCGGATCTTTCGGCTGCTCTACGCCAGCACGTGCCGGTTCCGTTCCTGATAAACCAGGTACTTGGACGGACTGCGCCCAAGCGCGCCAAACCATTGTGGGCAAAACGGCGCCACCCAAAGGCAATCCCCAGCCCCCACCGGGTACCACGCTTCTCCCAAGCGGCAGATTCCGCCGCCGTGCAGCATCATGAGCCCGTGCTCCATCACCGGGGTTTCCACCTGATTGAGCGACGCCCCCGGAGAGTAGGTCATCGTCCTGACGGTAAAGTCGAACGCGGCCGAAGCCGGCAATAACGCCCGAACCTGGATGTCTTTATCGCCCGCAAACGCCACCGGATCCAGCTCCTCCTCATGGCCGAAGAGGGAAGGGGGCAGCGGCTCCTGCAGCGCCTCCGCAGCCGCGGCGTCCGGCGGTACATAGGGCTTTTCAATCAGAAGCGCCCGCGTTTTGCTTGAAGCCAGCAGCGTGTGCGCGGTGGCCGCCGCAAGGTATGCAAACCCTCCCGCTTCCAGCAGATGCGGCCGCCGCACCCCCACCTCGCGCACCTCCAACGAGCCTTCCAGCACGTACACCAGCCGCTGCGTCGAGCCCTGTGTCAGCGTGCCGTTCGGCTCGAACTCCACCGTCGTCATGGCAAAAGCCGCGCCGATCTGCGGGCCGGCATGCACGATCGCCGCGCCCCCTACCAGTCCCGGCAGCGGCATACGCACAAACGCGTCCGGCGTTTGCAGCAGATGATCGCGGCGGCTCACGCTGCGCGTCGCTCCAAATCGTTGCA
>CAXTTZ010000357.1:0-2745 GCA_964247325.1 uncultured Acidobacteriaceae bacterium | reverse complement strand
CGGTGCATGCTCCGGCCGCAACGCATGCGCGCGCAGCTCGCGCCACCCCTCCGTGCATGATTCCAGATAGGCCTCGTCGACCAAACTGTCACGAAACAGCACATGCATCATCGCCAGCGCCAGGGCCACGTCGGTTCCGGGACGAATGGCAAGCCACTCGTCGGCAAGCGCCGCCGTGCGCGTGCGATAGGGGTCGATCACCACCAGCTTGGCCCCACGCCGCCGCGCCTGCTCGATAAACGGCCATAGATGGATGTTGTTGCCATGGATGTTCGCGCCCCACGCGACGATCAGCCCAGCCTCTGCAAAGTCCTGTGGCGCCGTGCCCAGCCGCGTGCCATACACCTGCGTCAGTGCTTCGGTGCCTGCGCTGGCGCAGATGGTGCGGTCCAGCTGCAAAGCCCCAAGCCGGTGAAAAAACCGCCGGTCCATCGAACCATAGCCAAGCTGCCCGATCGTGCCCGCATAGCTGTAGGGCAAGATGCTCTCCGGCCCGTACCGCTCGCTGATCTGCCCCAGCCGCGCCGCAACGGCCTCAAGCGCCTCGTCCCATGAGATGCGATCAAAGGCCTCCGCCTCGCGCCCTGGCGGCAGCGGTCCTTTGGGCACACCTGCCCGGCGTCGCATGGGGTACAGCAGCCGCTCGGGCGAGTACACCCGCTCCAGGTACCGGGCCACCTTGCCGCATAAGAAGCCCCGCGTCACCGGATGTGCCGGGTCGCCGCGCAGCTTGGTCGCTCGCCCGGTCAGCTCGTCCACGGTCACCAGCACGCCGCAGGAGTCTGGGCAATCGAGCGTGCAAACGGCATGTACCTCCCGCGTGGCCATGCTTTGATTCTATGCTGGAAGCGAAGTGCTTCCGGGAGTTCCCATGCGCCGCTTGATTGGCTCTGCCCTTGTCTGCCTGGCTGTCGTCTCGAGCCGGCCTTGTCCCGCGCAAACCGGCCCCGCCGCCGCCATACGCCATCTGCTGGAGCAGCAAGCCACCGACTGGAACCGCGGCGACCTCGACGCCTTCGCCATCGGCTACAAAAATGCGCCTGACATCCTGTTCATCGGCCGCACCGTCGAGCACGGCTATGCCGGCATGCTCGCCGGTTACAAGGCACGCTACCCCACGCGCGCCGCGATGGGCACGCTCCGCTTTTCGCAGCTCGAGGTGCAACCGCTCGACGCGCGTTTCGCCACCGCCACAGGCCGCTTCCACCTCGAGCGCACCGCCGCCGGCGGCGGCAACGCGGAGGGCTTCTTTCTACTGGTGCTGGAACAAACCGCTGCCGGCTGGAAGATCATCCGTGACGACACCACCAGCCTTCCGCCGGCCTCGCAGTAGGCCTTCACCGCGCCGCGCCGCCCTCGTATGATGGATATCGGTTGAGGACCCCGCTATGCGCCGTTCCCTGCTTTTCTTCGCAGCGCCCCTGCTTTTCTTGCCGCTCGCGGCCCGAGCGCAAAGCCCCGAACAGCTCTACACCGCCAGCCGCGAACAGCTCGATGTGACTAAAATCGTGCTCGCGCAGGAGCGCGAGTGGAACCAGGGCAACCTGGACGGTTACCTGTCGCACTTTGCAGATGCCCGCACCACCGAGGCCATCCTCAGCGGCCCCGTCCGCGGCCTCCCCGCCATCCGCTCGGCCTACCACAGCAACTTTCCCAACCGCGACGCTATGGGCACCCTAGAGCAGACCGAGGTGGAGGTCCGCGAGCTCGGCCCGACCTTCGCCCTGGCGACCGGCAAATATCGTCTCCTGCGCTCGAAAAAGAGCGGCGGCGAAGCCCAAGGGACCTTTACGGAGATCTTCGAAAAGACCGAAGCCGGCTGGAAGCTGATCTTTAGCCAAACAGCCTGATCCAGAAAGCCTGACCCAGCCACCCTGAGTCTACTCGCCTGAGTCCCCGTGCGCGCGATCCCTCGGCGCACGCACGGTGGCTCCCTATACTGAATTCAGTGATGGATCTCAACCAGCCGGAAGCCGCACCCGCAGGCCTGTTTCCTGACTCGCCTGCGCAGGCGGGTCGTCCCGGCTTCCGCTCCGACCGCGTGTGGGGCTATCTTGGTCCGGCCTTTGTCGCCTCTGTCGCGTATATTGACCCTGGCAACTTCGCCACCAACATCCTCGGCGGCAGCCAGTTCGGCTACCGGCTGCTGTGGGTGCTGCTTTGGTCCAACGCCATGGCGTTGCTGATCCAATACCTGTCGGCCAAGCTCGGCATCGTCACCGGCTGCACCCTGCCCCAAAACTGCCGCGAACACTTCAGCCGGCGCACCACCCTTCTGCTTTGGGTGTGTGGCGAACTTTCCGCCGTGGCCACCGACCTCGCCGAGTTTCTAGGCGCCGCGCTGGGGCTCGATCTGCTGATCGGGCCGGCGCTGCAGGCGCATGGCATGTCGCCCGCCGGCTCGCTGTTTTTCGCTGCAGGGGTGGCGACGGTCGGCGTGGTGGGCATCCTCGCGCTCGATCTTGCCGGTTTTCAGTGGCTCGAGCGTGGCATTATGTTGTTTGTCGGCGTTATCGGCCTTTGCTACGGCTTTGAAGTTTTCCTGGTGCACCCGGACTGGCATCGCGCCTTCGTTGCCACGCTGCTGCCCACCTTTGACCCCCATGTCCTGCGCGGCTCGGTCTTCGCGGCGGTGGGCATGCTCGGCGCCACCGTCATGCCGCATGTGGTCTACCTTCATTCGGCGCTGGTGCTGCCCCGCCGCACCGAACTTGCCCCCCCGCCCAACCGCCCCAAAGCCGACAC
>CAXTTZ010000356.1:0-2778 GCA_964247325.1 uncultured Acidobacteriaceae bacterium | reverse complement strand
CCAAGTGACCGTGCCCCCGCACGGTGCCGCTCACGCCGCCTTCACCTTCGGGCCCCAGTAGCACGATCCCATCACCGGAGGACCCGGTTCATGAACCTCAACATCGCCGTTGGCACATCCACCATGCCGTTGTGGTTTCTTGTGCTTAGCCTCTTTCTCCCGCGTCTTTGCCTCGTCCTGGCCTGGCTGCAGCACAACCTCCCCGCACACCTGCCGGCCTCGCTCAACCTCATCCAGATCGCCGTCGGGCTGCTCATCCCCCGCATCCTCATCCTGTTTTGGATCTACACCGACCAGGGCATCAGTCTCTGGTTCCTCATCCACGCGGTCGCGCTCGTCTTCGCCTGGGGCGGCGGCAGCACCCGCTACGCCCGTCGCCGCCGCGTCGACGTCCTCGACTAGAAGTGTCGGACGAAGGAAAGACGTCTCTGGTGAAGCCGCAAAGCACAGCAACATCCGCCGAACTTAGCGGATGCAGCAACACCGCCTCTACGGTCACCGGAAACCAACTCAATAAGAACAAAAAGAAGAAGTTCGCCCAGACGGCGCGCCAGTTCACAGGGTGCAGCCGCACTATCGTGTTGTGGTGCCGCAGCCACATGGCGGCGTCAACTGAAACCCTATGCCATAAATCAGCGCGGGCAACAGCCCCGGCCGCCACCCGGCCATCCACCCACGCCCGGCGCATGGAGATTCAGCACCAGAATCGTGATAACGACGGCAATCACCCCGTCACTAAAAGGCCTCCAGACGCCTCTTGGAGATCGGCTCTCGTCGCTGCTTCATGCACGCTGTTGGACGCAAAAGACGAGCGCTCGAGCTTTCCTCAGTGCAACTCGGCTGATTGGCTGCCTACCTGCGAGAAGCGCGTTTCCGGTACTGATGAGGGCATCACGCTTTGTACTGATTTACCGCTACCCGCCTTGGCTGGTCCGCGTCCGACACTTATAGCAGTTCAGAGCAGAATGTCCACGAGGGTCTCAAGGTGATCATGGATCAGGTTCGACAGTTTGTACTGATAGGTGCGTTAGTCTGCTGCACAACAAGCAGAAGCTCTGAAGCTGCGGTCCAACTAGCACAAGGAGACGTGTCACCAGAGAAGGCTTTCGCGGTCGCGTCCATTCACCTGGATGACCCTAGTGATGGCTTCTCTCACATCTCCCGTATGCAGTTCACAGAGAACGGGTTTGAGGCGGAGGGAACCACTGTACTGATGCTCGTAGCTGAAGCGTACGGTTTGCCGCCAAATCGTATCGCTGGCTACCCAAGATGGACCAGCACAGATAATTTCACCATCCATGCTAGGATCAGCCCGGAGATGCAGGTTGGCCTGAAAAATGCCGATGAAGCTCAGCGTCGGGCTGTACACCTTGAATTGTTACGTTCCTTGCTAGAAAACCGATTTCATTTGCAAGCCCATGAGGACATTCGGATGACCCCTGTGCTGCTTCTATCAGTGGCACAAGGCGGTCCCAGGCTTAAGCGTTCGGAAATTGCCAGCAGCTTTGCGGCGAGCCAATTGCACCGCCCAGGTGGGCCAGTGGAGCCCCATATGTTGCTGTCTTCTCTCGGCGGCGGCGAGGTCGGCGGTCAGGGAGTAAGTGTCCAGCAACTCACAGAAGAACTGTCTAGGCAACTGAATCGCGAGGTGCGCGACAACACAGGCCTCAACGGAACCTACGACTTTGACCTGAAGTGGAAACCAGATGCAGTAGCGCCCAGAGGTGGCTTTGATTCCACAGATATGGGGAACCAAATGCTTTCAGGCGAGGCGGATTCATCGCTTGTGACTGCCCTCAAGGAGCAACTGGGGCTTAGGCTGGAGGCGCAGAAGGTAAGCAGCAAAGTGTTTGTATTTGAGCATGTAGAGAAACCGTCGGATAATTGAGTAAGGCGAATGAATGTTGCTCACTGCTGCAGGTAACGGGAAGTCAGATCCTGGTCAATGATTGCGGAATCTATCAACCTTTTTTCAGCAGCAGCTATCGATCCACTCTCGCCCTTCTGCAAAATCCCTTACCACCTGCGATAAACTACCTGGATGGAACGGCGCGATGTAGGCATCCTCGGGGCCACCGGCACGGTCGGGCAACGCTTCATCCAGCTCCTGGCCAACCACCCCTGGTTCAACATCACCTGGCTCGCCGCCAGCGACCGCAGCGCCGGCAAACCCTACGCCGAAGCCTGCTCCTGGAAGCTCGACACCCCGCTTCCGCCGTACATCGCGCGCCTCATCGTCCAGCCGAACACGCCCGAAGCCTCCACTACGCCCCTTCCGCGCATCCTCTTCGCCTCGGTCGACACCGCGGTCGCCCGCGAGCTCGAGCCCCGCTTTGCCGCCGCTGGCTGCGCCGTCATCTCCAATTCCTCCGCTTTTCGCATGGCCCCTGACGTCCCACTGGTCATCCCCGAGGTCAACCCCGGTCACCTCGCCCTGCTCGACAGGCAGCCCACCCGCCAAACCTCCGGCGGCTACCTCGTCACCAACCCCAACTGCACCGTCATGGGCCCCGTGCTCGCGCTCAAGCCCCTCGCCGACCGCTTCGGCCTCCAATCGGCCCTGCTCACCAGCATGCAGGCCGTCAGCGGCGCCGGCTACCCCGGCGTGCCCTCGCTCGACATCCTCGGCAACGTCATTCCCTTCATCCAAAACGAGGAAGAAAAGGTCCAAGCCGAAGCCGCCCGTCTCCTCGGCACCCTTCGCGCCGACGCCGTCGACCCCCTGCCCGCCCCCTTCTCCGCCCAGTGCAACCGCGTCGCCGTCGAAGACGGTCACAC
>CAXTTZ010000355.1:0-2802 GCA_964247325.1 uncultured Acidobacteriaceae bacterium | reverse complement strand
AACCCCGACAAGCTCGCGCAGCTCGGCGTTACCGCCACCGACGTCATCAACGCCCTCGGGACACAGAACAACGTTAACCCCGCCGGCCAAATCGGCGGCGAGCCCGTCCCCAACGGCCAACAGTTCACCTACACCGTCCGCACGCAGGGCCGGCTGGTCGACGCTAAGCAGTTTGAAGACATCATCCTCCGCGCCAACCCCGACGGCTCCATCCTGCACCTGCGCGATGTCGCCCGCGTCGAGCTCGGCACCCAAACCTATAACCTCAACGCCCGTTATAACGGCGCTGCCGCCGGCATCATGGGCGTCTACCAGTTGCCCGGCTCTAACGCCGTGCAAACGGCCGCCGCCGTCCGCGCCCGCCTCGCGGAACTCTCCAAGCGCTTTCCGGAGGGCGTCCAGTACGGCGTCTCGCTGGACACCACGCAGGCTGTCACCGCCGGCATCCACGACATCATCATTACGCTCGGCATCGCACTTCTGCTCGTCATCCTGGTCGTCTACCTCTTCCTCCAGGGCTGGCGCGCTACGCTCATTCCCTTGCTGGCCGTTCCGGTTTCGCTCATCGGCACCTTTGTCCTGTTCCCGCTGCTGGGCTTTTCCATCAATACCCTGTCGCTCTTCGGCCTCGTGCTCGCCATCGGTCTGGTTGTCGACGACGCCATCATCGTCGTCGAGGCCGTCGAGCATCACATCGACGAGGGCATGACCCCGCGCGCCGCCACCGAAACAGCCATGGAAGAGGTCGGCGGTCCCGTCGTCGCCATCGCCCTCATCCTGGCCGCCGTCTTCATCCCCACTGCCTTTATTCCCGGCATCACCGGCCGTCTCTACCAGCAGTTTGCCGTGACCATCGCGATCTCGGTGCTCATCTCGGCCTTCAACGCCCTCACGCTCAGCCCCGCGCTCTCGGCCTTACTGCTCAAGCCCAAAGACAAAAACCGCAAGCCCGGCCCACTGCAGCGCTTCTTCGACGCCTTCAACCGCCTCTTCGGCCGCACCACCGACCGCTACGTCTCCACCTCTTCCGTTCTCATTCACAAGTCCGGCCTCACCATGGCCGTGCTCGCGATCATCGCCGTCGTTGCCGTCGCGATCGGCGCCAAACTGCCCACCGGCTTCATCCCCACGGAAGACCAGGGCTATATGTTTGTCGCTCTGCAGCTACCCGACGCTGCTAGCCTCCAGCGCACCGACGACGCCGGTCTCAAGGTCACCCGCGCTCTGCTCGATACGCCCGGCATCAGCGGCGTCATGCAGGTCAACGGCTTCAGCCTCCTCACCCTCACCCAAAGCACCAACACCGCCTTCTTCTTCGTCACGCTGAAGCCCTGGGAAGAGCGCAAATCCGCCGCCGAACAACTCATTGCTATCCAAGGGAGCGTTCAACGCAAACTTGGCGGCGTCAGCGACGGCCTCGCCTTCAGCTTCCCGCCGCCCGCCATTCCCGGCATCGGTACCTCGGGTGGCGTCACCATGGTCCTGGAAGATCGTTCCGGCAAGGACGATCCGCAGTTCCTTACGCAAAACATCTTCGCCTTCCTCGGCGCGGTTTCTAAGCGCCCCGAGATCGCCGCGGCTATCCCCTCGTACCTGCCGGCCGTTCCGCAGCTCTACGCCGACGTGGATCGCGAAAAAGCCAGCCAGCAGCAGGTTGACCTCAACAACATCTACACCACCATGCAAACCTTCATGGGCGGCTACCTGGTCAACTACTTCAACCGTTTCGGCCGCCAATGGCAGACCTACGTCGAAGCCGAAGGCGGTTCGCGCACCAATATCGCCAACATCAGCCAGTTCTACGTACGCAGCGCCAACGGCGGCCAGGTCCCTCTGAGCGCCCTGGTCCACACGCGCCAAATTACCGGCCCCGAGTTCATCACGCGCTTTAATGAGTACCCCGCCGCGCAAATGAACATCTCCGGCGCCCCCGGCTACAGCTCCGGCCAGGTCCGCGCCGCGCTCGAGCAGGTGTTCCAACAGACCATGCCCGCCGGCATGGGGTTCGACTACTCCGGCATCAGCTTCCAGGAGCAGCGCGCCAGCCAAGGCGTCCCTACCTGGGCCGTCTTCGGCCTTTCGCTCCTGTTCGTCTTTCTTATCCTTGCCGCGCTCTACGAGAGCTGGTCGCTTCCCTTCAGCGTGCTCCTTTCCACCCCCGTCGCCATCCTCGGCGCCTACCTCGCCCTCCTGGCCCGGCAGTTTGAGAATGACATCTTCGCCACCATCGGCCTTATCATGCTCATCGGCCTTTCCGCGAAAAACGCCATCCTCATCGTCGAGTTTGCGGTGTCCAACTACAAGGGCGGCCAATCTATCTCCGAAGCCGCACTCAACGCCGCGAAACTCCGTTTCCGCCCGATCGTGATGACCGCGCTGGCCTTTATCTTCGGCTGCCTTCCCCTTTGGACGGCCTCCGGCGCCGGCGCATCCTCCCGCCGCATTCTCGGCACCGTCGTCATCGGCGGCATGCTGCTGGCCACCGTCATCGGCATCCTGATGATCCCGGTGACCTTTGCTGTCGTCGAGTACCTATCGCACCGCTTCGGTCGCGGCGGCAGGGGCACCACGATGGACTCCGGCCACGGCCCAGAACCCCACGCCCACAATGCAGACGACGCTGCCGGATCCCCTGCCCGCGACGACAAAAAGCGCCTCGCCCCCGCGCACGCCAGCGTCGTCCCCCCTACCCAGCCCGACCTGCAAGGAGGTCACGCTTGCTCCGTCCCATCCTCCAACCCGGCCTCCTCGCTTTCGCCCAGCTCGCCCTTGCCGGCTGCAACCTCGGCCCCAAAAACCCCC
>CAXTTZ010000354.1:0-2813 GCA_964247325.1 uncultured Acidobacteriaceae bacterium | reverse complement strand
ATCCGCCCCGCCCCATCTCGCGGCTTCAGCCGCTGAGGTACAGCTTAGCCTGCTTACGGCTATCAACAACTGCCCTGAAAGCAAACCCACCTCAGCACCTAAAGGTGCAGCTTCGGTGATGGCAAGAGTATGGCACGGCTAAAGCCGTGGCCCCTTCAAAAGCTGCCCCTTCAAAAGCCGCCCCTTCAAAAGCCGTGCTCCTTCAAATGCTACGGAAGCCATGCTCCTTCAAATGCGCTTGATCATTAACTCCAAGTATTGAGGCACTGCACACTTGGAGAACCGGGAAGGACGGATTTAATTATGCATCCCACCTCTGTGCTATCCCACGGCTTTCGCTGCTGAGGTACGCTTGGTCACGCATGGGTAAGCCCACCCGCCTTGCTAGCCACGGCACGTTCTTCATCAGCACTCAAACTTGGAACCGCCGCAGTCTCTTCCAAGTCCATAGGAACGCAGAACTCTTCCTCGAAACGCTCCAGCATTACCGTCGTGACGGCCACTATCGCCTCCACGCCTTCGTTGTCATGCCCGACCACATTCATGTTCTTCTTACCCCACAGAACATCACCCTTGAACGAGCAATGATGCTCATCAAGGGCGGCTTCTCCCACCGTCTCCATGTCACGTACCCCGTCTGGCAACGCGGATTTACCGACCACCGCATCCGCGATCGCCGCGACTTTTTTGAACATCGCGACTACATTCACCAAAACCCTGTCCGCGCCCATCTCTGCGAGTTGCCGGAGGACTACCGTTACTCCTCCGCCTACTGCAAAACGCACCCAAGCGCCTAAAGGCGCACTGTATTGCAGACAGGAGGGCACGGCTAAAGCCGTGCCCTTCCGGGCAAGCTATTGTGATGTTCGAGGAACTCCGCGTCGCAAGAAACTGCCAAACAGCGTGACCAAGAACCTATCGTATATAGGTACCTTCCGTGCCGTAAGCAGCTTCAAGTTGTCCGAAACATCGCCTTGACACACGCCCTCATCAGCCAGCACACTCACCCCACACCTTCGGTAACCTAACCAGTGCCACAGGTAATCTCCGCCGCAGGAAGGACCGCCATGCTCCCACGGTTGCAAGGCCCCACCCACCGCACCGCGCGCGCTCTATGCTTTACGGGCGCGCTTGCTCTTTGCCCGTTTCTCTCCGCTTCGGCACAGGTTTCCACCGACGCCGCGACCTCCGGGGTCACCGAACAGCAGCTCAAAACCTGGCACGACGACTTGAAAAACTACGCTCCGCTCGAGAGCGGCTGCTTCCACACTGCCTATCCGAGCGTGCAGTGGGAGAAGGTTCCCTGCGGGTCCAAGCCGGCCTTTGTCTCCGCCCACGCCCAGGCAGCCCGCGCCGCCGCAGCCGCAGCTGCCCACCGCGACAACATCCCGCTCGAAACCGCCGGCAACGGCCATGACTTCGTCGCGCAAACCGCCGGCATCACGCAATCCGGCCTCGGCACCTTCCCCCTCGTCAAAAACGTCACCTCGGAGAAGGGCGTGGGCGTGGCGGCCTACGGCGGCGGCGGTCTGCTCGGCAAGAACGAGTATTCCCTGCAACTCAACAGCGACATCAACCCGTCTTCGGCGGGCTGCAGCGCCTTCGGCTACGCCAGTTGCTATGTGTGGGAGCAGTTCGTCTACTCCACGGCCTACCAAAGCTACCCCGCCCAGGTCTTCATCCAAAACTGGGTCTTCCCCTCGCCCACCGATTACAGCAACCGCGGCTGCCCTTCCGGCTGGAACGACGCTTCCTCCTCCGGGAACCCCGCCTGCTACGCCAACAGCGCCGCGACCAACGTTCCCAACGTCGCTGCGACAGGGTTGGCCAGCCTCAAGCTCTCCGGATCGATCTCCAGCGGTCGCGACACCGCCATCTTCACCTACGGCACGCAAGCCTATTCGGCCTCTGAGTCGGACGCCACCGTCCATCTCAGTTCCTGGTGGAAGCAATCCGAGTTCAACGTCGTCGGCAACGCTGGCGGCTCGGAGGCCGTCTTCAACACCGGCGCCTCTATCACCGTCAACCTCGCCGTCAAAGACGGCAGCACCAACGCCCCCACCTGCCTCACGAACGCCGGCACCACAGGCGAGTCGAACAATTTAAACCTTGGGACATGCCAAACCTCTGCCGGCACAAACCCCGGCATCACCTTCACAGAATCCGATTAAGAACACGCTACACGCCACGCCTCGCCGCCCCCTCACGATGCCCTGTCTGCTTTCGAAGCAGCAGGGCATCGTGCTATGGTCAACGCGCGACCTCACATGACCCCCGAAGCTCTCCGCCGCCTTCCCGCCGATCAAACCCGGGAGCTCACGCCGCTCCTCCATGCCCTTTGGCACGACGCCCACGGCGACTGGGCCGCTGCCCACGCGCTCGCACAGGACGTCGACACTTCCGAGGGCGCCCGCGTCCACGCCTACCTCCACCGTAAAGAGGGCGACCGCACCAACGCCGCGTACTGGTACCGCCGCGCCGGCCAACCTATCGCCACCGGCGCCCTCGAAGCCGAGTGGGATGCTCTCGCCGAAGCCTTTTCGCGCTAAATCCGCCGCTCCACAACCCGTCCCGCCGCGCCCGCATCCCTCCCTACCAGGAGCCGCGCCATGCCCACCGGACAAACCCTGCCCGACCAAGACATTACTCGCCCCACAGGCGACACGCCGATCAACATCCCGCTCGAGCGCCAGCCGCCCATCCTGCAGGAGACCCACCCCTCCACGGCCAGCCACGAGCCCGGCGACCTCGGCCGCGCCGCCATCACGGAAGCGCCCAAGCCCGAAGCCGCCGACCCCAGCAACGAGCTGGAC
>CAXTTZ010000353.1:0-2815 GCA_964247325.1 uncultured Acidobacteriaceae bacterium | reverse complement strand
GTGCTCGCGCACACAACCTCCGCGGCGTCGACGCCGACCTTCCGCTCAACTTGCTGTGCTGCATCACCGGTGTGTCCGGCTCCGGCAAGTCCACGCTCGTCCACCAAGTGCTCTACCCCGCGCTGCTTCACGCGCTCGGCCGCACCGAAGGCGAACAGCCCGCGCATCTGTTCCGGGAGCTTTCCGGCGCGCAGTACCTCAATGACGTCGTCCTGGTCGACCAGTCGCCCATCGGCCGCACCCCGCGCTCCAACCCCGTCACCTACACCAAAGCCTTCGACCCCATCCGCGAGCTCTTCGCCGCCCAACCCGACGCAAAGCGCAAGAACCTCACCGCCGGCTCCTTCAGCTTCAACGTCCCCGGCGGCCGCTGCGATACTTGCGAGGGTGACGGCACGGTCACGGTCGAAATGCAGTTTCTCGCCGACGTCGAACTGCCCTGCGAAGAGTGCAACGCGACCCGCTACAAGGCCTCCCTCCTCGAGGTGAAGTACAAGGGCAAGTCCATCCACGACGTCCTCGGCCTCACCGTCCGCGAGGCCGTGCAGTTCTTCGCCGGCCATCCCAAAATCGTCGACAAGCTAGCCGTGCTCGACGAGGTCGGCCTCGGCTACCTGCGCCTCGGCCAGTCCGCCACCACGCTCTCTGGTGGCGAAGCCCAGCGCGTCAAGCTCGCCCAACACCTAGCCGCCGCTCGATCCGGCCCCGCCGCCGCCGTCAAAAACGACACCGCCAAGAAGGCTGCGAGCCGCACGCTGTACATCCTCGACGAGCCCACCACCGGTCTCCACTTCGAAGATGTCGCCCGCCTCCTCGCCGCCTTCCGCAAACTCATCGACGGCGGCGGCTCCCTGCTCGTCATCGAACACAACCTAGACATCATCAAATCCGCCGACTGGGTCATCGACATGGGCCCCGAAGGCGGCTCCGGCGGCGGCCAGGTCGTCGCCATCGGCACCCCGGAAGAGATCGCCCAAACGCCCAATAGCCACACCGGGCAGTGGCTGGCGAGAACGCTAAGTGATAGCAGGCGTTTACAGTACTAAGCTGTAATCCATTGTTAAAAAAGATCTCGTCTAGTTTTACTTTAATCTCTGCACGTCGACCCCTTCATCGTCATCTCCTTCCACTTTGATGTGGCATGCGCCACTTCGCGCCTTATAAATTAGAACGTTTGGCTCAAAGGCGTAGTGATAATGGTAATGGTAACCAGATTGTTGCCAAACGGAGCCGTCCTGCATTGCATAAATCGTGTCATCATCCCAGCCTTCGAAATCCCCCTTAACACTAGTTTCGATCGCTTCTCTACAGCTGTAAGCAAGTGAAGGGGCGCTCCCTATCTCTTCCGAAGCGTAAATATGACTTTCGACCGCACGTCCATTCACCTCCGGCTTAATTGCTCTTAAAATTGTAGGATCACCAAAGTCCATGTGAGCAGAAGTCCTGGCAAAGGGAAAGTGCAGTGTGCGCAGATTGTCCTTAAGCACTACTTCTAGTGTGTCAGCATCGGCATCGTAAGGAAAAAGAGGTAACCCGCAGCCACACCATTTGGCGGCCGTTTTCTTCCTAAGCTCCGAATGTACTTCGGAATCCGAACATCCGGCGCAGTCTGATCCAAAAATGATTTGTTCCTGGAGATTACCTGAATAGATGCGTTCTTGGCAGCAACTGAGAAGGTTTCAGTTCCCATGTAGATCACGACTAAGTTGGAGTACATCCGAAGTACCCCTACCCGAATTGCAGAGCTATCGGGCTGTGAAAACTCTTCCATGAACACACCGGACCCGTCCGCAGAACTAAATCCGTTAAAGACCGTACTCGAACATTCTGAGCAATTTACGGAAGACCAGCGAATATTTGAACCCTGGGCAGAACAGTGCTCTATACAGAGGACGGAAGCTATCAAGCCGCAGAAAACGTATGGTTTCATCGTTTCTGTATACAGGGCAGCAGATCGGTCCGGTATTGCTCTTTGGTGGTATTTCGTCTACAACCCGCAGAGCCACACCGGCCACTAGCTCAGACACGGCTTGGGCGTGTGGCACCAATCTCAAGCTACCAGAGCGGGTGTTCACACTTACCTTCTGAGGTGTGGGTTTCCACAACACCCGTGTGTTTCTCAAGGCACATCCCAAATACTACGCATGCTTGCGACATTCTCGGACTTACAAGACCAAAGTCGCCCCGGAAACCTGTTTCATCCGTGTCATACGTGCAAAGGTAGTCCGCTCGATTAACACCTTGGGTGCCCCATTCATCGCATCATGTTCGCGATGAGTGAGATGGTAATAGAGAGTGGCCCACCCTCAATCGTACGGGCGCGCGCCCAACTAGGACCATCCTGCGTCCAAACCTCAACCCAATGCCTATCACTCTGCTCCTCCTCACGTTCATAGCCTCGCCCCTGCAACAGCCAGTCCCCGCCCACGGCCAAACCACGGCCCAAGCCGACCAAATCCGCCAAGTCGAAGACATGCTCGAGCGCGGCGATTTCAAAGCCGCTGAGCCCGTGCTGGCCCGCTTGGCTGCCGAGACGCCCAACGACGCCCGCCTGCAGTACGATCTTGGCTTCACTGCCGAAAACAACAACGAGCCCGCGCTCGCCGCCAAGGCCTACACCGCAGCCCTCGCCGCCGACCCGACTCTGCCCGAACCCCGCGTCGCCCTGGGCCTGCTCGAAGCGCGCCAAGGCCAAACGGCCGAAGCTCACACGCAACTCGAAGCTGCCGTCAAGCTGGCTGCCGCACCCGCTGGCCTGCGTGCCAAGGCCCTGCGCGCGCTCGCCCGTCTCGACGAAACCGCCAACCCCACCGAG
>CAXTTZ010000352.1:0-2851 GCA_964247325.1 uncultured Acidobacteriaceae bacterium | reverse complement strand
AGATCATGCTGGGGTGTCCTTGGGGTTTTGGCTGCAGCGCAGAACGCGGGTCTCTCCACTACGCTTGGCTTAGTCAAGATGACAGGGTCGTAGAGCTGCGGTCAGAACGTAGATTCCCTTCGGGAAGGTCAAGCAAAAAGCAAAGGCAAAATCTGACGCAAAGGACGCTACGGGTGCGCGGAGGGACGCCACGGGGTGTGCGGAGACTTAGGAAGTGGGGCCGGTGTAGAGAATGCCTGTGGTTCCGGGTTGAACGCGGCCTAGCTCCCAGGCGTGGAGGTGAGGGAAGGGCTTCAGAAGATCTGTGAGTTGGGCATGGAGATTTGGGGGGGCGACGAGAACGAGGCCTACGCCCATGTTGAAGGCGCGGAACATTTCGGCATCTGGGATGTGGCCGAGCTTTTGCATCAGGGCGAAGATGGGGGGCGGAGTCCAGGTGCTGCGGTCGATGGTGGCGCCGAGGCCTTCAGGGAGGATGCGGGGGACGTTTTCTGTGAGACCGCCGCCGGTGATGTGGGCCATGCCCTTGATCCCGAGCTCGCCCGGCAGGTCGGCGTCCAGCAGCGTGCGGATGGGGGTGACGTAGTTGATGTGGGGGGCGAGGAGGCCGTCGGCGAGCGGGTCGCGGTGGAGCTCGGGCGGGGTCGCGGCGGGGGTGAGCCCGGCGACCTCGAAGAAGAGCTTGCGGGCGAGGGAGTAGCCATTGGTGTGGAGGCCGGAGGAGTTGAGGGCATAGAGGGTGTCGCCTGGCTGGATGGTGGCACCGGTGAGGAGTTTGGGGCGGTCGACGAGGCCGGTAATGAAGCCGACGACGTCGAGGTCGCCGGGAGCGTAGACGGCGGGCATCTCGGCGGTTTCGCCGCCGACCAGCGCAATGCCGGCCTCGGCGCAAGCGGCGGACATGCCGCGGACGAGAGATTCGATGATGGCGGGCTCGACCTTGTGCACGCCGAGGTAGTCGAGAAAGGTGAGCGGGCGGGCGCCCATGACGGCAATGTCGTTCGAGACGGCGGCGACGAGGTCGCGGCCGAGGTTTTCATAGGCGGCGGGGGTGTTGACGCGGGTGGTGACGAGGGTCTTGGTGCCGCAGCCGTCGGTGCTTTGGACAAGGACCGGGTCGGCCATGGAGCGAAGGGTGTCGGTGAGGGAAAAGAGCGAGCCGAAGGAGCCGAGCTGCGTGAGGACGGCGGGGGTGTGCGTGCGGGCGACGTGGGCCTTCATGCGGCGGACAGCTTCGTTGCCGGCTTCGATGTCGACGCCCGCGGATTTGTAGTCGATAGGGGTGGGCACGGAACTAGGGTACCGCGGGAAGTATCGCAAGGTGCAACGGTTGAGGGCGTCGAAGCTCCAAGTTCTAGCAAGCTGACAACGCAAGTGTATCGAAGAAGAGAACTGAGCGCATGAGGGCGATCTATGAGGGATGACAAGAATGTAGCGACAGAGACGAGCGACCGTCTGCCTGAGGTACCACCTGAAGCGTTCCGTAAGGAGGACGGAGGCGATGATGCCGAGTTTTACGCGCCTACCCGGCTGGTCACTCACATCGACGAACCGGCGACGCGGGCGCTCACGGCCTACTACCGAGCCACACTGCCTGCAGGGGGCGTGCTGCTGGACCTGATGTCGAGCTGGGTCAGCCATCTGCCACCGGAGGTGGCCTACGCCGGGGTAATTGGGCAAGGCATGAACGCCGAGGAGCTTGAGGCCAACCCCCGGCTGAGCCGGCGTTTCGTGCAGAACCTGAACCGAACTCCCACCCTGCCGCTTGAGGCCGAGAGCTGCGATGCGGCCCTGTGCTGTGTCGGAGTCCAGTACCTGCAGCGTCCCGTGGAGGTCTTCGCTGACATCCTGCGGATTTTGCGGCCGGGTGCACCGTTCATCGTCAGCTTCTCCAACCGCTGCTTTCCGACCAAGGCTGTGGCTATCTGGCGGTCGCTCGACGCCCGCGGACATGCCGCCCTGGTGAGCCTGTACCTCGAGCGCGCCGGCTTCCACGACATCCGCGCAGAGGTGCTGCGCGACGGCTCCGAGGGCGATCCGCTGATCGCGGTCACGGGACGGCGGTAAAGGGCGGCGCCGCCGAGCTTCGGGAGTCGGCACGATTCAGAAATGGGCTTGTTGTGGAATTCCAGGGCTTCCCCTCCTCGGCGAGCGGGTCTAGCTCGACCTGCCTGGTTGCCGAAAGATCTTGATCTGCCTTGCTGGTTCGGCTTGTCATCCATGGTCGCCTGACCGGACTTTTTATAAGGTAGATACATAGTTCGTGTAGCTATTTTTGCAAGCGGAGAGAAGGTTCATTCTCCGATCAGGTGGAGGACGATTTCTCGGCGGTGGGGGCGGGTGCGGTGTTCGAAGAGGTAGATGCCTTGCCACGTGCCGAGTGCCAGTTTGCCGTTCAGGAGCGGTATCGACAGTTGCACTTGGGTTAGGGCGGTTTTTAGGTGGGCCGGCATGTCGTCGGGGCCTTCGGAGTCGTGTTCGTAGGGGCCGTGCTCCGGCGCGAGGCGGTCGAAGTAGGCCTGGAGGTCGAGGCGCACGGTGGGATCGGCGTTTTCCTGGATCAGGAGCGAGGCAGAGGTGTGCCGACAAAAGACCGTTAGCAGGCCCATCTGCATCTGCTGTTGCCTGACCCAATGGTCGATCGACGAGGTGCATTCGTACAGGGCTTGGCCCCGTGTTGTGATTACGAGTGTGTGGGTTGACTGCTTCATCTGATTCGCTTTCCGCTTTGTTATTCGCCCGCGCAAGTTTTGTTCGGCGTGGGATTGGGCCTGTTTTGGGTAGGCTCTTGTCTTAGCCGATCCAGCGGCGGGCGTTGTCGAAGAGACGCTGCCAGGGGCTGGCGGGGAGG
>CAXTTZ010000351.1:0-2859 GCA_964247325.1 uncultured Acidobacteriaceae bacterium | reverse complement strand
ATTGATATCTGTGCTACCCGGCAACTGCGTCGCCCAAGCCGTCGCATACGCTCCTCGCAACGTTAGCCAGCGGCCTACGCCACGCTCCACTGCTGCCGTCGCTCGCTGAACGGTCGGCAGCCGGTAGTTTTGTGCAAACAGCACCGCCCGCGTCGTGCGGCTGACCACGCCCGTGGGCTCGCTGGTAAACGCGCACGGATAGCCGAACCCCTGATTGATCCCACCCCCACTCGCCTGCGGGCACAACGTTTCAGTCGTCGGCAAAATGCGTATGGTACGAATCGAATTCGGCAGCGCCGTATCTGCCAGCGCCGCATGAATCGTCGCCCCAGGCATCCGTCCATAAAAGACTCCGTACCCCAACGCAGCGGTAAACCAGCGGCCCGAGCGCCCTTCCCCACCGGGCGACCAACTCATCCCAAACCGCGGCCCCACATTGTTTCTGTCCTCGGGAAAGCTCGCCGTTGACCCCGCCAACGCGCTGGGTAGTCCCGTCAACGCCTTATCCAAAGCAAAATTTGGCGTCTGCGGAAATGGCAACAGCGTGTAGTCGTAGCGCACGCCCAAGGTCAGCGTCAGATTCGGCTGCACCCGAAAGGCGTCCTCCGCAAACCCCGCCACGGTATGGGTGACAAATTCGGTCGGTGCTCCCGCAAAGCTTTGGGTGTAGCTCCGAAAACAGAAATAGTGCACCTTGGCAGTAGTGCTTGGGCAAGCCCCATTCGGATACGCATGCACGTTAAACGTATAGTCGCTGATCCAATCCACCAGCCCGCCCGCATGCCCCCCTGTTGTGCCGCTGTCATATAAGAAGGCGCCCTCGGGATTTGCGGCAGCGAAGATCGTGTCGTCGAGCCGGCTCCAGTCACCGCCCAACGTTAGTAGGTGCCGCCCAAATCGCCAGGCGAACGTATTTGCCACCTCCCACCGCCTCTCGTCCGGGTACGCTACCCTGCCCAAACTCGAAGGCGTGCCATACCGAAAGCCCTCAGGCTCAATGGCCACCTGCGGCGCGTAGCCGCCCGGCCCTATGGCAGGCTCTTGCGGCGCCGGCGCGCCCGGGACCTCGTACTCCAGATCATGCGCTACCTGCACGCGCAGATCATGGCTCACCCGGGGCGTAAACAGATGCAGCCATCGCCCGGTGTACGCCTCCACCTGTACCTCGCTGCGGCCGATGCTCGAGGTTGACCGGTTCACCACCGCATCCGCCGTCCGCCCGCCGCCCAGCAACGGCGAACTTCCTCGCTGCACCTGCCACGACGCGCTCAGCCGGTTATTTGTTCCCGGCGCGGCATCCACGCGCCCGAACGCCAGCGTACGCGATGCTGTAGTTTCCGCCGTGCCGGTCAGGCTGTCAAGATAGTCCAGCGCGGCCCCGATTGCCGTTCTGCTCACCCCTCGCGTCCCCAGGAGCGCCAGTTGCGTCGCCGAAAGATCATAGAAGCTTGCCACTGCCGGCGAAGCAATCAGCGTTTGCTTGCGCTCCAGCACCTCCGCAGACGCAAACGCTCCCAGATGCAGCCGTTGCAAACCATGCAATCGCAATGGCATGCCCAGGCTTGCGCCGATCTGCAACACGTCATCCTCAGGGCGCACCCACTCGCTGCTGACCACGCCATCACGGTAGTGCGTAGAGACCGCATACGGGTTCACCGCCGCCCACCGGCTATCACGCGCCAAACCCTCCACACTCCCGTGCCATCGTGCCTCGGCAAACCGCGATGTCAGCGCCAACACGCCGCCTGCTCCGCCAGCCTGTGCGGAAAACGTGTGCGGCATCACACGCACGGACCGTACCGCACCCTGCGCAAAGGTCGATCCGAGCCGCGCTCCGCCTTCAGCCGCGCCTCGGGGACCACCGCGAAACCCTTGGTCAGCTGACAGTCCGTCCACTGAACTCACATTGTCTAGCGGCGACAACCCGCCATAGCTGAGTCCCGCTGCGGCCGAGCCCGTCTCGCGTTCCGTGCGCGCCGCTCGGGTATCGTCAGCCTCCGTACCATCCTGGGCCGCACCGTCGCCGGCCAGGGTCGCATCGTTGCTCTCGGAGCGTACAGCCAATCCGGCCTCAAAATCGCGGTCCACCACAGGCAGCGCTTGCACCAGCACAGCGCCGCCTACGCTCGTCCGCGTTCGATCCAGCAACACCGTCGCGTCCGTCGCCGCAGCAGGCCGCAGAGCCAGAAAGCTGCCCGAAGCTCTTCGCCGCACCTCCACGCTCAGTTCCGTGTCCACCCCCGGTTCCAGCGCCGCCCGTACCGGCCCGATCCAGGTAAATGATCCAGCTAAGCGTATCGCGCATCCGTAGCTCCCCGGCGGCAGACGAAGCAAAGCAAACTCGCCGCGCCTATCTGTGCGGTCATACAACGCCGTTCCGCCCTCCGCAGAGCGCAGCCGCACTGTCACGCCAGCTAGGGCTGCCCCACGTTCGTCGGTTACCCGTCCCCGAACAGCAGCATCCACCGGACTTTGCGCTTCTAGCTTCCTACCCGCCCCCAAAAGCAAGGCAAGCAGCAGCCAACCAGCAAACCTATACGTTCCTCCCCTCACACGCAGCCAACGCCCAAGGCCGAACAACAAGGTCACCAACCGCGCGCTCCACCCCACCCAACAGGGGTTTTAAATTCCACCGCTTGCCGGCGCCGGCTGCAGCACCCCGGCACCGCTCGATTGGTGTTCAGCCTAGAGCCGCGCTGACCCATGGCAAATACAACTTCCGTGAAGCGCCCTCCCCCGAAAGAGCCACATCACGTCGTAGACTGCCGCGTTCTGATACAGAAAAGGGCGCCGCCCACACCCCGGCCGTTTTTTAAAATTTTGTCTGAGGGGAAAAACACCATCCCCGCGCAAATTTTT
>CAXTTZ010000350.1:0-2865 GCA_964247325.1 uncultured Acidobacteriaceae bacterium | reverse complement strand
AGCTCCAGGTGTAGCCGCTGCTCTTGCCGGTAGCCCAGGTCGTCAAACGTCCGCAGCACGATCGCCAAGAACCGCGAAAGCTCCTCCTCGGAGAAGTTCTCCGCCGCCCGCGCCGCCCGCCGTCGCTCTTCGACGGAGATCTGCAGCAGCTCCGCTGCTATGCCGGTCGCCTCTGCCTCAGGCGTCAGCCCCGTAATTTTTGCCACAATGCAGTTGCGCAAAAACCGCGTGAACTGCCGGGCGATCCCTTGCGGTCCATTGCCCAGATCGAGCAGATGTCCCACCGTCCGCAGCACCGTGGCGGAGTCGTTCGCGTGCACCGCCGCCAGCACGTCCTCAAAGACCACATTCGAGACCGCGCCCATCAGCTCGCGTACCTCTTCGAGCTCCACGTGCGGTCGCCCGCCCGCCCCCTGCGGCGCCGAAGCGATCGCCTGGTCCATGATGCTCAGCGCGTCCCGCATCGAGCCATCGCCCGCCTCGGCCAGCAGCCCCAGGGTTGCCTCGCCGACCTCGATTCCTTCATCGGCTGAAATCTTCCGCAGCTGCCCCACAATGTCGTCCAGCTTGACAGCATGAAAGCTGAAGTGCTGACACCGCGACCGGATCGTTTGCGGGATGTCCTCCGGCTGCGTGGTCGCCATCATAAAGACGATGTGCTCCGGCGGCTCTTCCAGCGTCTTCAGCAGCGCATTAAACGCCGCATCGGTGATCTGGTGCGCCTCGTCCAGGATGATGATTTTGAAGCGGTCCCGCGCCGGCCGGTAGCGCGCCGCATCGCGCAGCTCCCGTATCTCATCGATACCGCGATTGGTCGCCGCATCGATCTCCAAGACATCTACCGCGTTGCCTTGCCGGATCTCCAAGCACGACGTGCACTGCAGGCAGGGCTCCGGCGTCGGTCGTTCCGCGGACCCAATCGCCCGCTGGCAGTTCAGCGCCGAGGCCAAAATGCGCGCAATCGTCGTCTTGCCGATCCCGCGATGCCCCGAAAAGATGTACCCATGCGCAATCCGATCCTGCGCCAACGCGTTCAACAGCGTGCGCGTCACATGGTCCTGCCCCACCACATCGGCGAAGCGGAGCGGACGATACTTGCGGGCTAAAACTTGGTAGGCCATCGACCTCGCCCTATTCTATCGTCCCGCTCACGTTGAACCGCGTTTTGCTTTGCCCTTACCTTTCTTGTGGTCATTGCCCCTTCTTGCTTATCATTCCCGAAGGGAATCTGCGTTTGCTCTTGCCTTAGCCTTCTTGTTGTTATTCCCGAAGGGAATCTGCTTCTTTGCTCGCTACAAACTTTCCAATAAGCCATAAACTTCCCGCTTTTACCCCAAACCTAAACTTTCATCGCCACGTAATGCGGCCCGTGACGCCCCTCAGTAGCCTCCAGGCATGCACCTCGACAGAAGACAGTTCATGGCAGGCGTCGCCCTGGCCTGTTGCGCCACCTTCGCGCTCCGCGCCCAAACCCCGACCGCCAAACCCAATTTTTCCGGCACCTGGAAGAAGGATCCTGGCCGCAGCGCCACCATCCGCCCCGGCACCGTCACGCTCCGCATCGAGCACCACGACCCCGACCTCCGCGTTGCCATGACCATCGCTCGCCCCAACGACCCCGAGCAGCATGCCGACCAGCATTACACCACCGACGGTAGGGAATCAGTCTCCACCGGCGCCGATGGTGACAGCTTCCACACCCGCGTCACCTGGCAGGGCCGCGACCTCGCCTTCGTCATCGAAGAACATGAGGACGGACGCATCCTCCCTTCGACCGAGCTGTGGACCCTCAGCCCCGACAGCAACACCCTCACCCGCCTACGCCGCAGCGCCAAAGGCGAGCAAACTATCATTTACCTCCGCCAAGCCTAGCCTTCTTCGTGGCAAAAGCGCCCGCCCTACTACACTGACCCGTGAACGAATGCCATCATTCTCCTGTTGTCATCCCGTAGCAAAGCGAAGGGATCTGCCTTCCTCCCCGTCTCCGCAAACGCCGGGCCACCCACTCGGCACGAACCCTCACCCTTTTCGCTTCAACAACTTCGCCCGTCGCGCCAACTCCGCCTCCGAGTACATCGTCCCCCGGCAGTTCTCCGCGCCGCAGTAGCAAGGCGCTTCGTCGTCCAAATCCGAGTCGTACAGGTGGTAGTCGTACAACAGCTCCTCCCCGGCCGCGATCGCCCGCAGCGCCACAATAAAGATCCGCTCGTCTCGCTCCTCACTCTCGCAATTGGGGTTGCACGCATGATTGATGAACATCGCTGTGCCGAAGCCGTCGATCACCTCGCCCTTGTCCCCAAAACCGAAAAGGTACGTCACCGGCCGCCCTGCATAGCGCTCATCGGCCACCGTCTTCGCGATCCGCGGACCGTCATACTCGGCTAGAATCGCACCCGCCGCAATCGGGTCCAACGTGTAACACCCCGCCGCGTGGATCGCCGACGACCGCACCACCAGCCGCGGTGGCGCCGGCACAGTTTTCTTGCGCTGAGCAGCTGGCTTCGGGGCGGAACGACGCGGCATGCGCCGAGTATAGCGCCGACCCCGACCCCACCAGACGCCCGAGCTCCTGTTCGCTTCCAAACACCTGCGCTCCACGCTCCGCCGATTCCGCGTGCGAACAGCCTCGCTTTGCCGTCTAATAAGCACCATGCTCGGTCTCCGCAACGCGTTCTGCTGTGTGCTGCTACTCGCCGCCGCTGGCGCACCTGGCCCAAGCCTCGCAGCGCAAGCGACAGTTCCAGCACCCTCGCCAAATCCGCCCAGCCCGGCAGCTTGCCCGCAAGGCCAAAATACCCAAACCCGCGACGCGGCAGGGAACCTCGTTCCCGACCTGCGCTGCGCCTCGGCCGCCCCGGCCAACCC
>CAXTTZ010000349.1:0-2872 GCA_964247325.1 uncultured Acidobacteriaceae bacterium | reverse complement strand
GTACTGGCCAGCAGGTGCGCGGGCACAAACACCCCGTTCTTCAGCGCTCCGGTCCCTGCTACAAAATCACCCAGCTTAATGTCGGCCAGCGTGATGCTTTCGCCGTTCTCAAACGCTCGCTGCAGCCCGTCGCCGCCCAGCAGGCCCATGCCCATTCCTCCGCCGATCCCGGCGCCCCTCCCAGGGCCGTCACCCGCCGCCCGCTGCCCGCCGCCCCCGCGCACCGCTCGCTTAAAGCTCGTGGTTTCATCAAAGCCGATCGTTTGCACCACATGATCTTGCCGCTCCACGGTCATCTTCGCGTCATCCAAATCGATCGCCGTCACCCGCCCGGCGATATAGGTTTTGCCTAGGTTCTCGCGCATCGCCTTCACCTGCGCGGCGTCGGTAGCCATCACCATCGCGGCGTGCAGCATCTTGTTCGGCGCATCCAAATTGCCAAAGGCCATGAGCCCATCACCCGGGTGCAGCCCCGTCACCTTGACCGCTGCGCGATCCTTCATGATGCGCGTGTTGTCGGTCGTCACGATCCCCACTTTGCTGCCGTCTTCGGTCTTAATTGTCACGGTGTTGCCGCTCACCGCGGTTACCTCGCCCGCGGCTCGCGCCATGCCCGCAAACATCGCGCGCTGATCGCTGTTGCCGCTGCCTCGCCCCGCCGGCTCCTGCGCGGAAACGGTCCTGTACGTGCCGGCCAGTAGCGCCGCAAAAAGTGCCGTTGCTGCCCAACGTGGCTTGGTGCTCTGCATCATGGGGTGCTTCTCCATCGAAACGGTGTCTCTAACTGAGACGAACTTGCGCGCAAGAAGACGCGTTTTCCCAAATCGGGAAAGAGCAGGGCAGAGCTCTAGCGTTTTCTAGCGGCCCAGCCCCGAAACGGGCGTATAACCGAGAGGAGGTTTCGCTCCTGGCACCGTTCTCCCGGCCCGCTCGGCCGTTTGGGGGAGAGCTGTTCTGCGGAGCACAAACCTCGAACGGGAAAACACAATGCTCCTGCAACAGGAACAAACAGTCGCTTCGCTCGCAGCGCGCTTCCACGCCGTCCGGTCCGCGACCATGCACTTCGTCGCGCCGCTCACCCCGGAAGACCTCATGGTGCAATCCTGCCCCGAAGCTTCGCCGCTCAAGTGGCACCTCGCGCACACCTCCTGGTTCTTTGAAACCTTTGTTCTGAACGAGTTCGCCGCCAACTACACCCCGTTCGACCCCGACTTCCGCTGGCTCTTCAACAGCTACTATAAGTCTCTCGGCGATATGCCCGAAAAAAAGCTCCGCGCCAGCTTTTCCCGGCCTCCGCTGGACCGCATCCTCGCCTTCCGCACCCACGTCGACGCTGCCATCCACGAACTCCTCACTGGCAATCCCCCCGTGGAAGCCCTGCGCCGTATCGTCCTCGGCCTTGAGCATGAGCAGCAGCACCTCGAACTCGCCGCCACCGACATCAAGCACGCCTTTTTCACCAATCCGCTGCAGCCGGCCTACCTGCCCGATGCCTCCGACGCCGACCGCGCGTCCAACCCGGCCCCAACATCCCCGCTCCACTGGCTTGCCTACACCCCTGGCTCGCCACAGCAGCCCGGCGTGGTCGAAATCGGCATCACGCCCGACCCCGCCGACCTCGAAGCCTTCGCCTTTGATAACGAAACCCCGCGCCATCCCGTCTTTCTGCAACCCTTTCAGCTCGCCTCGCGCCTGGTCACCGGCGCGGAGTTCCTTGCCTTTCTTAACGACGACGCCTACAGCCGACCCGAGCTTTGGCTCTCCGAGGGCTGGGACGCCGTTCAGCGCGAAGGCTGGCAGGCCCCGCTTTATTGGCGGCGCGACCCCGAAACCCCCTCCGGCTGGCGCCTCTTCACTCTCCACGGCTGGCAGCCGCTCGACGAGCTTTCCGCAGCCCCGGTCGCCCACATCAGCTTCTTTGAAGCCGACGCTTATGCCCGCTGGAGCGGCGCCCGCCTGCCCACCGAGGCCGAATGGGAGTTCGTCGCGGCCGGCCTGCCGCCCGCCGCGCTCTCGGATGGCAACCTGCTCGACAGTGGTCGTCTACAGCCCGCGGTCACCTCGCCCGCGACCCCGCAAACCGGGCCGCAGCAGATGTTCGGCGACGTGTGGGAGTGGACCTCCTCGCCCTACATCGGCTACCCGGGTTACCGCGCCCTGCCCGGCGCTCTGGGCGAGTACAACGGCAAGTTCATGAGCTCGCAGATGGTGCTTCGCGGCGGCTCCTGCCTCACCCCCGCCACCCACATTCGCACCACCTACCGCAACTTCTTTCACCCAGCTACACGTTGGCAAATGAGCGGCCTCCGGCTGGCGCGCTAAAAGCCTATGCTCCATTTAAGATCTATGTATCACCCTTGACGGCCGGAACGCATCCCAAAGCGTATATCCGCATCAAGGAAGACGAACCGCACCCCGTGGAGGCGCACCCGTTGCCGATGATTGAAGCTCCCGAAGCCGTGCAAACCGCTGTCCTGCGCGAAGCTGTCCGCGGCCTTTTTGTTCCGGCCGGCACCCAAAAATCACTCCCGCCCTGGCTTTTCTACGACGAGCGGGGCTCCGCGCTCTTTGAGGAGATCACCCATCTACCGGAGTACTACCTCACCCGCACCGAGCGGTCGATCTTTGAGCAGTCCGGCCCCGCCATCCTTGCCGACTGCAAAGGCCCCTTCACGATCGCCGAGCTCGGCGCCGGCACCGCCGCCAAAACAGGCGTGCTGCTGCGCAACGCCGTCGAGGTCCAGCCCGAGGTGCTCTACCAGCCCATCGACATCAGCCCGTCCGCGCTCGACGAAGCCTCCGCTGCGCTGAGCAGCTTCCCCGGCATCAGCGTCAAACCGCAAGTCGCCAACTACGTCACCGAGCCCTACAC
>CAXTTZ010000348.1:0-2873 GCA_964247325.1 uncultured Acidobacteriaceae bacterium | reverse complement strand
CTCAAGGAGGGACGCAGCCGGTGTATGCGGCGTCGGCAATGGGGCGGACGCTGGTGCGGGCGGGGGCGGTGGTGGATGTGCGGTCGGGCAAGGAGACGCCGGAGGCTACGGTGATTGTGCAGGGCGAGAAGGTGGTGGCCGTGGCGATCACCGCGAGTACCCCGAAGCAGGCGGGCGATCGCGAGGTGGACCTGCGCGGGTATACGGTGCTGCCAGGACTGATCGATGTGCATACGCACCTGACGATGGTGCCGGACTTCGATCCGTACTTTGAGCTGTCGATGACGCCGGCGAAGGAGGCGATCCTTGGCGTGGAGAACGCGAAGACGACGCTGGAGGCGGGGTTTACGACGGTGCGCAACGTGGGTGCGAACGACTATACGGATGTGGCGCTGCGCGATGAGATTAATGCGGGGCACATCCCAGGGCCGCACGTGCAGGCGTCGGGTCCGGCGCTGGGCATTACAGGCGGGCACATGGATGAGAACCTACTGCCATACCAATACCACGTGCAGGGCGAGGGCGTGGCGGATGGAATTCCGGCGGTGCAGCACATGGTGCGGCAGAATATCAAATATGGCGCGGACTTGATTAAAATTGGCGCTTCGGGCGGGGTGCTGTCGAAGGGGGATGATCCGCAGGCATCGCAGTACACGCGCGAGGAGATGGCGGCGATTGTGGCGGATGCGCACCGGCTGGGGCGAAAAGTAGCGGCGCACGCGCATGGGGCGCAGGCAATTTTGTGGGCGAGTGAGGCCGGCGTTGATTCAATCGAGCATGGCAGCTATATCGACGATGCGGCGATTGCTGCAATGAAGGCACACGGCACGTATCTAGTGCCGACAAGCTATCTTTATGACTGGTACCGGGAGAACGGTCACCTGCCGGCGCTGTATGCGCAGAAGATGCGGGATGTGACGTCGGTGGCGAGGGCGAATCATCGGAGGGCGATTGCGGCAGGCGTGAAGGTGGCGCTGGGGACGGATTCGGCGGTGTATCCGCATGGGCTGAACGCGCACGAGCTGGAGGTGTATGTGCGGGATTACGGGATGACGCCGTTGCAAGCGCTGCAGACAGCGACGCTGAATGCGGCGGATCTGATGGGATGGACGGACCGCGTGGGCGCGCTGGAGTCGGGCAAGTGGGCGGATGTGATTGCAGTGCAGGGCGATCCGCTGAAGGATGTGCGGACGCTGCAGCATGTGGCGTTTGTGATGAAGAGCGGCGTGGTGTTTAAAGATGAGGCGCAGCCGGAGGCGGTGGACCGGTTGCACGTGGCGGCAGGGCCGGCGGAAAAGCCGGTGAATGAGGGCAGCTTCTGATGCGCGCGAGCAAATGGGAGTATCGGCTGCGGTATCCGTTGCACATGCTGGTGTTTGTGCTGGGGTTATGGCCGTTTTGGGAGCCGGGGCTGGGGCTGATTGCGAAGTCGACGTGGCTGGAGGCGAGCGCGGCGATGGGGCGGCAGGGGTGGCTGAACTTTGGCGCGGCCACGGTGGTGCTGCTGCTGGCGGGCGCGGTGTTTACGGCGCTGGGGGCGTGGTTCCGGGTGTGGGGCACGGCATATATTGGGACGAACGTGGTGAACTCGCCGGGGATGCATGAGGCGCGGCTGCTGGTGGATGGGCCCTTTCGGCATACGCGCAACCCGCTCTATCTGGGCACGCTGCTCCATACGATCGGGCTGGCGATCTTGATGCCGCCGGCGGGAGCAATCTTTACCATTGTGGTGATCGCGCTGATGCAGGTACGACTGGCAGGCGCGGAAGAGGTATCTTTGACGCAGCGTTTTGGGCAGCCGTACGCGGAGTATGTGGAACGGGTGCCACGGTTTCTGCCGTCGCCGAAGCCGATGATGCCGCGCGGCGGGGTGCGGCCGCATTGGCTGCAGGCGATGCTGGGGGAGAGCTATTTTGTAGGTGTGGCAATCACCTTGATCGCCTTTGGGTGGGATTTTAATGCACTGCCGCTGTATAAGGGGATTTTAATTTCGTTTGGGGTAGCGCTGGTGTTGCGAGCGTTGTTGCCGGGGGTAAAGACGAAGACGGCGGATGCGACGATTTAATTTGTGGGAGTTAAGGTAATTTGCGCAAAGGATTGTGAATATGACTATACTGGTCATGTGAGGTGCGATGTGACCTGGGCAGCGACACAAGCGAAAGCAAAGTTTAGCGAGGTGCTGGATCTGGCAGAGGCGCAGGGGCTACAGCTGGTTCGGCGGAGGAAGCAGAACTTTGTTCTGCTTACGGAGCAGGCTTACGAAGAAAGCGTCAAGCGGCAGAAGACGGAAGAAACATTTGTGAATGCTTGGGAGGCCACGGAGCCCTCGTTCGGGCAGCGGCTTGATGTCGAAGTGCCTAGGCTGACCGGCAAGCTGCGTACGGTGGATTTTGCGTAGTCTGCTCGATACGAACGTGCTTTCACAACGAGTCAAGCCAGTTCCGGACGAACGCGTGATGCGCTGGTGGCAGCAGCAGACGATTTTTGACCTGTACCTGAGTGTGACGACCTTGGCAGAGATCCGGGCCGGCATCGAGCTGTTAGCGGAGAGCAAGCGTCGCCGCCAGTTGGAATCATGGTTAGAGCGTGATCTGCCGCTTGCCTTCGCCGGACGCATTCTTCCTGTGACGGCTGAGGTCGCGGACCAAGCAGGGCGTTTGGTGGCAGCGGGGCGGCAAAAGGGTGCGGAGCCTGAGTTGGCCGACGCGCTGATTGCAGCGACGGCTTTGGTGCATGGGTTGCGCGTCGCCACGCTGAATGGGAAGCATTTTCAGCTACTTGGGGCGGGGCTTGTGACCTTTGAGTAAGCCCCTTATCGCCTTTGGCGGTTGTTCTGTGGGGGGCTTTCGCTGTCATGCCGTAGCGAGGCGGAG
>CAXTTZ010000347.1:0-2964 GCA_964247325.1 uncultured Acidobacteriaceae bacterium | reverse complement strand
ATCCTCAAACGCCGCGCCCGCCGCCATGAGCGTCGCCGACCGCAGCGCCCCCGCCGCACACAGCTCGCCAATGGCCCGGTTTACCCCCAACGTCAAACCGAAATCGTCCGCATTCACAATCAAGCGCGTCGCCATAACCTCACAAGCACGTCAACCCCCGCCATGCCCTCACCGCAGCGCGGCATTTGCCTCAGCCTCAACGACAAAAACGGTTGACCGAACGAAATAGAATTTTCGCATCATGCAACATGCGGAGAGCCCAATGCCAGTATCGGGTGTTCTTGCCCTTTCTTGCCAGAACCGTATCTATGGTGAGGGCGAGATGAAAGAGGCCATCTGCCGGCATACCTAAGAAATGACTTCCTTCGGCCCGATCGCAACCTGGCCGACCGAGCTGATCGTTGCGGTCTAGTTGCGGTCCATAGGATGCTCGCCTCCAAGGTCCCAACAGCAATCCAGTGGGGGCAGAAGATGCTTCTGCTCTACAACGATGCGTACCTTCCCATGCTGCAGAGCAAACACCTCTGGGCCCTTGGTTTGCCCCTTCTAGAACGCAAGCGGGCGAGTCATGCCATCGAGTGCTTCGATGAAGAAATTCGTCAGGTGCTGAACAACCTGGTCGGAAATGCGATCGATGCCATGCTTCCAGGCGGCGGCAAACTGTATGTTCGGAGCCGTGAGGGCTATAGCTCTGAAAGCCTTTTTCCGGCATACGCTAGATCTCACATTCTACGCTCTCGCAGCAGCGCGAATCGCAGGCTCGAACCCAGCCAAAAACACCTCGCGGGGTGTCTCGCCAAGATCGACCACCTTGCTTCCGCCCGCCGCAACGAACGTGACCTCCTCAATCCCGATCACCTTAAGAATCAAGCGCAGATACATCGTCGCAAGATCCCGGTCGCGAATCGGTGAGCCTTCGGTATACACGCCACCCGAGGCCATCAATACCGTACATGTTTTGCCATGCACCAGCCCTTCACCGGCCATGCCCAGCGTGCGGCCTCTTCGCACAATGTGGTCCACATACGACTTCAGGTTCGCCGGTATGTTGTAGTTATAAACCGGCGTACTGATCGCGATGTGGTCGGCTGCCAATAGCTCGTCCACGAGTTCGTTTGAGATCGACAACACTTCTTTCATCTCGGGCGTATGCATGTTCTCGGGGGTCCGGCTCGCACCCACCCAGGGCAGATTCATGTACGGCAGATCCATCTTGGCAAGGTCGCGTTCGACCACCTCGCCGTCAGCGTGCGCGGTCTTCCACTCCGCAATAAATCTTGCGGCCAGGTTCCGCGAAATGGAGTATTCCCCTCGCGGGCTTGCTTCAACAACGAGCAGTTTCGGCATACATCTTCCTTTCTCCCACCCCTCTCGGGTGGCACGAACAATCTGTTCGCAGCGCTAGTATGGAGCGTGTAGACTTTCTCCACAAGAAGGCACTTTTTTGAGCGAAACGAACATTTCTGTTCCCGAAGAATCTCTGAGCCGAGCCGATTGCAAGGGCCTTGCGGACGTGCTGGCGAGCGTTGGCGACAAATGGACCATCATGGTCGTCGGCGCACTTTCCCATGGGCCGCTGCGTTACAACGAGATTCAACGGCGTGTCAGCGGCATCTCGCAGCGGATGCTCACCCTCACCCTGAAGCGGCTCGAAGCCGACGGCATCGTCACACGGACCCTGTTCCCGAGCGTACCTCCACGTGTGGAGTATGCGCCGACCGAACTCGGCCAAACGCTACGCGCGGCGCTTGTTCCTCTTCATCTTTGGGCAGCGCGAAACAAGCAGACCATCGCGGAAAACCGCGCCAAGAGCTACGGCTAGGGCGGCCTCCATGCCCTGCGCAGCTGGAAATTCCCACACTCTAGCCGCCCCGCTGAATCCTCCGCAACGCTTGCAACACCCTCTCCGGCTCCACCCGCACCCTAGGATCGACCTCCACTCCCGCAAACGCCACCGTCCCCACCACCTCGCCCTCGGTCCCCAAGCGCGGCGCCCCATCTGCCTCCCGCTCCGCCCGCACTACAAACACCCCCGGCACCGGCAACCGCCACAGATCATCCCCATGCAGTAGCGGAATGTTCACCAAAATGGATCGAAAGTACGGCCGCGTCGCCTCGGGCACCGTGTATGCCAGCCCAAACCGCTCTGCTACTGAACATCCTGGGTCTCCCAAAATGGGAAACCCAAAACCGTCCGGCCGATTATGGTGGCTCGCGGTAAACGCGTTCTGCCGTGGCAGTTGCGGGCTGATCGCCACGAAGAGCGCCCCGCGCGCCCGCAGCTCCGGCCCCAGCCGCTGCCAGGCTTCCAGCTCCGTCATGTCGTACGGGCACCAGCGCCCCCGAAAGAACTTCACCACCACCGGCCCCAGCGCCAGCAGATCCGACGACCGTACCCGCTTACCCGTCGCCCCTGTCAGCGCAAAGCTCGGGGCCGCCGCTCCCGCCTGCAGCGCCCGCTCCGCCATCCCCGCTTCGCGCAGCCCCGCAATCAGAGCCTCCATCGGCCGCATCCGCTCCACGGGCACCAGCGCCCGCGTGTTCGCCGTAATCTCGTCCAACTGCTCCTGCAACCTGCGCTCGGCTCCCATGCGCTCTTTCTCCAGTCACGGCCTAGTGTACGGTCCCGCCTCCTTCCACTTTCTCTCGAAGCGGTTACTCTAGTTACCAAGCGGGCCAGCTGCCATCGCTCCCGCTCCGATTGCCCGTCCCAAGGATCACCCCTGCCCGTTCCCAACTACAGCGTTCTCAAAGGCCGCCCCACCGCTGGCCAGGTCGTCTCCGGCGCCAGCGCCCACTACCAGATCACCGTCGCCGCCCCCGGCGGCAACACCGCCGCGTACACCGCCGCGGTCAACATCCAAAGCGTCGACGGCAGCGAGGTCCTCTACGCGATCCTCCCAAACTTCACCCCACCCCACCCCGCCGCCCTGCTCGCGCTTCCCAGCGGCATGACCCCGCTGC
>CAXTTZ010000346.1:2752-2987 GCA_964247325.1 uncultured Acidobacteriaceae bacterium | reverse complement strand
ATCCACCACGCCTTCGACTCGCTCAACGAGCTCATCCGCGGTATCGCCATCCTCGGCGAAATCACCCCTCGCACCTCCGACCTTATCGTCAGCTACGGCGAGCGCCTGTCCAGCATCATGGTCGCGGCCGCCTTCGCCGAGCAGGGGCTCCCCGCCGTCCACCTCGACGCCCGCGACCTCATCCTCACCGACAACCACTTCGGCAAAGCCACCCCCGACCAGCCCGCCATCGAGC
>CAXTTZ010000346.1:0-2742 GCA_964247325.1 uncultured Acidobacteriaceae bacterium | reverse complement strand
CTCCATACCCTCGTCCTTCCGCTGCTCGACGCCGGCCAACTTCCCATCCTCGGCGGCTTTATCGGCTCCTGCAACGGCGTCACGACCACCCTCGGCCGCGGCGGCTCCGACTTCACCGGCGCCCTGGTCGGCGGCGCCCTCCACGCCGGCGCCATTGAAATCTGGACCGACGTCGACGGCATCATGACCACCGACCCGCGCCTCTGCCCCGACGCCCTCCGCGTCCGCTCGATCAGCTTCGAAGAGGCCGCCGAGCTCGCCTACTTCGGCGCCAAGGTTCTCCACCCCGCCACCATCCTGCCCGCCATCCAAAAAAACATCCCCGTGCGCGTCCTGAACAGCCGCAACCCCGGCAACGAAGGCACCGTCATCACCGCGCTCGCTCCGGCCTGCCACAGCCCCTTCAAATCCATCGCCGTCAAGCGCGGCCTCACCATCATTGACATCGTCGCCAGCCGCATGTTGCTCGCCCACGGCTTCCTCAAGCTCGTCTTCGACGTTTTCGACCGCCACCGGTGCGCCATCGACATGGTCTCCACCTCCGAGGTCTCCATCTCCGTCACCGTCGACAGCCGCGAAGCCCTCCCCGCCATCTCCGCCGAGCTTTCCAAGCTAGCCGACGTCAAACTCGAAGGCAACAAAGCCCTTGTCTGCCTTGTCGGCGAAGACGTTCGCGGCCAGTCCGGCATCGCCGCTCAAGTCTTCAGCGCTGTGTCGCACATCAACATGCGCATGATCTCCCAAGGCGCCAGCGAGATCAACATGAGCTTCATGATCAACGAAGAAGAAGTCCCTGACGCCGTCCGCTCGCTCCACCAGCAGTTCTTCCAGCACCCCGACCCCACCATCTTCGACACCCAAGGTGCAGTTGTCAGTGCGTAGTGCTCAGTTGCTAGTTCTTAAGAAATACAATCAAGACACGGCACCACGAACGATGAACAGCCAAAACGATTCCTCACAACCCAACTCGCCACCCGATTTCTAACAACTAAAAACGAACAACTACGAACGAACAACCCAAAGGATCTTCCATGCGCATGCTCGTCCTCGGTGTCGGCAAAACAGGCAAACTCGTCGCCTCCGTCGCCGCTGAACACGGCCACAGCGTCCACGTGCTGGACGCCACCGAGAATCAAAATGCCATGGCGCTCACCCCGCCCTTTGTCGCCGGTTTCGATGCCGTCATCGACTTCACCACCCCTGAAGCCGTTCTCAGCAACATGCGCGCCTGCCTCTCCTGCGGCGCCAAGATGGTCATCGGCACCACCGGTTGGTACGCCAAACTTCCCGACATGCGCGCCCTCGCCGAGCGCCGCGGCGCTTCCCTCCTCTTCGGCAGCAACTTCTCGGTCGGCGTTCAGCTCATGATGCGCCTCGCCGCCAACATGGCCACCGAACTTCAACGTGTCGGCTACCACTTCCGCATCATCGAAACCCATCACACCACCAAGCTCGACGCCCCCAGCGGCACCGCCCTCACATTGCAACGCACCGTTGAACAAGCCGCCAACAGTCCACAAGTCCCTATCGAATCCATCCGCCAAGGCGAGGCCGTCGGCGTACACACCCTCGAAGCCTCCGGCCCTGGCGATAAGATCCTGCTCACCCACGAGTCGGGCTCGCGCCGCGCCTACGCCGAGGGCGCCGTGCGCGCCGCCGAATGGCTCTCTCACAACCCGGCAGGCACCTATGATTTTCAGGACATCTTCGAAAAGGTCATGATCGGGTAACCGCTGCCCAACAAAACGCACGCAATCGAAAACAGCGAAGTACACTAGGCAAAATGTTCGACGTCCAATCCCCCGTGACCCCTTTTGCTGCCCTAGCCTTTGATCAAAAGCTCGACCGCCTCGCTGAAGTAGCCGTCAATGTGGGTTTGGGCCTCCAGCCCGGCCAAGAACTCGTCCTCTCGGCCCCCACCGAAGCCCTTCCGCTCGTTCGCCGCGTCACCGAGCACGCGTACCGTGCCGGCGCCAAGCTCGTCACCGCCATGCTCTCCGACGACGCGCTTGTGCTCGCCCGCTTCCGCTACGGCCCTGACGCCTCCTTCGACTACGCGCCCCAGTGGCTCCAGGACGGCATTGCCACGGCGTTCCGCTCCGGCGCTGCCCGCATGGCCATCACCGGCGCCGACCCCGCCCTGCTCGCCGGCCAGGATCCCGGCAAGGTCTGCCGCGCCAACGTCGCTGCCTCCCGCGCCAGCAAACCCGCTATGGAGCTCATCACCCGCCACGAGATCAACTGGACCATCGTCGCCAGCGCCACCCCTGCCTGGGCCGCGCTCGTCTTCCCGCACGATCCGCCCGAACTCGCTCTAGCTAAGCTCTGGGACGCCATCTTCACCACCTCCCGCATCACCGCTGACGACCCCGTCGCCGCCTGGCAAGCCCATGGCCGCGACCTCCAAACCCGCGTCGATCTGCTGAACGAAAAGCGCTTTCACGCGCTTCGCTTCTTCACCGACAACGGCGAAACCAACCTCACCGTCGGCCTCGCTGACCAGCATCTTTGGGCCGGCGGCGGCACCACCGCCGGCAACGGCGTTTTCTGTCAGCCCAACATCCCCACCGAAGAATGCTTCACCACACCGCATAAAGACCGGGTCAACGGCGTCGTCCGCGCCTCCAAACCGCTCTCTCACCAGGGCACCCTGATCGAAAACATCCGCTGTACCTTTCAAAACGGCCGCATCGTCGAAGCTTTCGCCACCGCCGGCCAAGAGGCTCTCCAAAAACTCATCTC
>CAXTTZ010000345.1:0-2996 GCA_964247325.1 uncultured Acidobacteriaceae bacterium | reverse complement strand
CCCACCCCCCGCTCGAAGGCGTGCCTAATATCCTGCTCGACCACGAGCGCGCCGCCCAACTCGCCCTCGGCCACCTGGTCGAGCAAGGCCATCGACGCCTCGCCTTCATGCGCGGCCCCTCCTTCAGCTCCGACTCCGCCACTCGCTGGCGCGCCCTCGTGCGCGTCGCCCGCAAACTCGGCCTCGACGTCCCCGAAACCCACATCATCCGCCTCGATCAGCACATCAATACCCCCGAACTCGGCTACCCCGGCGTCCAGCGCCTCCTCACACAGCGCCGCGACTTTACCGCCGTTGTCTGCTTCAACGACATCTCGGCCATCGGCTGCATCCGCGCCCTGCACGACGGCGGTCTCCGCGTCCCCGACGATGTCTCCGTCATCGGCTTCGACGACATCCAAGCCGCCTCCTTCTACGTGCCCAGCCTCACCACCATCCGCCAACCCCTCACCCACATGGGCGCTGCTGCCGCCACGCTGCTCCTTAAGAAACTCCGCAACGAACCCACCGACCCCACCCTCCTCCTCGAACCCGAACTTGTCCCCCGCGAGTCCACCGCCCAAGCCCCTGCTGCCACTTAAATCAGCTCGCGCTTGCACCGCACTTTCTCTTACTAGATACCATTTGCTCTCGCTTTTCGGCTGACCGTTTATCTTGCCTTACCTTTCTGCTTATTTTTATCGAGGGTAGCTCCCTCTTTGTAACTTCCTACTTTCAGTTCCTCTTTCAGTTTGTCCTTCTCGAAGGACATCCGCGTCTTTCCTTACATTTGTCATCCCGTAGCGAAGCAAAGGGATCTGCTTGTTGCCCTTGCTTTCGTTTTTGCCGTTGCCTTTGCTTTTGTCTTTGCCTTGATTTTTGCCTTCGCTTTCTTGCTTGCCATTCCCGAAGGGAATCTGCTTCTCTGCCCGCAGCACCCTCATGATCTCGAAAAAGGAATCCGCTCGGCGTCACAATAACGAAAGATTCAATCCACAATGAATCCCAGGACTATACTTCCTCCATGGATCCCGCCAGCAAGCAAGACATCACCGACCTCCGTATCGAACTCAAGCAAGACATCACCGACCTCCGTATCGAACTCAAGCAAGACATTACCGACCTGCGCATCGAACTCAAACAAGACATGTCCCACCTCGAAGAACGCATGCTCGAACAAATGCGCTCCATCGAAACCACTCTTCTCACAGAGTTTCGTAAATGGGCTGTACCCATGACCGCCCGCACCAAAGTGTTTGAGGCCGTCGCCTCCGGACTGACCGAACGTGTAAGTCTTCTCGAAGAGCGCGTCAACACCTTAGAAAAATAAATCCCAGTAAATTCCCCTCGCTCCCCCTAAACCCGCTTGCGCATTCTCTACCCCCTCATGCACAGTAAAGCGGCATGCCTTCCTTTCTTGATCGCGACCGCTCCGTAGCCCACCCTGGCTTTAGCCGCTGGCTCGTCCCGCCGGCCGCGCTGGCTATCCACCTTTCCATCGGCCAGGTGTACAGCTTTTCCGTCTTCAAAAATCCCCTGCTAGCCCTCCACGCTGCCGACAGCGCCGCCTGGTCCCTCAAAGAAATCGGCGCCATCTTCTCCATCGCCATCGCCGTCCTCGGCTTGTCCGCCGCGCTCTTCGGCGCTTGGCTCGAAAAAGCCGGTCCCCGCCGCGCCACCGTCTACGCCGCACTCTGCTTCGGCCTCGGCTTCGAGATCGCCTCGTTCGGCGCTGCCAATCACTCCCTCGCGCTGATCTACCTCGGCTATGGCGTTGTCGGCGGTATCGGCCTAGGCCTCGGTTACATCTCGCCCGTTTCTACCCTCATCAAGTGGTTCCCCGACCGCCCCGGCCTTGCCACTGGACTCGCCATTATGGGTTTCGGCGGCGGCGCGCTCATCGGCGCCCCTCTCGGCACCAACCTCATGGCCTTTTTCCGCGCCCACGGCCATGCCAATCCCATCCCGCTCACCTGGATCACCATGGGTGCGCTCTACTTCCTCTTCATGCTCTACGGCGCCTTCACCATCCGCGTCCCGCGCCCCGACTGGAAGCCCGCCGGCTTCGTCCCCCGCACGACCCAAAACGCCCTTATCTCCACCCACCAGGTCGCTGTCAGCCAAGCCTGGCGTACCCCCCAATTTTGGCTTCTCTGGATCGTCCTCGTGACCAACGTCACCGCCGGCATCGGCATTCTCGAGCAGGCCTCACCTATGATCCAGGACTTCTTCCACGGCCGTATCGGCCCCGCCGCCGCCGCCGGCTTCGTCGGCCTCCTTAGCCTGTTTAACATGGCCGGCCGCTTCTTCTGGGCCTCCACCTCCGACAGCCTCGGCCGCAAAGTCACCTACTTCTGCTTCTTCATCCTCGGCCCCGTCCTCTTCTTTTGCATGCCCTTCACCGGCCTCAACCACCTCAACAGCATCCCGCTCTTTGTCGCCATCGCCTGCGTCGCCATCTCTATGTACGGCGGCGGCTTTGCCACCATCCCCGCCTACCTTAAAGATCTGTTCGGTGGCTACAACGTTTCCGCCATACACGGCCGCCTGCTCACCGCCTGGTCCACCGCCGGCATCATCGGCCCGCTCATCGTCAACGGCGTTCTCGACCACTACAAAGCCGCCGGCCTCAACCGCCTCGACGGCTACAGCACCGTCCTTCACATCATGGCCGCCCTGCTCTGCATCGGCTTCGTCGCCAACCTCCTCGTCCGCCCCGTTGCCGAACGCTTCTGGCTTAAAGACGTTCCCGCCGGCGACTACTCCACCGCCGCCCACTAACCCCACCACCAACTACACTCTTCTTGTCGTCATCCCGTAGCGCAGGCGGGTTCCAGCGCGCGTTACTTGCGCAATGGGGTGCAAGCGAAGGGGATCTGCTCTTGCTGTTGCCTTGCCCTTCTGGTTGTCATTCCCGAAGGAAATCTGCTTCTCCGCCCGGCAATCCTCTACCTTCTTAACCGGAACGAAACCTGAACCTTATTTATATTCGCCCCTTCACAGCACAATCTCAAAAC
>CAXTTZ010000344.1:0-3021 GCA_964247325.1 uncultured Acidobacteriaceae bacterium | reverse complement strand
CAAGCCCACCTCCGCTCCCAAAACGCGCGTCTTTCCAGCCCTGCATGGTTACAAACTTGTCAAAGTCTCTGTGTTGGAGCAAGCGCTGTCAAGCCTCCCATCTACCACAAAAGAACCATGCAAACCTGCTCAAAAACCATGTAGACTGTCCGCGCTGTAAGCCAACTATTCCCCTTCCTCTCCTCCATGCCCGTATCGCCCCGCTCACCCTTTCCCGCTTTCGCCAACACTCTGCGCACGCACCCCCTTATCGTGTCGGGCTGCGCCCTGGTTGGCCTTTTCACCTTTGCCGCGCTCTTGGCGCCCATCCTCGCCCCCTTCGACCCCGCCCAGCTCGATCTCGGCTCACGCCTTGCAGGCGCCTCGCTCCACCATCCCTTTGGCACCGATGCCCTGGGCCGCGATGTGCTTTCGCGCGTGCTCTTCGGCACACGCATCTCGCTCGGCATCGCCGTCGCGGTCGTCGCGCTTTCGCTCCTGCTCGGCCTAGTCCTCGGCGGCCTCGCTGGCTTCTACGGCGGCTGGCTCGACACCCTCGTCACTGTTTACCTCGGCAACGCCTTTCTCGCCCTGCCCGGCATCTTGCTCGCCGTCGCGGTCGTCGCCTTTCTCGGCCCCACCTTCGCCGACCTCGTCCTTGCACTCGCCCTGCCCGCCTGGGTCGGCTACGCGCGCCTGGTCCGAGCGCAGGTGCTCACCCTCCGCGAGCGCGAGTTCGTCCAGGCCGCTCGCTCGCTCGGCGCCAGCGACACGCGCCTCCTGCTGCGCTCCATCCTGCCCCACGTCCTGCAACCGCTGCTCGTCCAAGCCGCCGTCGGCATGGCCACTGCCGTGCTCGCCGAAGCCACCCTCAGCTTCCTCGGCCTCGGTGTCCAGCCACCCGCCGCCACCTGGGGCGCCATGCTCAACGAGGCCCGCTCGCACCTCTTCGAAGCGCCCTACCTAGTCTTCTTCCCCGCCCTCGCCGTCGCCCTGTGCGTACTCAGCTTCAATCTCATCGGCGACGGCCTCCGCGAAGCCCTGGACCCCAAACGCCAAGCCCGCACCGCCCCAATCACGCCCCCCGCCGGGAGCCTTCAGCCGATCCAAAGCCTTTCGCCGAATCCAAGCCTTCAGTCCAGCAGGAGCGAAGCCTGATGCGCCTCGGCATCCTTTCCGATACTCACGGGCTCCTCCGCCCCGAGGCCGTCGCCGCCCTCCAAGGCATGGACCACATCCTTCACATCGGCGATGTCGGCGACTCCGGCATCCTCGATCAGCTTCAGACCCTAGCTCCTCTCACCGCCATCCGCGGCAACATCGACCGCAAAGGCCCCTGCGCCCAACTGCCCGCCACCGAAATGGTCGAACTCGGCGGCGTCTTCCTCTACCTCGTCCACGCTCTCGCCGATCTCGACCTCGATCCTCGCGCAGCCGGCGTCCAGGCCGTCTTATTCGGCCACAGCCACCGCCCCCGTATCGACTACAAGGACGGCATCCTCTACCTCAACCCCGGCAGTGCAGGCCCACGCCGCTTCTCCCTCCCCGTCACCCTCGCCTACCTGGACTTAGAAAACGGCACCCTCCACCCCCAAATCATCCCCCTTCTCTAACCAACTCACAAATCGCGTGCTCTCACCTCTCCGCACAGTCCCACCACGGAAGGGCTTAGGATTACCAAGCCCAAGCACGCCTTCCTTCCTTGTCATTCCCGAAAGGAACCTGCTTCTGCTTTTTGCCCTTCCTTTCTTGTCATTCCCGAAGGAAACCTGCTTCTGCCTCTGCAACAACCCTAATCCCCTCCCTCCAACACCCCCGTCGCCAACGGCACCCGTGGCGTAGCCGGCGACCCCGCGCCGGGCAGCTTTGGCGCTGGCACCGGATGCGGCCCACCCTTGGCCCAATCCAGCTTCACCGTCGACAAGATCTCCGCCATCCGCGCATCGATCTGCTCCAATTGCACCTCCGTCAGCTCCGCCGCCCCGCTCGAGACCGCACAAAATGTATTTAGCGCGAGGTCAAACCGGTAGCACGCCCCTTTGCGGAACGCCGTGTACACCTCATCCCGCGCTTCCACACAGATCTCCCCATGCTCATCGTGCCCATGCACAAAGCTCATCCCGCCGATATCCTGCACATCCTGCTCGTCACGCATCTCCCGCCGCCGCGTCGCCGGCCCGCTCGCCTGCCGCGCGCACTCCGCATCGGTCGTGTGCGGCTCCACGCTGTAGTAGAACAGCGCTCCGCTAAAGGTCGAGTACGGGTACGGATTAAACTCAATGGCCGCCACGCTGCGCATCTGCGCCCGCTGTGGCGCCGTGCGCGCATCCAGGTGAAACGTACTCACCTGCCGATCCTTACGCGCCAGCGCCCATCCCTCGGGCACCCGGAACTGCACCCCAAAGTGGCTATCCCGAAAGCTCTGCTCCCGCGCCTCCGCCGGCGGCGCCTCCGGCACAGCCTTCTGCCCCCGCGCCGCGCTCCACGCCGACACGAAACCCATCCACAGCACAAACCACCGCAACCTCATCCGCCTCACCCCAGCACACAGTCTCAAATCTCCACAACGCAGCCTGTGATCCGGGAGCTGCCTCAGCCGTTCACCGGCGCAGCCTGGGATCGGCTACAGCGTACATCGAATCGGTTAGGAAATTCACCATTACATAAGTAACTCCGATCGATAAAATACAGCCCTGCGCCAAAGCGTAGTCCCGGTTCATGACCGCGCTCAACGTCAGCCGCCCCAAACCCGGCCAACCAAAGATCGTCTCCGTCACGATTGCCCCCGCCAGCAGCGACCCAAACTGCAATCCCACCACCGTCAGCACAGGCATCAGCGCGTTGCGCAGCGCATGCCGGTACACGATCCGCCGCTCCGGCAATCCCTTGGCGCGCGCGGTACGAACGTAATCTTGCCCTAGCTCCTCCAACATCGCCCCTCGCACCATCCGCGTCAAAATCGCCGCTACACCCAGCCCCAATGTCACCGCCGGCAACACCAGATGCACTAAAAATCCACCCATCCCCACCCCGGCCCCTGAC
>CAXTTZ010000343.1:0-3022 GCA_964247325.1 uncultured Acidobacteriaceae bacterium | reverse complement strand
GTTGTGTGCCAAAACGCGACGGTCCACCCCAGGCCGGCGCGCCGGGGCGCGGCAGCACTTGCGATCGGACCAGGGCCGTGGGCTTGGCGCCAGTGGCGGCCGCCTTCTTCGGCTCGTCCACCGCTACACGCTTTCGTTCCAGGTTCGCAATGCCCAACCGCTCGCACAGCAGCCGGATCTCCCCCACCGCCAACAGGTGCAGCACGCTTTCGGGTGGCTTGCCGTAGCGGTCTTCGAGCTCCGCCCGCACGTCGGTCAGCACGGCCTCGGACGCCGCGCCGGCGATGCGCTTGTACATCCGCAACCGCTGGTTTTCCTCGGGAATATAGCTATCGTCGATCCGGAGGGAGACGCCTAGATTCACCGCGACCGCCGGCCGCTCTTCGCGGCCTTCACCCTTCATCCGGCTTACGGCCTCTTCGAGCATCTGCGTATACATCTCGAAACCGATCGCCTCGATGTGGCCGGACTGCTCGCCGCCGAGCATGTTGCCGGCCCCGCGCAACTCCAAGTCCAGCGCCGCAATTTTGAAGCCCGCGCCCAGGTCGGAGAACTCCTTCAACGCCGCCAGCCGCCGCCGCGCCACCTCGGTCAGCTGCTGCTCGGGCGGGATGAGGAGATAGGCGTACGCACGGCGGTTCGATCGGCCCACCCGGCCACGCAGCTGGTATAGCTCGCTCAGACCATGGCGGTCCGCGCGGTTGATGATGATCGTGTTCGCCCGCGAAACGTCCAGCCCGTTTTCAACAATCGACGTGGCACACAGCACATCGAACTCGCCGTTCATAAATCCAAGCATCACCCGCTCCAGCTCCGCTTCGGCCATTTGCCCATGGCCCACGGCCACGCGCGCCTGCGGCACCAGTTCACGGATGCGCTCGGACATCTCGTAGATCGTTTCCACGCGGTTGGACACAAAATACGTCTGCCCGCCGCGCTCCAGCTCCACCTCGATGGCGGTGCGCACCAGCTTTTCGTCGAACTTCGCCACCACGGTTTGGATCGCCATGCGGTCCTTCGGCGGCGTCTCAATCACGCTCATATCGCGCAGCCCAATCATGGACATGTGCAGCGTGCGCGGGATCGGCGTGGCGCTCATGCTGAGCACGTCGACCGAAGCACGCATCTTCTTCAGCCGCTCCTTGTGGCGCACGCCGAAACGCTGTTCTTCGTCCACGACCAGCAACCCGAGATCCTGGAAGTGTACGTTCTCGGCCAAGATGGCGTGCGTGCCGATCAGTATGTCGACCTTCCCGTCGGCGGCCTTTTCCAGCACCTCTTTTTTCTCCTTCGGCGTGCGGAAGCGCGAAATCATCTCAACGGTTACCGGGAAGTTCGCGAAGCGCTTTTTAAAGCTTTCAAAGTGCTGAAAACAAAGCACCGTCGTCGGCGTCAGCACGGCGACCTGTTTGGAGTCCTGAACTGCCTTAAATGCCGCGCGCATAGCGACCTCAGTCTTGCCGTAGCCCACATCGCCGCAGAGCAGGCGATCCATCGGCTGCAGGCTTTCCATGTCGGCCTTGATGTCGGCGATCGCGTTCAGCTGGTCGTCGGTCTCGTTGTAATCGAAGGCGTCCTCGAACTCGCGCATCATGGCCGTGTCGGGCGAAAACGCCGTCCCCACGGCCGCTTTGCGCTGCGCGTAAAGCTTTAACAGCTCTTCCGCCATGTCCTGCATGGCCTTTTTCACGCGAGCTTTGGTCTTTTGCCACGCCGGGTTGCCGAGCCGATTGAGTTGCGGCGCCGGCCCGCCCTCGGCGGAGCGGTATTTTTGAATCAGATCCAATCGCGTCAAAGGCACATACAATTTCGCATCGTCAGCAAAGTTGAGGATCATCAACTCAAGACGTGCTTCCTCAGCGCCGTCCGGCTGATCCAGCACGCGCAACCCCTCGTAGCGCGCAATGCCATGCTCGACGTGCACCACATAATCGCCCACGGCCAGGTCGCGAAAATCTGAGATAAACGCGGAAGTCTTCGACTTGCGCTGCACCGGCCGGGCCATCACGTCGGCCTCGTCGTTCAGATCGTTGGCCCCGAACAGCACAAATTGGCGCGCCGTTCGCGGCTCAAGATCAAGCACCTGCACCCCATTGGCCAGCGCCGCACGCACGATCACCGGCGTGCGTAGATCGCCGGCCAGATAGCTCGACTCCGAGTACACCGTTGCCGATGTTCCGGCGGGGGCGTCCGCGCGCCAGCCGAGCCGGTACGGCACGCCATACTCCTGCAGCAGCCCGGCGAGCCGCTCCACCTCGCCCTGATTCGGCGCTGCGATCAGCACCCGAGCCTCGGCCGCTATCAGCTTACGCAATTCGTCGATCATCGCCGGAATCGAGCCGTGAAAGCGCAGCGTCGGACGCGTCGCAAACTCAATCTCAGAGCCTTCAGAGCGGTCGCTTTCGAGTACATCCACCGCGCCCAACTGGTCGAGCTCGCACCCCGGGGTGCGGCGCACGCGATCATCCAGCTCCCATGGCGAAAGGTACAAATCCTCCGCGCGCACCAGCGTGCCGATGCCGGAGCGCTCGTGCCTCTGCTCGACCTTGTTCCACCAGCGCTCGCCCTGATTGGACACCATGGCCGGCTCTTCCACAAACACCCGCGTTTGCGGCCCCAGCAGCTCCAGCAGTGACGAGCGCGCGCCCGCTACGGGCGCGTAAAACTCCCATCCCGGGAAGATCGTCGCGTTTGCCTCGCGCCCAGCGACGTGCGTTTGCAGCTCGCGCGGCAGGTCGCCGCCTTCGAGCGCGGCGCCCGCTGCCGACCGCGTCAGCCGCGCATTGATCGCCTCTAGCAGCGCCTCGGTCGCCGGCGTCTCAGTCAACGGCAACAAGAGCACCTCGTCCACACGGTTCGAGGAGCGCTGCGTATCCGGATCGAAGCGTCGAATGGACTCAATCTCGTCGCCAAAGAAGTCGACCCGCACCGGCCGGTCCATCTCCGGTCCGTACACGTCCACGATGCCGCCGCGCACGGTGACCTGCCCCGGCATCTCGACCACATCCACCCGCGTATAGCC
>CAXTTZ010000342.1:0-3034 GCA_964247325.1 uncultured Acidobacteriaceae bacterium | reverse complement strand
GCTGGACTCTGCGCCTTGGCGGCCTCCTCGGCGCGTCCGGCGCGCTGCTCGTACTCCTTGTCCCGGGCAAACTCGGCGCGGTCGCCGGCTTCGCCCTCATGGGCCTCGGCCTCAGCAACGCCTCCCCCGTGCTGTATCGCAGCGCCGGGCAGGTCCGCGGCCTTCCCGCGGGTGTCGGCCTGGCCACCGCCGTCGGTATGGGCTACGCCGGTTTACTCGCCGGCCCGCCGCTGCTCGGCTACGTCGGCCAAGGCTTCGGCCTGCCCGCCATTTTCCTCGTCCTCGCCGCCCTCAGCGCTCTGCTCAGCGCCACGGCCAACCTGGGCTCGCCAGCCTAAACGGACATCTGCACGTAACTAGCTTTCTTCTGCGCGGCCGCGTCTTTCCACCCTCATCTTGTAACGAAGCGGAGAGATCTTCTTTTTCCTGGTGCGCCGTTGAAGCCACAAGCAAACAGCAGATTCTACGCTGCGCTACGGAATAACAAGCAAGAAATTCGATAGCTCGCCAAAGGCATAACATGCTTTACAACAAACTCCCCTTTTCGCACCTTAACTCAGCACCCACGTATCCTTTGACCCACCTCCCTGTGAACTATTCACCACCAGCGACCCGCGCTCGAGCGCCACGCGCGTCAGCCCGCCGGGCACCACCGTCACCTTGTCCCCGTACAGCACATACGGTCGCAAATCCACATGCCGCGGCTCCAGCGCATTGCCGATCAGGCATGGCGCGCGGCTGAAGCTGATCGTTGGCTGTGCAATATAGCGGCGCGGAGGCGCCCGGCGCTTCACCGCAAACCGCGCCCGCGCACCCGCAGTCGACTGCGGCCCAATCAGCATCCCATACCCGCCCGACTCGCCCACCGCCTTCACCACTAGCTTGTTCAAATTCGCCAGCACATGCTCCCGCTCCTTCTCGACCGAGCAAAGAAACGTCTTCACATTCGGCAAGATAGGGTCCTCGCCCAGGTAGTACTTGATGATGTCCGGAACAAATGCATAGATCGCTTTATCATCCGCCACGCCCGTGCCAAACGCGTTTGCCAGTGTCACATTGCCCGCCCGGTACGCATTCAACAGCCCCGCCACGCCCAAAATCGAATCCATCCGAAACGCCAGCGGGTCGATAAAATCATCATCCACCCGCCGATAGATGACATCCACCCGCCGTAGCCCGCTCGTCGTGCGCATATAGCAGGTGTTATCGTGCACCGCCAAATCGCGCCCTTCCACCAACTCGATGCCCATCTGCCGCGCCAGGTACGCGTGCTCAAAGTACGCTGAATTAAACACCCCCGGCGAGAGCAGCACGATGTTCGGCTCCGGCCGGCCCTCCGGCGCCAGCGACCGCAACGTCCCCAGCAGCACCTGCGTGTAGTGCTCAATCGGTCGCACGTTGTACTGCCGAAACAGCTGCGGAAAGATTCGCTTCATCACCCGCCGGTTGGTCAGCATATAGCTCACCCCCGAAGGCACGCGCAGATTGTCCTCAAGCACTACAAAATCGCCGTTTTCCAATCGAATCAGGTCCGTCCCGCAAATTGCTACATACACATTGCGCGGCACGGCCAACCCCTGCATTTGGCGTCGAAACTGCGGGCACGAATACACCAGCTCGCGCGGCACCACGCCATCTTTCAAAATCCGCCCGTCGTTGTAGATGTCCTTCAGAAACAGGTTCAGCGCGGTAATCCGCTGCACCAGCCCGCGCTCTACCCGCTCCCATTCCTTCGGGGTAACGAGGCGCGGCAGCAGGTCATACGGAAAAATGCGCTCCGTGCTCGCTTCGTGCCCATACACCGTAAAGGTGATGCCCTGGTTCAAAAACGCCAGATCGGCCGCCTGCTTGCGCCGCTGCAACTCTACCGGCGGCAGCGCCGCAAAGTGCTCCAGCAAGGGGCTGTAGTGCGCATGCAAGCGTTGCGCAGCGGCAAACATCTCGTCATACGCTTGGCCCAGCTCATATTGTTGCAGCGAGGCTTTTCCAAGGATTTCCGATGAGAGCGAGGCCATGAGATGTACCCCATTGTGGCACAGGCACACGGGTTTCAATGGCCTAGTTCGCCGTCCTTAAGGCCTGCAAAGCCGCATCTTGTCTCTGGCGGAGGTACCAAAGGTAGTCTCGGAAGTACTCTAGCCATTTCGCTTTCTCTTCGCTAGAGTCAGACCCATGCCCATCCCGCACGTGCAGTGGTTGTTTCTCGATCTGAACTCGTACTTCGCCTCTGTCGAGCAGGAGCTGCGTCCCGAACTGCGCGGTCGCCCCATCGCCATCGTGCCGGTCGAGGCAGAAACCACCTGCTGCATCGCGGTCAGCTACGAAGCGCGAGCCTTTGGGCTGCGTACAGGCGTTTCCGTTCAAAAAGCGCGTGAACTTTGCCCAAGGATCGAACTTGTAGAAGGCCGCCCCAAAATCTATGTCGAGATGCACCACCGGGTCCTGGCAGCCATCAGTCAGGTCCTTCCGGTCGAGGCTGTGCTCTCCTGCGATGAATTCATTTGCCGCTTATCTGGCACGCAACAGCAAGCCCCGCGCGCTTTGGCGCTTGCCGCACGCATCAAGGAAGGGATTCGCAAGCATGCCGGCGCCACGCTGCGCTGCTCCATTGGCCTAGCGCCCAATCGCGCGCTAGCCAAAATCGCCGCCGACATGCAAAAGCCCGACGGTCTCATGCTAATCGCCCGCGACGATCTTCCCCATGTGCTGTACCGGCTCGAGCTGGCCGACATCAGCGGTATTGGCCGGCGCATGGAGAAGCGGCTCCACGCTGCCGGCATCCATACTGTGCGCGAGCTCATGGACCTCAGCCGGGAGCGCTTCGCCGCGCTGTGGGGCAGCGTGCTGGGCGACCGGCTATGGCTGGAGCTGCGCGGCGAGGACCTGCCCGCACCGGAAGCACGCCCGCGGCAGACGATCAGCCGCCAGCACATCCTACCGCCCCCTTTGCGCTCGCCCGAGGGTTGCCGCGCCGTCGCACTCAAGATGCTCGAAGATTGCGTGCGCCGCATGCGCCGGCACGGGCTCGAGGCCG
>CAXTTZ010000341.1:0-3036 GCA_964247325.1 uncultured Acidobacteriaceae bacterium | reverse complement strand
ATAGGTGAGCAGCGCGAGCAGAAGCAGGAGGGCTGCGGCCAGGACCGCGAGACCGAGGAGCTCGTTGAGGCGGGGGCTGCGCGTGGGCGCATAGGTGAGGCGCTGGGACTTCATGGCGATCGGCTCGCAGAACCGCGAGCGCCGGCGGAAGCGCGGCGCGGCGGGCCCGGACTTCAGGCAATCGCAGAGCAACCCCAGTGTCGCACAGCGGCCCTCGGGATGGTGAACCGCCGCAGATACCACGGAGGTGCATGTGCGCCGCACGGGAGTTGTAAGAAAGTTGTTACAACGTTGGGGCAAACGATGCCATGGGGACGGCATCCCTATGGTGGTGCGCTCGCTTGGGTGGTTCGTAAGCGCAGGGCACGGATGCGTTGAAGGCAGCTTTGAGGTTGGGGAGACGACGATGGCGAACGAGTTGGATGGATCCGATAAGAACAAAGAAACAGAGCGCGTTCTTTTGAACGTGATCAAGGTTTTGGTGGACGGCCAAAAGGGCTTTGCGGATATCGGCGAGCACCTAAAGGATGAGACGCTGAAGCGCTATTTCCTGGCGGAAAGTTTGAAGCGGGCGAACTTCCGGGCGGAGCTGGAAAACGAGCTGCACCGCGCGGGCATGGCGGACGTTAAAGAATCCGGCAGCGTTGCCGCGACCCTGCACCGCAGCTGGGGCGACCTAAAGGCCACCATCGGGCTAGGTAGCGACCACGAGCTGCTGGCGACCTCCGAGCAAGGCGAGGACGTGGCGAAGAAGACCTACAAAGAGGCGCTGGAGCAGGACTTGCCCTTGCCGATACGGCAACTGCTAACAGAGCAGCAAGCGCATGTGGAAAGCTCGCACGACTACATCCGCAATCACCGGGATGCGTTGGCGTCAAAGTAGATTTGCGAAGAGAAAGAGAAGGCGGCTGCGGCCGCCTTCTCTTTTTTTGAGGAGTATGAGGAATGAAGAAAGGGCCAGTTGTTCTTGGGTGTTTGGCAATTAGTGTGCTGCCACTGCATCTCCTTGGATTGAAGCTGCTAGTGACGATTGTGCCTGATTATTTACCAAAGCCGCGGGAGCTGGTGGTGGCTGCGGGGGTAACCGCGGCGGCGGGCGGCGTGGGACTGATGATGCCGGCGACACGGCGCGCAGCAGCTTGGGGATTAGTGGCCTGGCTGATCGCCGTGTACCCGGCCAACCTCTGGATGGCGCAGCACCCGGAGCGCTATCGGCCGGTTCCCGCGTGGATGTTGTATGCGCGTTTGCCGCTGCAGTTGCCGATGCTCTGGTGGGCTTGGCGGTACACGCGGAAGGAGCATGCAGTGCGAGGACGCTAGGCATTCATAGGTCCGGTGCCCAATCTTCGCATGCGGGAAGGTCGGGCACTAATCGAAAGATTCGATCCTTGCTGACAAGGGTCGCCCCCTTCGCGATTGCATGGGCTGCAATTTGCATATCGAGAGAACTAAGTGATTTGCCTGCGGCCTCTTGTTTGGCGCGTAGAGGCCCATAGACGGCCGCAGCGGATCTATCCCAGGGCTCAACACGGAGTCGGCTTAGAAGCCAGGAAACTGCTTGTCGCCGCTGCTCGCCCGCGCCGATTTTAGCTAGCCCATACAGCAGTTCCGCTTCTGTGATGGCCGAGACCGAAGCGATCTCGTCGCGTCCAAGGCTGGCCAGCTTGCTACGTGCAGCGGGCGAGGTGCCTTTCACGATGTAGCTGACCGTGTTGGTGTCAAGCATGTACAGCTTGATCAAAGTTTTTCCCGGGCTGCAGCTTGGCCCTGCTCGCGGTCTCGAAGAAAGTCCTCCGGGAACGCGCAACGGTCGAGAGCCGCGTAGATTTCGTCCCAACTTTGCGGCGTTTGCGAGACGATGAGGTCGCCGGTTTGCGTATCGCGCCGAACATAAGCCTCTTCGCCAAGAACGCAAAATTCAGCTGGAATGGTCATGTACTGCGCTTGGCCACTCATGAAGACTCTGGTTTTCGTGAACTCCGACATAACGCTCGCTCCCCTGCTGTATAGAGTGCTACCGGCAAGCAACAGGGTCAATGCTGAAAAGAACCAGCTCTAATAGCCGGCGTGGTGGAGGTAAAGCACGACGGCGCTGGCGAGGATGCAGTAGACACCGAAGAGCCACCATCGGCCGTTTTCGAGCCAGGAGCTTAGCCACCGAAGCGCGAGGAGACCGGCAAAGAAGCTGAGGGCCATGCCGATGAGCGATGTAGCGATGCTGGCGTGCAAGTCGATGGGCAGGCCGGCGAGGGCGGCGGCGTGAGAGGCCTTCAAAAGGCGCAAGGCTTCGCGGGCAATGACGGCGGGGGTCAGGATGACGGCGAGCGCAAAGGAAAAGCGCTCGGCGCGCTCGCGGTTAGCGCCAGCGAGCAAGCCGGTGGAGATCGTCGAGCCGGAGCGGGAAAAGCCGCGGAACGGAAGCGCGAGGCCCTGGACGGCGCCGATCCAGCCGGCTTGGCCGAAGGTGACGTTTTCGCCGGAGCGGGAAGCGGAGCGTTCGTAGGAGCTACGAGTGGAGGACTGGCTTTCCGCTGCGGCGAGATCGCGTGCTTGGCCGCGTTCCTTTAAACCGGCATAGAGGATGAGCAGGCCGGCGGCGAGCAGGGCGAAGCCAACCAAGTCGAGGCGGGAGAAGAGGAGCTCAATTTCGGCTTTGGGGGCGCCGCGGAAGGCGGTTTTTTGGATGATCGCGATGATCGGGTAGCCGATGACGGCGGTGAGCACGGTGGCCCAGACGGCGCGGATAAGAAAGCGCTTAAAGGCGTCAGAGGTGCTGAAGTAGGAGCGCTTCCACTGCGACCAAAAGTAGACGATGACGGCGAACATGGTGCCGGTGTGGAGCATGACGAGCAGCAGGGTCATGGCCGGGGCGGACGGGTCGAGATGCATGAGCTTTTCGGCGACGACCACGTGGGCGGAACTGGACACGGGCAGAAGTTCGGCGAGGCCCTGAACGATGGCCAGGATCAGAATCTTGAGCAGGGGCATACTCGGCTGATTGTAGCCGGGTGTGGGGTGCGTTGGGGTTACTACGAG
>CAXTTZ010000340.1:0-3053 GCA_964247325.1 uncultured Acidobacteriaceae bacterium | reverse complement strand
GGGCTGAGGAGGTAAAGGCGGGTGTGTTGGGAGTCCAGGGCTTCTTGGCGAACGCAGTCGTAGCTGAAGCCGTTGCGGAGGGTGACGCGCTCGAAGGCGCGAGCAGGGAGCGTGCAGGCGGCGGCGCTGGCCCAGAGTAGGAGCGTGGAGAGGTGGCGTCGCTGGGCGAGGCGGAACGGCATTGGGGAAAGACTATCGCAGACGGGGGAAGGTGAGCAGTCCACGAATGGTGTAGGAGGGGGGGTGTTGCGGATGGAGAGGGTAATAGGGGCAGGGGCGAGAAGCAGGTTCCCTTCGGGAATGACAACCAGAACGGCAAGCGCAAAAGCAAACGCAGATTCCCTTCGGGAATGACAAACAAAAGGGGCAACTGCAAGTGCAACCGCAGATCCCTTCGCTGCGCTACGGGATGACAGCAAGAGGTGGTTCCTGATGGGAGGGGATTTGGAGTGTTGCTGGTCAGCTTGGGGTATCGAGAAGGGCGTTTTCGATGGCTTGGGCTACGCCGTCTTGGCCGTTGGTGGGGCCGATGGTCCAGCCGAGTTGGTGGGCTAGGGTGTGCAGGTCGGCGGGGGCGTTGCCCATGAGGACGGCTTGGCCGGCGGCGCGGAGCATGGGGAGGTCGTTCCAGTTGTCGCCGATAGCGAGGACATCGTGAAGGGTGCAGCCGCGTAGGGCGGCGAGGTGGGCGAGGGCGGAGGCTTTGGAGCAGCCGGCGGGCAGGATGTCGAGGATGGCGAGGTCGCGGTCGGGGTAGGTGGTGCGGTGGAGGGCGATTGCACAGCCGGGAAAGGTGGGTTGGCCGACGCCGGCGACGGTAGGATGAGCGGCGAGGCGGGCCTCGGCGGCTGCCATGCGGTCGACCGTGCCGCAGAGCATGGCTTGGATGGGGGCGGCTGGAAGGGCAGCGGCTTGGAGAGGATCGGTTTGCAGAGGAACGTCGAAGTCCAAGGCGTCTTCGATACGGTCGACCTGGCGGAGGAAGGGGTCGTTGGAGCGCATCCAAGCGCCGATGCTGGCGTGCAGGGCGTCAAGGTTTTCGCAGACCAGGGCGCCGCGGCGATCCTCGCCGTCGGGGCCGACATTGTCGAAGGTAAGGACAAAGGTGTCGCGGAAGTCGCCGAGGAGCTCGGCCAGCCAACGCACGGTGCGGAGCGGCATGGGAGTGCGGTGGACGAGCTCCGCACCGACCGTGCGCAGGACGGTGCCGTTGGAGCTGATAACGATGCGGTGCGCGGGGAGGTCGAGCGAACGAAGGACGCGCATGGCATAGGCGTGGCGGCGGCCGGTGGCGATGACGATTTCAACGCCGGCGCGCTCGGCGCGGTGCAGCGCGGCGCGGTTACGCTCGCTGACCTGGCCGTCGGGACCGAGCAGGGTACCGTCGATGTCGATGGCGATGAGGCAGGGTTTGGGCATTCAGGAGGGCTGCACGCCGCGCCCTTGCGGGTGGCGTGCACCGTGCAAAACGCGGGAAAGCAGGATGGTTTCGGGCATAACGGTATAAACAAGCAGATACGCCGAAAAGCCGTTCATGACGATGTGGCGTAGCTCAAAAGGTCCGGAGGTGTGAACTCGCTGAGGATCGAGTTTGCGGCCTAAGTCAGGAAATCGGCGCAGAAGCGTACAAGTCTCTTCAAAGGCATCGAGAAACCGTGTGCGGGTATGAGGGCCGGCGTTCACTTCCAGATAGAAACAGATTTGGTGAAGATCAAGGGAAGCTTGGGGGCTATACGCGAGCTGCATCAGGAGGCGAGCTTGTGCTTCGCGGGGTCTAGCAGTTGCAGCTCTGCGCGCAACTTGCTCCATGTCTCTGGAGTCATCGGGATGGGGTTGCCCGAGTCGAGACCTTCCTGAATGAGAGCGTAAAGTTCGTCTTCGGTTTCAAAGCTTGGTAGCTTCGGTGTACGCAATGGGTCCATGAATGCCTCTTTCCAGGATGCTACGTGTGCCGGGGCGGTAACGCAATCGAGATCGGCACACGATTCGGTAGCATGGAAGTATGCCGAAGATTGCTTTCCTAGAGTGTGCGCGTTGTGGGAACCGGGTGAGTGCGGAGGCGCCGCAGACGGTTTGCCCGGTGGATGCGGGGACCTTGTATGTGCGGTACGACATGGACCAGCTGCGGCGAACGGCACGGCGGGAGCGGCCGGCGGAGCTGGCGGCGGAGTCGGTGGCGAGTTTGGGCATGTGGCGCTACCGCGAGGTGCTGCCGGAGGTGACGCCGGTGAGCTTGGGCGAGGGCTGGACGCCCATGGTGCCCTCGAAGCGGTACCCGGGGCTGCTCATGAAGGAGGAAGGGACGAACCCGACAGGTACGTTTAAGGCGCGGGGGTTGGGGCTAGCGGTTTCGATGGCTAAGCACTACGGTTTGCGGCATTTAGCGGCGCCTTCGGCGGGCAACGCAGCAGGGGCGCTGGCAGCATATGCGGCGGCGGCGGGCATTCAGGCGCATTTATACATGCCCCAGGATGCGCCGCTGGCAAATTACTTAGAGAGTGTGCTGTATGGCGCCGAGGTGGAGATGGTCGATGGGCTGATCTCGGATTGCGCGCGGCTGGTGGGCGAGGCGATCGCGCGGCAACGGGCGGCGGGGACCCCGGCGGAGGAGGTATGGTTTGATGTCTCGACCTTGAAGGAGCCGTTTCGGGTGGAGGGCAAAAAGACCATGGGATATGAGGTGGTGGAGCAGCTGGGGTGGCGGTACCCGGATGCGATCTTTTACCCGACGGGCGGTGGGGTGGGGTTGATTGGCATGTGGAAGGCTTTTGAGGAGATGGAAGCGCTGGGATGGGTGAGCGGCAAGCGGCCGCGAATGTATGCGCTGCAGGCAGCAGGGTGCGCGCCGGTGGCGCGGGCGTTCGAGCAAGGCAAGGCGGTGAGCGAGTTCTTCCAAGGCGCGGAGACGTTTGCGTCGGGGCTCCGGGTGCCAAAGCCGTATGGGGACGCGATCGTTTTGGAGATTGTGCGGCAGTCGGGCGGGCGGGCGGTGAGCTCGAGCGATGAGGTGATCGTGAAGTCGAGTCAGGATTGGGCGCGGGAGGAAGGGGGGG
>CAXTTZ010000339.1:0-3059 GCA_964247325.1 uncultured Acidobacteriaceae bacterium | reverse complement strand
ACCACCATCGCCGTCAACGGCTTCCAGGGCAACTCCAAGCTCCCGCCCAAGAGCTCCATCGCCTACATCAAAGTCAACCCCGACCTGTACTCCGCCGAGTACCGCGAACCTCCCTTCGGCGGCGGCCGCGTCGAGGTCTACACCAAGCCCGGCCAATCAGCCTTCCACGGCGCGCTCTTTGCCACCAACGGCAGCCCTTGGATGAACGCCCGCGACCCCTTCTCCACCAGCAAGGCCTCGCTCGGCAAGCAGCGCTACGGCTTCGAGCTCAATGGCCCCCTCCGCAAGCAGGGCGCCGACTTCGCCCTTACACTCGAGCATCGCTCTATCGACAACTTCGGCGTCGTCAATGCCGTCACCCTCGACCCACACGGCAACGCCGTCAGCACCATCACCAACGTCCCTACGCCGCAGCGCCTTTGGGTCGCCGAAGCGCGCGCCGACCTCCAACTCGGCGCCAAAAACACTTTCATCACGACCTACGACGCCAACGTCAACAGCCTCCAAAACGTCGGTGTCGGCGGCACCAACCTCCCCGAAACCGGCTACGGCAGCGGCCAATACGAGCATCTGCTCCGCTTCGTCGACGTCACCACTGTCTCGCCTCACCTCATGCACGAGGCCCACCTCGGCTTTCGCTGGGACGGCGAAAATGACGTCCCTACCTCTACCGCGCCGCAGTTCCAGGTTGCCGGCTCCTTCACCGGCGGCGGCGCCACGCTCGGCCCGCAGCAGCTTCACGAGCTCGACATCGAAGCCGACGACGACGCCATCCTCACCACCAAGCGCCACACCCTCAAGTTCGGCACCCAGTTCCGCGCCGAGATCGAACGGCAGCAGCTCACCACCAATTTCAACGGGGCCTACACCTTCGGCGGCGCCACCGGCGCGCCCGTGCTCGACGCCAACAACCAGCCCATCGCCGGCCAGGCCATCACCATCACCGGCCTGGAACAATATCGCCGCGCCTTGCTCGGCCTCGCCGGCGGCGCACCCACCGCTTTCAGCAACGTCACCGGCACCCCCGCCGTCGACTTCACCCAATTCCGCAACGCCCTCTATCTCCAGGACGACTGGAAGCTACCGCACGGCCTCCTTATCTCCGGCGGCTTCCGCTACTTCCTCGAAAGCGCCCCGCTCGTGCTCAACGGCGCCACCCCGCGCCTCGGCATTCTCTGGTCGCCCACAAAAAAAGGCACCTGGACCCTCCACGCGCACGAGGGCCTTTTCACAGACAACTTCAGCGTCGGCGACTACGCCCAAATCCTCCGCGAAGACGGCGTCCACCGCATCATCAGCACCGTCTATAACCCCAACTTCAATAACCCGCTCGGCACCCCCGTCGCCAACATCATCCACAGCGCCCGCGCCTTTTCCCCGCACATGACCCTCGGCACCTGGCACGCCTTCAACTTCGGCGGCACCACCAGCCTTACCCACGGCTGGAATCTTTCCGCCGAATACATCCCCGGCCGCTTCTGGAACTCCCAGCGCTCGCTCAATCTAAACTCGCCGCTCAACGGCGACCCGTACGGCCCCCGCGTCACTGGCACGCCCAACCTCAACTTCTACCAGGTGCAAAATAGCGCGCAAGGCCGAGTCACCGCCGAGTTCGTCTCCATCGAGCAGCACCAGCTCAAGCACGTCCAGCTCTTCTTCGGCGGCGTCCGCGTCAACATCATCGACGACAACAACGATGACGAGCTCTACTCGCCCCAAAGCTCCTTCACCGACGCCGGCGAGTTCGCCCACCGCTCCAACCAGCCCGTCTGGCAGCTCTTCGGCAACGCCAGCTTCAACCTGCCTGAAAAGATCACCCTCAGCGGCGACTTCAATGCCAATGGCGAAAACCACTACAACATCGTCACCGGCTTCGACAACAACGGCGACGGCAACTTCAATGACCGCCCCCAATACGCTGCCGCAGGCACCCCCGGCGCGGTCCCCACCCGCTACGGCCTACTCGTCGCCTCCGGCGGCACCGGTGTCTTCCCCCGCAACCAAGGCGTCATGCCCTGGGTCTTCTACCTCGACACTAACATCCAGCGCGCCTGGACCCTTTCCCGCAACCCCAAAGCCGAGCACCAGCAGACCCTGACCGCCAACCTACGCTCCTCCAACCTCCTCAACCACACCAACGTCACCGCCGTCGGCGGCGTCTTCGCCTCCCCGCTCTTCGGCATCCCCTACGCCGCCGACAATGGCCGCCGCGTCGAAGCCGGCCTCCGCTACAGCTTCTAGTTACTTACGAGGCATGCTTCTATAGCCTGCGCTGCTGAGCTTGGAAGCATCTTGATAGTTGACAAATGGACCTTTCCTTCTGAGCATGGAACCAAGGAGAGTTAATGGACATTACGCTCACTCCGGAGCAGGACCAATTCGTTCACCTGGAAATCACTTCAGGCCGGTACGGCTCCGCTAATGAGGTAGTAGGGGAAGCCTTGCGCCTGCTTGAAGGAGAAAAGGTAAGACGGGCGCATGAACTTGCTGCATTTCAAGAAGAACTTCAAGAGCGACTAGACTCCCTTGATCGGGGAGAAGGCATTCCAGGTGAGGTGGTAGAGGCTCAAATGCGCGAGTTTCTTGCGAAGCTTCGTCAAGAGCGTGCATGAGCGCGTACCAAATCTCTCCCGCCGCTCTCAAAGATCTCAAAGCGATTGCAACTTACATTGCGGAGGATAGCTTCAGCGCGGCGGAGCGATGGAACGCGCGCCTTATCGAGGAGATTCAATTTCTGGCGAAGTCGCCCGGTCTTGGCCGCGCACGCAAAGACATTTCCTTCCAAAACATCCTGTTCTGGCCAGTAGGTTCGTACTTAATCCTTTATCGAGTAGCGTCCAACGGAATCGAGGTCGTTGCAGTAACACAGGGCTCTCGTGATCTGCCCCGCTTCTTGCGACGGCGCGGGCTGTAGCCGGTCCTGGCTCTCCTGCTACGCTTAACACGTATGCCCTCCGAGCTCCCCAAAGCCTACGACCCTGCCGCCATTGAAGAAAAATGGGCGCGCTTCTGGATCGATCAGGCCATCTTCGCCGTCCCCACCCCTGACGATCAAAGCC
>CAXTTZ010000338.1:0-3062 GCA_964247325.1 uncultured Acidobacteriaceae bacterium | reverse complement strand
GGCAGGAGGACGTGCTTTGGGCGAAGGCAGGGGTGGCTGAAGCCGCGGCGGCGGTCGCGATCCCTGCGCCAATGCCGCTGACGAGCTGGCGGCGTGAAAGGAGGGTTTCGTCTTTGTTCATTGGCGGTGAACTCCTAGTTGGGTTGGAGGGCGGGGCCGGGAGGAGGAGTTGTCTTTGGGGCTAGGCGTTGGAAAAGGGAACATGGTGTCCGAAAGGGAAAAGCTGGATTTGGTGGTTCCTCGTCAAGATGTATGTGGCGAGAAGTGCGTTTGAGGACTTCCCAGCGCTGTTCTCACATGGATGAAGCTAGTGCGCCCCCTAGGCAACGCGGATTCCCTTCGGGAATGACAACAAAACGCAAAATATCAAAGCCTACCTACATAACGGCTCCAGTGATTTCCGAAAGCGACCTAGGGTGGAAGTTATCTTCCATGTACCCGCTGGTCCGCTGAAACGGACGCGTCCCCTGAAACGGCGTACGCCACAGCAGCGCCTACCAGCGCGGGGATGATGAAGCTGTGACCGCCCGTAGCTTCTGCTACAAACACCACAGCGGCCAGCGGTGTTTTGTAAGCCGCGGCAATAGATGAAGCCATGCCTACTGCCGCATAAAGACCCACCACGGGGCTGTGCACCACGGATTGTGCGAACGCTATCCCGAAGCTGCCGCCGGTCAAAAAGATGGGAACAAACATGGCGCTCACCCCACCCGCGCCCAACGTGGCCGCCGTAGCCGCAAGTTTGAGGAGGCCAAAGCTGACCAACTCCCTTGAGCTATGGTGGTTGCGCAAAATGTCGCCAACGGCCTCATAGTTTGGTCCCAACGGCACCAATACGCCTGGATATAGCCACAGGAAGAACAGCGCACACAGCCCGGTAATCCCACCGCCTACCGTCAGTTTCACCCAGTGCGGGTAAGCCAACCGCACCACAAACGTACGCAGCCGACGGAAAGAGAGGACATAGGCCATGGCCATCAGGCCCACCAGCACACCAAGCAACGCGGACCACAGTAGGTCGCGTACCGTGTAATTCGGTGCACTGGCAAAATTAAACAGCGGCTCGCTCCCTAGAAACGCGCCCAGCGTGAGGTAAGACGTTACCGACGCGATCAGGGAAGGCAAGAGCGCTTCATGCGCCAGATCGTCTTTGTACGGCATCTCCAGCGCAAAGACGATGCCCGTGAACGGAGCTCGGAAGACGGCCGACATCCCCGCTGCTGCTCCGCAGATCAAGAGGATGCGCCGGTCACGCTCATCCAGCTTCAGCCGCGTAACGCGGCGCAGCTTGGTCCACCACCAAGATCCCAGTGCAGCGCCGCCATAGATGCTTGGACCTTCCAGGGCGGCGCTTCCACCGCTGGCGACAGTCGCTACGGCGGCGAGTAATTTTTGCGCAAAGAATCGCATCTCCACCACGCCCCCGTGCTCGTGGTAGGACTTGATGATTTCTTCTGTGGAGTGCTCGTTCGGATCCGGCGTGCTGTACTGCATGATGATTCCGGCTACGGCAAAGCCCACAACCAGCCCCGGAATGATAGTCCAATGATGGCCCAGGTAGTACGCCAGCAAGGGCGGCCAAAGCTTGCGCAGTACCAAAAGGGCCAGCCCTGTCATGGTGAGCCCCACCGTGACGCCTACCAGCGGTGCCACAATTAGCCATTTATGCAGGTTGCGAGAGTATGTGTTTGAAAGGTCCTCATACACCAGCGGCAGCCGCCGCTTCAGAAAAGGATGATCCAGCCACTTTGTTAAGGATTGTCTATCCGGCAACAACATGTCGTCATTCAATGTACAGGGTTGCGTACGGGCCGCTCGGCCGCTCGGCGTTCCGAGGCTGGCTGCACTGGCCACAGATCCCCGAAGCTCAGACGAGCCCGGTGGATTGGGCTTGCTCGTGAGCGTGATAACTGGAGCGGACGAGGGGGCCGGACTCTACGTGGCGGAAACCTAGTTGGAGGGCTTCGTGCTTGAGAAAGGCGAACTCGTCGGGGGTGTAGAAGCGGGCCATGGGAAGGTGGTCGCGGGAGGGACGGAGATATTGACCGATGGTGAGGATGTCGACTTGCGCTTGGGCTAGATCGCGGAAGACTTGGAGGAGTTCGTGCATTTCCTCGCCCATGCCGACGATGATGCCGGTTTTGGTGACGAGAGGTGAGGAAGTTATCAGCTGGGAGTTGTTCGTTGTTAGTTGTTGGGAGCTGGGGGAAGTTAGGGCGTCTTGTTTGGCTTGGCGTAGGAAGTCGAGGGAGCGCTCGTAGCGGCCGCCGGATTTAGCGACGCGGTAGAGGCGGGGGACGGTTTCAATGTTGTGATTGAGGATCTCGGGGCAAGCATCGACGACGAGGCGGCGGGCTTCGGGGACGCCTTGGAAGTCGGGGGTGAGGACCTCGACCTGGCAGCCGGGGGCTTGTCGGCGGATCTCGTGGATCACGTTGACGAAGGCGGTGGCGGCGCCGAGGTTGTCGTCGTCGCGGTTGACCGAGGTGATGACGGCGTGGCGGAGGCCGAGGGAGGCGACGGCGTAGGCGACGCGGGCGGGCTCAGTGTGATCGATGGGCTCGGGGCGGCCTTTAGGGACGGCGCAAAAGCCGCAACGGCGGGTGCACAGGTTGCCGAGCATCATGAAGGTGGCGGTTTTGTGATTCCAGCACTCGCCGATGTTGGGACAATGGGCGGACTCGCAGACGGTGTGCAGGTTGAGGTCGCGGGCGAGTTTCTTAAGCGCGTGGAAGGTGTCGCCGACGGGGGCGCGGGCTTTGAGCCAAGCGGGTTTCGCGATGGGCTTGCGCGGGGCGAGGTCGATCTGGACGAGTGTGTCGGTGGAGACGGGGGGCGCCATGGGCTTGGGTTGATTGTAGTCCCTGGGGTGGGTGGCGAGAGTAGGGTGTTGTTGGGTGCTTTTTGGCGAGAAATAGGGCTGGGTCGGCGAACGAGAAGCAGGTCCCTTCGGGAATGCCAATAAGAAGGCAAAAGCAGATTTCCTACGGGAATGACGAGGCTAAGGGCAACGGCAGCTGCGGGGCTTATAGGTGTGTGAGCGTGGTGGTGGGGGTGTAGAG
>CAXTTZ010000337.1:0-3079 GCA_964247325.1 uncultured Acidobacteriaceae bacterium | reverse complement strand
CCCACCCTCACCACCATCACCCCCACGCTTGCCTCCGAACTCACCACTCAGCTTCGCGCCGCCACCAATGCCGAGGTCCGCTTTGACTCTGCCGCTCGCGCTCTCTACGCCACCGACGGCTCCCACTACCGCCAGGTCCCGCTCGGCGTCGTCATCCCGCGCTCGGTCGAAGACGTCCTCGCCACCGTCGCCCTCTGCCGCGACCACGGCCTGCCTATTCTCACCCGCGGCGGCGGCACCTCGCTCGCCGGACAAACCGTCAACGCCGCCATCGTCCTCGACTTCTCCAAGCACCTTAACCGCGTGCTCGAACTCAATCCGGATGACCGCTACGCTTGGGTCGAGCCCGGCGTCATCAACGACCACCTCCGCGCCGCTGCAGAAGCTCACGCCCTCACCTTCGCCCCTGACCCCGCCACCCACGCCTACTGCACTGTCGGCGGCATGATCGGCAACAACTCCTGCGGCCCCCACTCCGTGCTCGGCGGCAAAACCAGCGAAAACATCGAAGCGCTCGACCTTCTGCTCTACGACGGCACCCGCCTTACCGTCGGCCCCACCTCCGATGCCGACTACGACCGCATCGTCCGTGCTGGCGGCCGTCCCGCCGATATCTACCGCGGGCTCCGCAAGCTCCGCGACACCTACGCGACTGACGTCCGCCAGCGCTTCCCCGACATCCCCCGCCGCGTTTCTGGCTACAACCTCGACTACCTTCTACCTGAAAACGGCTTCCACGTCGCCCGCGCCCTGGTCGGCAGCGAAGGCACCTGCGCCGTCGTCCTCCGCGCCAAAACTCGCCTCATCCAAAGCCCCCAACACCGCGTCCTGCTCCTGATCGCCTACCCCACCGTCTTCGACGCCGCCGACCAAACGCCCTTCCTCAACGGCCTTCACCCCATTGCCATCGAAGGTTTCCAACGCCGCGTCATCGACAACGCCCGTCTCGCCGGCAAGCACATGCCCGGCCTCGATCTCTACCCCGCAGGCGACGCTTGGCTGCTCGTAGAGTTTGGCGCCGACACTCCCGAAGCTGCCCTCGCCCAGGCCCGCATCGCCCAGCGCTCCATCGAGGCACACGACCGCAAGCATCTCGCCCTCCGCCTGCTTGACGACCCTCTCCAGCAGCGCCAAGCCGTCGAGGTCCGCGAGCTTGGCCTGGGCGTCTCCCGCGTCCCCGGCAAGATACAAGACACCTGGAACGGCTGGGAGGACGCCGGCCTGCCGCCTGAAAAGCTCGGCCGCTACCTCCGCGACCTATACGCCCTTTGTGACCGTTTCGGCTACCTCATCCTGCTCTATGGCCACTTCGGCCAAGGCTGCCTCCACACTCACATCAACTTCGATTTCACTACGCCGACGGGCGTTCAAACCTATCGTGCCTTCGTCACCGAGGCCGCCCATCTCGTCGTCCAGTACGGCGGTTCGCTCTCGGGCGAGCACGGCGACGGCCAAGCCCGCGCCGAGCTGCTCCCCCTCATGTTCGGCCCGCGCCTCATGGACGCCTTTGGGCAGTTTAAGCGCCTTTGGGACCCGGGCAATAAGCTCAACCCCGGCAAGCTCGTCGACCCTTACCCGCTCGACTCCAACCTCCGCACCGGCCCCGATTACAAGCCCCAACCCGTCCTCACCCACTTCCGATTTCCCGACGACGGCGGCAGCATAGCCCACGCCACTGAGCGCTGCTTCGGCGTCGGCAAGTGCCGCAAGCTCGACGGCGGCACCATGTGCCCCAGCTTCCAGGTCACCCGCGAAGAAAAGCACTCCACCCGCGGCCGCGCCCACCTGCTCTGGGAGATGCTGCGCGGCGAAGCCATCGCCGACGGCTGGCAAAACCAGGGCATCAAAGACGCCCTCGACCTTTGCCTGGCCTGCAAGGGCTGCAAAGGCGACTGCCCCGTCTCGGTCGATCTGGCTACCTACAAATCCGAGTTCCTCGCCCACTACTACGAAGGCAAACTCCGTCCCGCAGCCGCCTACAGCATGGGCCTCATCGACCGCTGGGCCGCGCTCGGCACCCGCGTCCCGACCCTCATCAACCTCGTCACCCAAACCCCGCTACTCCGCTCCCTCGCCAAAAAAGCCGCCGGCCTCACCCAACACCGCCCCATGCCCGCCTTCCCCCAGCAAAGCTTCAAGCAGTGGCTAGCAGCGCGCGATGCCCGAGACAATCAAGCACCTCGATCTTTCTCCGGCCAGCCCCAAGAACGTTTGTCATCTCGACCCCTGACTCAAAGCCAATCTTCTATACATCTGTCCTCTCGACCGAAGCGAAGCGCAGTGGAGAAACCTGCTTCTTCCCCGCGAGGGCCGCAAGCACAAGCAAGTCAACCACCCACCGTCATCCTCTGGGCCGACACCTTCAACAACTACTTCACCCCGCACACCGCCCAAGCCGCCCTCGAAGTTCTCGAGGACGCCGGTTTCCACGTCCAAGTTCCCCGCCAACACCTCTGCTGCGGCCGCCCTCTCTATGACTTCGGCATGCTCGACCAAGCCAAACGCTACCTCCGCAACGTACTCGCCGTGCTGGCCCCCGACATCGCCGCCGGCACGCCGATCGTCTGCCTCGAGCCCAGTTGCGCCTCCGTCTTCAAGGACGAGCTCACCAACCTCTTTCCCTACGACGACCAAGCCCAGCGCCTCAGCCGCCAGGTGATCCTTTTTCCCGATTTTCTCGACAAGGTCGGCTACAAGCCCGCCCCGCTCGACAACTTCCACACCAAAGCCGTCGTCCACGGCCATTGCCACCACAAGTCCCTTTGGAGCATGGCCCCCGAACAGCGCCTGCTCGCTGCCACTGGCCTCGAAACCGAGGTCCTCGACTCCGGCTGCTGCGGCCTCGCCGGCTCTTTCGGCTACGAGGCCCATCACCACGACCTTTCCATGCAGATCGGCAACCGCGTCCTGCTGCCCAAAATGCGCGCAGCCGCCCCCGAAACCCTGCTCGTCTCCGACGGCTTCAGCTGCCGCCAACAGATCGCCCACGGCTCCTCTCGCCAAGCCATGCACACCGCCGAGGTCCTCCAGATGGCCCTCCACCAACGCCGCAACCCCACCCCACACAACCATCACACCC
>CAXTTZ010000336.1:0-3087 GCA_964247325.1 uncultured Acidobacteriaceae bacterium | reverse complement strand
GCGTTGGGCGCTGCGTAGTTTGTCGATGCGGGTATACCAGAGGGCGATGGTGTAGTCGTAGTGCTCTAGGACGGGGCGTAGGGCGTAAGGGCGGTTGGTGCGTAGCCAGAGGCGTTCGTAAAGGTCGCGGAGGAGGGAGTAACCGTCGACGATGTCTTCTAAGCGACCGTTGACGCCGCGGATGTCGGAGAGTTCGCGGCTGGTTTGGTTGTGGAGTTTGCGGTCGGGGGACTGGGCGTCGGACTGGGCGCGAGCGTAGGCTTGGGCCATCTCGTCGGTGAGTTGGAACTTGAGTCCGATGAAGTCCATGCGGCGGGCGCCGAGCTCGAGAGCGTCGATGGCGTCGGGTTCGCGGAGGGCGGGGTCGGCGGCGCGGGCTTCGGCGATGAGTTGGAGAGCACGTTCGGCGTGGAGGCGGAGGTCGCGGAGGTAGGGGCGCAGCTTGGGGGCGAGGACGAGGCCGTCGCGGGACCAGGGGTCGATCCAGAAGAGGCCGTCGGAGCCGTCGCCGACCTTGGCTCCGTCGTGAAGAAGGGCGTGCGCGGCCATGATCTCCGCTTGCGCTTGATCGAGTTTGCCGGTGCTGTCGCCGTGGAAGAGGGGGCCAAAGGCGGCTTGGAAGCCGGCTGCGGAGCCTTCGCCGCCTTGCCAGGCCTGCGCGGCGCCGAAGAGGATGCCAAAGTAGTTGTTGCTGGCCAGGGTTTCGCCGTCGTCATTCCAAAGGGTGTTTAGCTGGCCGGTGGCGCCAAGCTGCATACCGTTGCGTGTGAACTGCTGGATGTTGGACAGAGCGTAGTTCCAGTTGGGGTAGACGCGCGACCAGTTATTGATGCCGGGGGCGACCCAGGTCTCGATGCCGGCCTCGGTGAAGGGCTTGATGTACCGGTCGAAGCCCTGCGGACGGGGGTTATACCACCAGGCCACGGCGATGGTGTCGCGCTTGAAGTCAGCCGGGAGGGCTCGGACGAGGTCGGGGGAGTCCTGGGCGATGTCGCCCCACCAGAGCAGGCGGCGGTTCAGGGGGTGCAGGGTTTTATCGATCTTCTGGAGGTAGTCGAGGTAGACGGGAGCGAGGCCCTGCGCGTCCACAAGGGGCTTGGTTTGGCCGCGGCCGAGATCGACGGTTTCGTCGGCGCCGATGTGGAGGAACGGGCCGGGGTATAGCTGCGCGAGCTCGGTGAACATTTGATCGATGAGCTGGAGCGAACCGGGCTGGCCAGGAGCGAGCACAGCACCGTGGGGCGTTTCGGCGAGCTTGGCGTAGGTCTCCCAGGTGAGGTTGTGGTGGAGGTGGCCGAAGGCTTCCTGCTCGGGGATGACGGTGATGTGGAATTGGCGGGCGTAGGCGACGAGCGCGCGGGCGTCGGCCGCAGAAACCGAGCCGCCGGGAGGCGCGGGCAGAGGGTTGGAGGCGTACTGCTGTGTGTGCTCGAAGTAGGGCGAGTAGACGTTGGCCTTGTAGGCGGCGAGGGTGCGGATGAGCTTGAACTGGAAGTCGAGGGTGTCGACGGGGCCTCGGGAAAGGTCGTCGTGGAGGCCGCGGTAGCGCATGGCGGGCCAGTCGCGGATGTCGGCGGCATGGAGGATGGGGCGGCCGGGGATGGAGGCCGTGGGGCCTGCACGTTCGATGAGTTGCTTGGCGGTTTGGGCGGCGTAGAAGACGCCCGCGGCGGAAGCGCCGGTGAGGAGGAGGGTGCCGGGCGTAGAGCGGATGGTGTAGCCTTCGGCCTGCATGGCCGGGGTAAAGCCCTGGGCGGAGCGCTGCAGGACAATGCGGACGCCGGTGCCGATGGGGATGCCGCGCTCGGCGAGGGTGGAGCGGAGGTCGTTGGCGGCGAAGGTATCGTCAGGGTCGCAGGCGGGGCAGGTAACCTCGACGCCGCCTGCGAGCGACTGATCGCCTTTGGGGGTGACCTCGCGAGGCATGGGGATGAGGTGGAGCGAGGTTTGCGCGGCCGCGGCGGAGGCAAGGAGGAGCAACGTGGGCGCGAGGGAGGGGAAGCGAGGCATGCCTTAACGGTACATGGCGATGTAGGGCAGCGAAAAGCGGGGCGTGAGAAAGGGGCGAAGCGGGCGTGCAATCCCAGGCGGACGGGTTGCATCCAAAGGCAACGGAGATACCTATGAGTGACGAAAGCAATAAGCAAGGCAGCGAGCACCAGAACCTAAGCGGAACAGACGCACAGCAGAAGATTGCGGAGTTGGTGCAGGGCATTCACATTTGCACGATGACCACGGTAGCCAAGGATGGATCAATCGACGCGCGGCCAATGGCAGTGCAGCAGAAGCCGTTTGACGGGACGCTATGGTTCTTGACGCATGCGAGCTCGGGCAAGGTGGATGAGATCGAGAACGATCAGCATGTAACGCTGTGCTTTGCCGAGCCTTCGGATTCGAAGTACATCACGCTCAAGGGGCGAGCGAGCGTGAGCCTGGACCGCAGCAAGATCAAGGACCTGTGGAACGTGATGTACAAGGCGTGGTTTCCGAAAGGCGAGGACGATCCGGACATTGCCGTGCTGCGCGTGGATGTGCACGAGGGCGATTATTGGGAGGCGTCGAGCAGCAAGCTGTTGTTTTTTGCCAAGTATGCGGTGGCCGCGGCGACAGGTGGGACGGTGTCGGCGGGGACTTCGGGGCACGTGACGGTGTAGAGGGTTTGGTTCCTTCGGATGTCGTTGCGCCACGTGCAGAATACAGAGATCCTTCGCTTTGCTCAGGATGACGGCAGTAGGAGGACAAGGATGTCTGAAGGTAGACCGAGCTAAATCGGGGCCTCACCGTCGATGATGCTGACGCCGGCGGGTGGCGTGAAGGTAAAGTCGCTGTCCGGGGCCGGCACATCTTCGCGCATATTGGTGAAGGTGAAGGTGGCGATCGAGCCGTCGGCGTCCTCGAGGCGTAGGGCGTGAATGATGCCTTGGGCGTCGACGGTGAGGATCACCGTGCGCAGCTTGTGGGTGAGGGCGCCGCGGGGGGTGCCGGCGAGGTTGAAGCCGCCTTCGACAGGGGCAGCGGTGAGGTGGTCGAGTTCGCGGGTGAGCTCTGTCCGGCCCAGCAGGAAGCGCAGCGGGGAGCGGAGGTCAT
>CAXTTZ010000335.1:0-3096 GCA_964247325.1 uncultured Acidobacteriaceae bacterium | reverse complement strand
CCATGATGATCGGCCCATCCACGGGCCGCTGCATCGTCCCTGTCGCCACCATCAGCGTGGTCGAAAGCGCCGCCGGCTGCACAGCCCGCAGCAACACCGTACCCAACACCGTCAGCAGCGTCGCTACCACGGCCGCCCACACCCGCGCCATCGTGATGTGGCTGGTCGAAACCGCCGGCTGATGCCACGCACCCGTCACCGCGAGCGCCACAAACCCGCTCACCACCCCAAGAAAATGCCCCATCAAAATGCTGTATGGCTCCGCGCTTCGCCGGTCCGGCGTTTCGGTAAGCTCATACGCCGTGGGCCCCAGGCTGGCAAAGAAAAAGGGCTCGTGCGTCAGCATCGCCACGCACCCCGCCACCAGCAGCAGCCCCGCCTCGGCCAGCGGCGCAATCACTGCATCGCGCCGCCGCTGCCACGCCCTGGGCGCCTGATTCGACTCCCTCGCCAGCATGCTGCCCTTCGCCGCCCCGGGCTTGCCAGGTGCGGTCTGTTGCCCAACTCCTGCCACCGCGTCTGCCCCTCCCTTTCATTCCCATCCCGTAGCGCAGCGAAGAGATCTGCTGTTGCCTTGTTTGCTTGTCATTCCCGAAAGCAACCTGCTACTGCCTTTTTTTTCTGGTCATTCCCGAAGGAAATCTGTTGTTGCCTTTTTGGTTTGTCATCCCCGAAGGGAATCTGTGTTTGTCTTTGCTTTTGCCTTTGCCTTCTTGTTGTCATTCCCGAAAGGAAATCTGCTAATCCGCCCTACCCCGCCGCCCCTAATCCGCCGCCACCGCCTCTTCCTCCTCGGCCGTTTCCACCACCTCGCCCACATCTTCGCTCGCCTGCTGCGCATCGACCCCGTACCGCGCCGCCAGGTCCGGCGCATACCGCGCCATGTCGTTGCGCAGCCGGATTAGTGACAGATCCTTCGTCTTCGACTCCAACATCACGTCCGTCTCCACATGCGCAATCGACCGCAGAAACGTGATCGACTCAAATGGGTTGTTGTAGTCCGCATGCCCAGTCCAGATGGGCGGCTGCAGCACGGTCTCGATCTTGCCCGTCTTGCGGTTCTTCCGCTTGATCTCCCGCATCTCCGTCCGCGCACAGCTAAAGTGCATCTTCGGCCGCACGCCCGCTGGCCAGGTCGCGCAAAACCGCTCCAGCGTCTCCACCATCGGCAGCCCTTCCGGGTTAAAGCACCAGTGGTGTTGGTAATCAAACACGCACTTGACGCCCGTGGCCTCATGCACCTTCAGCACATCGCTCGCGGAGTAACGAATATCATCATTCTCCAGCACTAACCGCCGCCGCACCGGCTCCCCTAGCCGCTTCCACGTCTCCGCCCAGCGCCGCCAACCCGACTCGCGATCGCCATACGCTCCGCCCACATGCACGACCATCACCGCCTCCGGCCCGCACTCCATCAGGTCCAGCATCTCGGCCTGCGAGTCCAGATCCCACATGCTCTTTTCCGTCAGCTTTTCATTCTCCGAGTTCAGCACAATGAACTGCGACGGATGAAAGCTTAACCGCACATCCGCCTCGCGCGCCAACCGCCCAAAGCGCGCCAAATCCCCCGCCGCCTCCTTCACCATCCCATGAAACTGCGGCATATCCGGATGCGTTGCATACGGCGCAATGTCCGAGCTCATCCGGTACATGTGGATCCCATGCTTGCGCAGGTACCCAATCACCTCGCACAGGTACCCCAGAGACACCCGCAGGTGCGGATTCTGCTGCCAACGCCGCGTGTCCGACGTCTTGATCCCACCACCCCCCATGATCTTGACCGGAAACCCCAACCGCATTGCCCCAGCGGCAAAGCTCAACTGCGGCTGCCTCTCCAGCACCTCGCACTGCGACATCGGCCGGGTGAGCATGCGCTCAAGCTCCACATCCGCCAACTCCTTTTTCGTTGGCGCCTTCACCTTGGCCTTTTTCGCCTTTTTCTTAGCTGCCTTCTTTGCAGATTTCTTAGCGGATGATTTACTTCCGCCTTTACCCACTATTTCACTCGTGCCATTACCCGCTTCGTCACCCGCGCCTTCCTCTACCTTCATCCCGCTTTTCTTGTTGTCATCCCGCAGCGAAGCGGAGGAATCTGCTTTCTGCCCCGTGCGCCCACGCCGCTTCCCTTCCACCACCTCATCTGCCATAACTAACTCATTTTCTCCTAATAACGGATAATTACAAACGAACAACGTACCACTCGGCACTTACAATGTCTCACTTACAACCATTTCTTCCCCAAACCCAATCTCTCGAATCCATCGGTTCCACACCTCTACCGGCAACGACCCGCCACTGGCCTGGTTATGTCCCAACCCATAGGTCGTGTCGGCCTCCGGCGGCCGGTGCCGCGCCAAAAACTCGATCAAATTGACCCCCGCCGGTGCGCGTCCTGAGAAACTCACCCACCCCGGCCGATACCCCGTATTCACCCCAAACACGACGCTCTTGGCAAACCGCCCACGCCACTGCTGCGCCACCAGCGGATGCACCTGGCAGCCCGTGTGCATCCGGATCGCCACCAAATCGGCTCCCAACTCCTCCCGCACGGCCTTGGAAAACCGCGGCGGCTGCTTGCGCGCTATCGCCAGCGCCTCGGCCACCTCGTCCTTGGCGCGCAGCAACTCCGCCGTTTCTGCAAATACTCCGCTCGTCACGTCCTTGGGACCTTCCGCCTTCACCAGCAACGCCAATGCCGCATCCGCGCGACCTTCCGCCGTCCGCCGCGGCGCATTGAGCAGGCTCGTCGCATCGCGTAATGCCCCGCCGCCAAACCGCGCCTTGGCCGCCGCCAGCTCCGCAAATGGCGCCTTGTCGCCCAGATCACTCAAAATCGAAATTCCCGCCAGCCAAAGCCACTCCCCCGCCTTCGCTTCGCCCACCAGCGCCCGCGCGCACCACCAGCACAGCAGCCCTGTCGTGGCAATGTCCTTGCCGTCCCCCGCCGGGTCACCTGTCCCATACGCCGTGATCAGCGTCGAGCCCTCCGGCTGCCAGATCGGTCGATGATGATCGACCAGCAACAATGGCACAGGCTCCCCTGAAGTTTGTTCCGCATCGCCTTGGCCCGCCATCTTCCGCAAGATCACCCCATCC
>CAXTTZ010000334.1:0-3097 GCA_964247325.1 uncultured Acidobacteriaceae bacterium | reverse complement strand
CCTCCGGCTCACCGACCTCCATCCACAGCTCGCCGGCCTGCCCCACACCCAAGACGCGCTCGTCCACAGCTGGACTTGGGACGACCTCGCGCGCGAACAGGTCCGCTTTCTCCTGCTCGCCACTCCGCACGAGCAGTCTCGCGCCTGGGTGCCCGAAGCGCTCGCCCGCGGCCTCCGCGTCGTCGACCTCAGCGGCGCTTGGCGGCTTCACGATGACCAAAACCGCGCCGTCTACCGCTTTGAACAGCCCGATCCCGCCCTCGCCGGCCAGCTCGCGGCCATCCAGAGTGAAGCCGTCTACGGTTCTCCCGAGCTGCACGCCCCGGCCATCACCCGCGCGCGACTGGTTGCCAACCCCGGCTGCTACGCCACTTCGGTCCTCCTGGCGCTCGCACCCATTCTCCGTGCCGGGCTCGCCGACCTCAGCTGCGGCCTCGTCTGCGACGCGAAATCCGGCGTCTCCGGCGCAGGCAAAGCGCCCACCCCGACCACCCACTTCATGTACGCGGCCGACAACCTTTCCGCCTACGCCGTCTTCGGCCACCGCCACACCGGCGAGCTGCTCGAACAACTCCATCTCCGCGAAGATGAAATTCAGTTCACCCCACACCTGCTGCCCATTCCGCGCGGCATCCTATCGACCGTGTACGTTCCACTCGCCCAGCCGCTTGCGCCCGAGGCCGTCCAGGCCTGCTTCGACGAGTTCTACGCCCAAGCGCCCCTGGTCCGTGTCCGCCGATCCCCAGACCTCCCGCAAATCCAGCACGTTGTTCGCACCCCATTTTGCGATCTCGGCTTCCAACTCTCCCCCAATCGCCGCCGCCTCGTCATCATTTCCTGCCTCGACAACCTCCTGAAAGGCGCCGCTTCCCAGGCCCTCGAAAACCTAAACCTCATGGCCGACTGGCCCCAAACCGCAGGCCTCCTATGATGCCCGACTACGATTTTTGTCATTCCCAAAGGGAATCTGCGTTGTCTTCGCCAGGTAGAGCTGCAAGCCTAGCCGCAATCTCTACCCCAGAAAGCCCCACCGCATGAAGTTTGTCGTAAAACTCGGTGGCGCGGCCCTCGAAGACCCTATGCTCCTGCAATCCTGCGCCCGCGCCATCGCCGACCTTGCCCGCGACGGCCACCAGGTCGCCGTGGTCCACGGCGGTGGCGTGCAGCTCACCCGCGTCCTCGCCCAAATGGGCAAACAAAGCGAGTTCATCGCCGGCCTCCGCGTGACCGATGCCGAAACCCGCGACACCGCGCTGATGGTCCTAGGCGGCCGCGTCAACAAGTCCCTCGTCGCCGCGCTCACCCACTTCGACCAGTCCGCCGTCGGCCTCACCGGCGGCGACGGCCACGTCTTCCGCGCCCGCAAAAAACGCACTGAACACGACCTCGGCTTCGTCGGCGAGATCGCCGCGACTGACCCGAAGTGGCTCGATGCCATCTGGGCCATGGGCGCCGTGCCCGTCATCTCCTCCATCGCCCTTGGCTTCGACGGCGAGTACTACAACATCAACGCCGACGAGATGGCCTCCGCTGCCGCCGTCGCCACCCACGCTGACATCCTCGTCTTCCTCACCGACGTCCCCGGCGTCAAGGGCGCCAACGGCGCCGTCCTCCGCTGGCTCACCCTCCCCACCGTCACCCAACTCGAGCGCGACGCCGTCATTACCGGCGGTATGCTCCCCAAACTCAATGCCTGCCGCGAAGCCCTGCGTAACGGCGTCAAACGCGTCCGCATCCTCCCTGTTACCGCCGCCAATCTACTGCCCGACCTCCTTAGCTCGCGCGTCGACCAAGGCACCGAAGTCATGGTCGCCTAACCTCCTTTTTGTTGTCATTCCCGAAGGGAACCTGCTTTTTGCCGGAGCGCCACCGATGCCCACCAACACCACCGACCTCGCCCAACTCCAGGCCGCTGAAGCCAAGCTCCTTCTGCCCACCTACGAGCGCAACCCAATCCTCTTCACCCGCGGCGAAGGCGTCCACCTCTATGACCAGGCCGGCCACGAGTACCTCGACCTGCTCTCCGGTATCGGCGTCTGCGCGCTCGGCTACAACCACCCCGCCGTTACCGAAACCATCGCTAGCCAGGCCCACTCGCTCCTCCACACCTCCAATCTCTTCTTCCACGAACACACCGCCCAACTCGCCCTCCGCCTCACCGAGATCACCGGCCTCGACCGCGCCTTTTTCTGCAACTCCGGCACCGAAGCCTGGGAGGCCGCCCTCAAGCTCGCCCGCGCGCACGCCGCCCTGCAGCGCAGCGAAGGCCGCCCGCTCGGCACCAAAATCCTTTGCCTCGAACACAGCTTTCATGGCCGCACCATGGGCTCGGTCTCCACCACCCACAAATCCGCCTACCGCGACCCGTTTGCCCCCCTCATCCCCGGCATAGAGTTCATTCCTGCCAACCATATCGGCAGATTGCGCGAAATCTTTAACCAAAATTCACAGGATTTTTGCGCCGTCGCTTTCGAAGTTCTTCAAGGCGAAGGCGGCATCAACCTCCTTTCCCCCGAGTTCCTCCAAACCGCCCGCGAACTCTGCGACAGCACCGGTGCCCTCCTGATCCTCGACGAGATCCAATCCGGCATGGGCCGCACCGGTCGTTGGACCGCCTACCAGCACTTCGGCATCCTTCCCGACGTTACGACGCTCGCCAAGCCGCTTGCCAACGGCGTCCCTATCGGCGCTATGCTCTGCACCGAGGCGGCCGCGCGCGCCATCCGCCCCGGCATGCACGGCACCACCTTCGGCGGCAACCCACTCGCCTGCGCCGTTGCGGTCGCCGTCATCGACACCCTCCGCCGCGACCACCTGCTCGAGCATGTCGCCGAGCTCGGCGCCTACTTCCACACCAAACTTCAGCAGCTACAAACCATGCACCCGGGGCTGGTCACCGACGTCCGCGGCCTCGGCCTCATGCTCGGCCTCGAGCTCCGCTCCGCCGACCTCGCCAAGGCCGTCCTAGCCGGCATGCTCGCCCGTCACATCCTCATCAACCGCACCCACGACACCGTGCTCCGCTTCCTTCCGCCCTTCCTCATCACCACCGAGCACGTCGACCAAGCCGTCGGAGCCCTCGACGATCTGCTCAACC
>CAXTTZ010000333.1:0-3101 GCA_964247325.1 uncultured Acidobacteriaceae bacterium | reverse complement strand
GTTCACCCCCGAGGTCTTCCGCCGCGCCATGTTCTACGGCAGCGTCCTAGGCTCGCTGGCCGTCGAGCGCTTCGGCACCGAGCGCCTCCAACAGACCACCCGCGGAGAGATCGACCAACGCTTCGACCAGCTCCGCGACTTTTCCCACCTCCAACACACCCTGGCGCTGTAACTACAGCCGCGTTCGCCTACGCCTCCTTGGTTGTCATTCCCGAAGGGAACCTGCGTTTTGCTGTTGCTGTTGCCTTTGCTGTGCTCTTGCCTTTCTGGTCGTCATTCCCGAAGCGAACCCGCTTCTCTCCACCCCACCCAAACCCTGTCATCTCGACCGGAGGGCGAAGCCCGCAGCGGAGAGACCTGCTTCACCCCAGGGCGACGCGGAACGCGAGCCCGAAAAAACAACCCAACATTTGCATACCCACCCCACTCAACTCCCTATACTGAAATCAGCAACCCAAGCCAGAAACTCGGTGTACTTTTATACCTAAGTCCAACAACAAACGTACTTTAGCTCAAAAGTACCCCAGGGAGGGTACCCAACGCCCTGCCCGCGAGCAAGCCCCGCTCTGGATCCCCGGCGACCCCGAAGCCATCCGCCCCCTCCAGCGCGGCGAAGGCATGCCCCTCTTCGTCGCCGCCGTCTTGCTCGCCCTGCTTGCCCTCGCCACCTGCTACCGCCACGGCTACACCCTGCTCTACGGCGATGCCGTCGCCCACCTCGGCAACGCCCGCCGCATCCTGGACGCCCACTACCCCGGCCTGTCGCAGCTCGGCGGCGCTTGGCTCCCCTTGCCGCACCTGCTCATGCTGCCGTTCATCTCGAACACGGCCATGTGGCAGACCGGCCTGGCTGCCGCGCCTATGTCCATGCTCAGCTTCGCCGCCAGCGTGGTCGGCATCTGGCGCCTTGCGCGCCGCATGATGCGCCTTCGTTGGGCCCTCGTCGCTACGCTCTTCTATGCGCTCAACCCGAACCTCCTCTACCTCGCCACCACCGCCATGACCGAAGCGCTCTTCCTTGCGCTTTTTGTCTGGTCGGTCGTCGCCGCGGTCGAAGCTATCGCCGCCCTTCGCTCCGCCGCCTTGGCCATGGCCAAAGCCCGCCTTTGGCTCGCCGGCTTCCTCGTTCTGCTCGAAACCCTCACCCGCTACGACGGCTGGATCATGGGCGTCGCAGTCTGGGCCGCCCTTGCCCTGGCCGTTGTTCGCTCGGCTCCTGCGCTGCGCCGACGCCTTCTGCCTACTTTCGCGGCCTTCACCCTGCTTTGCGCTGCCGGCCCGCTGTTGTGGTTCTGGTACAACGCCCACTTCGACGGGGACTGGCTCGACTTCATGCGCGGACCCTACTCCGCCAAGCAGATCGAGCGCCGCACCGCGCCGCCCGGCCAGCACTACCGCGGTTGGCACAACCCCCTTTGGGCTGCGCTCTTCTACACGCGCACTGCGCAAATCGATGCCGCTTTTTGGGAGGCCGGCTTCCTGCTCCTCGCTGCTGCGCTCTATGGTGCTTGGCTCACCTGGCAGCGCCGCGCCCAAGCCGCCTTCCGCACCCTCGCCGATGCGTGGACGCTGCTTCTTTGGCTGCCTCTGCCGTTTTACATCTACTCCATCAGCTACGGTTCGGTGCCCATCTTCATCCCGCAGCTTTGGCCGCACGCCTTCTACAACGCCCGCTACGGCATGGAGCTTCTGCCCGCCCTCAGCGTTTTCGGCGCGCTCGTCGTCGAGCGCCTCGAACTGTGCCGCCGCGCCGCCGCCCGCCCCTCCTGGCAAGCCCGCGTGGCCCCGCGCCTTCAGCCGACCGCGATGCTGTTTTGTGTACTCAACTGCGTTCTAATGATGTACGGCACCGTGTCGCTGCCGGCGTTTTTCCACCGCCAGGCCGCTAACCCGGAGGCCCGCCGCGCCGCCCTGGTCGCCCGCTATGACCGAGCCTCGCGTCGCTACGCCATGCCGCTTGTGCTGCAAGAAGGCGTCATCAATGCCCGCACCCGCGTACCCTTCGAGCACCAACTCGCCAACTTCATCATGACCTTGCCCCCCGACCAGCCGCTGCTCATGTCCGTCACCGCCCACGTTGGCGCACTGCAAGACGCCGGCCGCCCCCTGCGCACCGTGCTCAGCGAAAACGACGAGATTGCCTGGGAGGCCGCGCTCGCCAACCCTGCCGGCAAAGCCGCGTTTGTAATCGCCATGGACGGCGACCCTGTCGCGAAGGCCGTCGCCGCGCACCCCGAGAGCCTCGCCGAGATCGAAGTCGTTCGCACGGTCGGACAGCCCACCGCCCGCATCTTCCAGTCGCTCGCCTTTAAGCCACAAGCCACGCCCTAAGGCCGCGCCGCATCTCAAACCTTGCCAAGCAATAGGCCAAGCGGGCAACTTAGCCAAAGGAGCAGCACACCATGGGACTCTTCACCCCGGATCTGGACACCCTCCGCGAGCTTTACACCATTCAGCTCAAAAAAGCGCTCAACATGGAAAAGCAGATTGTTGAAGCCCTTCCGGCCATGGTTGAAAAGTCCACCAGCCAAGAGCTCGCCAACGCCTTCCGCCTCCACCTCGAAGAAAGCAAAGAGCATGTCAGCCGCGTCGAGCGCATCCTCGCCGCCGATACCGGCAGCACCGGCGACCACAAGTGCAAAGCCATCAGCGCCATCCTCGCCGAAGGGCAGTCCGACATCAGCGACGCCGGCAACAAAACCGTCCGCGACGTTGTGCTCATCGCCGCCGGCAACCAGGTCGAGCACCACGAGATGGCCGTCTACGGCACGCTGCGCAACTGGGCCCTCGTCCTAGGCGAAGTCAAGCACGCCGAACTGCTCGACAAGACTCTCGAAGAAGAAAAGAAGGCCGACAAAACCCTAAACGCCCTGTCCGAGCAAATCAACACCGCTGCCCCTGTCGCTTAGTACAGCACTACTGACAACCCTTACTTCACTTAACGGTTCCTCCCGAAGCGAACCCGCTCTCATCCACCCCACCAAAACCCTGTCCTCTCGACCGGAGGGCGCAGCCCGCAGCGGAGAGACCTGCTTGACCCCAGGCGACGCGGAACGCGAGCCCGTCTTCACCCCCCCCCCCCACCCCCGAATAAACCCCCC
>CAXTTZ010000332.1:0-3133 GCA_964247325.1 uncultured Acidobacteriaceae bacterium | reverse complement strand
GCCCCCGACGCCATCAACGAAGCTGGTGGCCAACCCCAGCCCGCCGCCGAGGTCAAAGACCCCAACAGCAAAAAGAAAGCAAAGCCGGAGTTCGACAAGTACGACGAAAGCTCCAGCAAACACAAAAAGAAAAAGGGCGTAAGCAAAATCAACCCACTCTAATCCGCTAACCATCTTGGGCTAAAAGGAAAAGCGCTCCTCGGAGCGCTTTTTTCTTTTCCGAAGTAGACCACGATCACCCCGCACTCGATTCTCTTTAATTTGTCATTCTCGCAGGGAATCTGCGTTTGCCTTTGCTGTTGCTCTTGCCTTTCTTTGGTTGTCATTCCCGAAGGGAATCTGCTTCTTCCAAACCACCAAACCCTGCTCCCACCACAAACAACCAACCCAACCCTAACCCTCTGTAACCTCCCTAAAATAAATCTCGTCCGATGCGTGACGTTCCCCGCGCACTGTTGTCCAATGCACATCGGCCCCTAGTTCCCTAGTTCCCTAGATTGTTTTGGAAGGTTTGACCGCGATGCCCCCTCGCCGGCCCTGCTCCTCTCGCCTTGTTGCATCTGCTTCGCTGCTGCTGCCGCTCACCGTCTCTTCCCACCTGCTTGCGCAAGCCCCTGCCCAAACCCTCTCCGGCACGGTTACCGACCCTTCCGGCGCCCAGGTTCCCAACGCCGCCATTCACGCCGAAAACCCCGCCGGCCAACAAAACGCTACAGCTGACAACGTCGGCCATTTCACCATCACGCTCCCCCCTGGCACCTACCGCCTTTTTGTCACCGCGCCCGGCTTCGAGCCCTTCGTGCGCGAGGGCCTCCTGATCGGCACTCGCCCGCTCAAGCCCCTCACCGTCACCCTCCGCATCGCCTCTGCCAACGAGGTCGTCAACGTTGGTTCCAACGACAACAGCACCGGCGCCAACGACAACGCCAGCGCGCTCATCTTCAAAGCCGACCAGCTCGACACCCTTTCCAACGACGACGCCACGCTGCAGCAGCAGCTCTCCGCTATCGCCGGCGGCGACGGCGAACATCCGCCCCAGATCTACGTTGACGGCTTCAGCGGCGGCCGCTTTCCGCCCAAAAGCGCCATCCGCGAGGTCCGCATCAACCAAAACCCCTACTCCGCCGGCTACGACAGCCTCGGCTTCGGCCGCATCGAGATCTTCACCAAGCCCGGCAGCGACAAGCTCCACGGCTTCTTCCAAGCCCAAGGCAACGACAACGCCTTCAATTCCAGTAACCCCTTCGTCGGCGCGCAACCGCCCTACCATACCCTCTTTCTCGACGGCAACATCAGCGGCCCCATCGGCAAAAAGACCTCCTTCTTCGGGGGTGGCAACTACAACGACCTTCAAAACAATGCCGCCATCAATGCCACGGTCCTCGACCCCACCAACACCCTACAGCAGTTGCAGCAAGCCGTTCCCGACCCCGTCACCACGCACAACTACTCCGCCCGGCTCGATCGCCAGCTCACCACTAACAACACCTTCACCGCCCGCTACGAGTACAACCAAAGCCTCGCCACCAACGCCGGCATCGGCCTCCTCACCCTTGCCAGCGAAGGCTACAACAGCTCGCTTATCAACCAAACCCTGCAGCTCGGCAACACGCAGGTCATCGGCGCGCACCGCACCAACGAGACCCGCTTCCAATACATCCGCACGCGCTCGCGGCAAAACGCCGTCAGCAACGCCCCCACCCTGATCGTCCAAGGCTCGTTCAACGGCGGCGGCTCCCCCATCCAGTCCCTCAACGACAACCAGGACCACTACGAGTTTCAGGACTATTTCGCCCTCGACCACGGCAAGCACTACCTCCGCCTCGGCACCCGCTACCGCCTCGTCCGTGACGCCAACCTATCCACTGCCAACTACAACGGCCAATACACCTTCCCCGACCTCAACACCTACCGCATCACACAGCAAGGCCTGGCCAACGGCCTGAGCGGTGCGCAGATCCGCGCCCTCGGCGGCGGCGCCACCCAGTTCAACATCACCGCCGGCCAGCCCAGCGCGTCTATCCTCACCGGCGACCTCGGCGTCTACGCCGACGACGAGTGGAAGGCCACCAAAGCCCTCACCTTGAACTTCGGCTTCCGCTTCGAAACCCAGTCCGCTATCCCCGACCACAGCGACCCCTCGCCGCGCGCCGGCTTCGCCTGGTCCGTGCACCAGGTCGATAAGCACTCGCCCTGGTTCGTGCTCCGCGGCGGCGGCGGCCTCTTCTACGACCGCTTCGACTCGAGCAACCTGCTCACCTCCGTGCGCCAAAATGGCGTCACGCAGCTCGCCTACTTCGTCCAAAATCCCGACACCTACCCCGCCATCCCACCGACCGGCTCCCTCGCCAGCCAGCAACCCACCATCTACCGCGTCGACCCGCACCTGCGCTCTGAATACGACGCCGTCTTCGGCCTCTCCGCCGAGCGCTCGCTCGGCAAGATCGGCAACATCACCGTCAACTACCTTAACTTCCGCGGCATTCACCAGTTCCTTTCGCTCAACGTCAACGCCCCGCTGCCCGGCACCTACAACCCCGGCGTGCCCAACAGTGGCGTGCGCCCCCTCGGCGGCACTCAGAACATCTACCAGTTCTCCTCGCAGGGCTTGAACCGCGGCAACAATATCTTCGCCAACTACAATCTCCATCCGGTGAAATGGATTAACATTTGGGGCTTCTACCTCAATCAGCACTCGGACGCCGACTCCTACACCTCCACCACCTTTCCTTCTAACTCCTATAACGTCGCCGCTGACTACTCCCGCGCCCGCTGGGATGTCACCAATCGTCTCTTCACCGGCGCCTCCATCGACCTCCCCTTCCACGTCTCCCTCGAGCCCTTTCTCATCGCTGTCGGCGGCCGCCGCTTCGACATCACTACCGGCTCCGACAACAACGGCGACACCATCTACAACGACCGCCCCGCCTTTGCCACCGACCTCACCCGAGCCTCGGTCCGGCGCACCGCCTATGGCAACTTCGACCTCGCCCCCATCGCTGGCCAAACCGTCATCCCCGCCAACTACGGCGTCGGCCCCGCCTTTGCCTCGCTCCAACTCGCCCTGTCCAAGAGCTTCAAGTTCGGCCCTATCCCCAAGCTCACCGGTGACGAGGCCCCACCTCCACCCGCC
>CAXTTZ010000331.1:0-3156 GCA_964247325.1 uncultured Acidobacteriaceae bacterium | reverse complement strand
AGCGGCGGTAGGCGTTGGCAGTAGCAGGGTCCATGCTGAGCCATTCGGCCTCGCCCGCGCCGCCGTGGATGGCTATGGCCCAGGGGGTTGAGGTTTTTGTGGCTCGTTGCGCGAGGGTGCGAGAAGAAAGGAGGAGGAGGCTGAGGCACAGGGCCAGAGCGAAGGATTTCAAGCCGGACCTCCTAGTATCTGCTGTAGGTGGACGATTCTAGATGGAGCTGCAGATGTGGAGGTCGCTCAAATACCTCTGCCTCCGGCCTACAAGACGGTTGACCCATTATAAAGTTCCTAACTCAAAGAATCTTTGTGCGTCTTTCCTCATCCACCTGGTACAGGTTGTTGCTGTAAGTTCTGTTGCAACCTTCGATTTCAAACCTAGGCCGGTCCGTCACAATGCAAATAGGAGAACGTGCGACATGCGTGTTTTTGTCACCGGCGCAACCGGTTTTGTCGGTTCCGCAGTAGTTCAGGAACTGTTGACGCATGGCCATCAGGTGCTCGGTCTTGCCCGCTCACACAAGGGAGAGCAAGCACTTGGAGAGGCTGGGCACAGGTCCACCATGGCTCGCTGGAAGACCTGGATAGCCTGCGACGGGGTGCCGAAGCCGCCGAAGGCGTGGCCCACCTCGCCTTCATCCATGACTTCTCCAAGTACCAGGAAAATATCGAAACGGATAAAAAGGTTATCGCGGCGCTGACCGATGCTCTGGCGGCCGCAGGAGGCCGGTCTGCTCGCCGACATGCGCGAGAATGGTTATTTTGCTTGAGTCGCGTCGTGTCGTAGGCTCATCCAGCCGATTGCCTGCGCGAGGTAGGCTTTGAGTTCTTTGCGGGGGACGACGGCATCGAGGAAGCCGTGCTGCAGCAGGAACTCGGAGCGCTGGAAGCCTTCGGGGAGCTTTTGGCGGATAGTTTGCTCGATGACGCGGGGGCCGGCGAAGCCGATCAGGGCGCCGGGTTCGGCGATGTTGAGGTCGCCGAGCATGGCGAAGCTGGCGGTGACGCCGCCGGTGGTGGGGTCGGTCATGAGTGAGATGTAGGGGACGCGAGCGTCGTCGAGCCGGGCAAGGGCGGCGGAGATTTTAGCCAACTGCATGAGGCTCGCGATGCCTTCCATCATGCGGGCGCCGCCTGAGGCCGAGACGATGACCAGCGGCTTGCGGGTGTCGAGCGCACGGTCTACCGCTCGCGCGATGGTCTCGCCGACGACCGCGCCCATGGAGCCGCCGATAAAGCCGTACTCCATGACGCTGAGAACGACCTCATGCTCGCCGAGCTGGCCGACCGCGTTCAAGATGGCGTCGTCGAGGCCGGTTTTGGCTTGGGCGTCCTTGAGGCGCTTTTTGTAGGGTTTAAGGTCGCAAAAGTCGAGCGGATCGGTGGAGCGCAGACCGGTGTCGACGATCTCGTAGCCGGGCTCGAGCAGAAGATCGAGGCGCTCGCGGGCGCTCATCTTAAAGTGGAACCCGCAGTGCGGGCAGACCTGGAGGTTGGCCTCGAGATCGGCTTTAAAGATCATTTTGCGGCAGTTGTCGCATTTGACCCAAAGCCCTTGGGTGCGCACCTCATGGTGCGGGGTGGGCACAATCTCGTGGTCTTCGCGTTTAAACCAGCTCATGGGAGTGTGGGTCGCCTCAGCCCGAGGTGCCGGGCCATCGCCTATTCTAGCCGTACCGGCGCACAGGGGTGTAGCCGCGGGTGATGCGCGTCGATTCCCTTCCTTTGGCGGAGCGCAGTATCAGCTATAAAGTCCGGCAAGTGACTCGGCGGCCTCCTCGTGCTGCCAAGGTCCGGGAGCGGCGGTGGTGTGGGCTGGATCGGGTATCTCAAAGGCGTGCGGATGCGCACCTTCGCTGTGGCTTTGGGCGTGGTGGCCGCGCAAGGTGGTTTGCAGCTCCAAGCGGCCGGCGACGCGGTCGGCGGCACGAACGCGGGTCCAGTACACCAGAAATCCCTGGCCGCAGATGGGGCAGCGTACATCGTGAAACACGTTAGAAACCTTGCACACCAGTTGCATCTGCTTTCTCCAGCCCCGGTGCTGCTTTCGTAATAGCACCGTGTGGAATGACCTTACGCGCGTTGTCTGCGGGCAGCCATACCACTTTTGATTCCCCGGGACTGCAACTTTGGCTGCAAGGCATGTGGCGTGATGGTGCAAAGAGTGGTGACCCTTGTGCGGGATGATGTACCGAAGCAGATTTATGCTTGTACTGTGAATGAAACAGTAAAGATTCAGCTTCCGGATGGCTCCATGCGCGAGGTGGCTTCGGGTACGACGCCGCTTGCGATTGCGAACAGCATTTCGCCGCGGTTGGCAGCGGCTGTGGTGGTGGCGCGCGTAAAGCCGCTAGCGGCGAAGGCGCCCGAGCAGACTGCCGCCGCGGAGGCCAAAGCCGCACAGACCGAAGAGGCCATGTATGCCGGGCACGAGCCGGCCGGGGAGCGGCTGGTGGATCTTAATGAGCCGCTGCGGGAGGACGTGGCACTGGAGTTGCTTAAGGAGACTGATCCGGCAGCGCTGCGCGTGGTGCGGCACTCGGCCGCGCATGTGATGGCGACGGCGATCTTGGAGCTGTTTCCGGAGACCAAACTGGGGCACGGGCCGGCAACCGACAACGGATTTTTTTATGATGTGTACCGTGAGGTGCCGTTTACGGAAGCCGATCTGGCGGCCATCGAGCAGCGCATGGCCGAGGTGGTGCGGCGGGATGAGCCCTTTGTGCATGAGCATGAGCCGCGCGAAAAAGGCCTGGAAGATTACCGGAGCCACGGCGAGTTCATGAAGGTGCACTTCATCGAACGCTTTACGGCGCCAGGCGAAGAGATTTCGCTGTACCGGAACGGTGGGTTTACGGACTTCTGCCGTGGGCCGCATGTGCCGTCGACGGGGCGCGTCAAGGCGTTCAAGGTGATGTCGATTGCGGGCGCGTATTGGCTGGGCAAAGAGGACAACCAGCAGCTGCAGCGCATCTATGGCACGGCGTTCTTTTCGCAAAAGGAGCTGGAAGCGCACTTCAAGCATTTGGAAGAGATCAAGGCGCGCGACCATCGGGTGCTGGGCAAGCAACTGGATTTGTTTTCGATCGAGGAGGTCGCGGGCGCGGGGTTGATCTTTTGGCATCCCAAGGGCGGGCTGATCCGCAAGGTGATGGAAGA
>CAXTTZ010000330.1:0-3157 GCA_964247325.1 uncultured Acidobacteriaceae bacterium | reverse complement strand
GCAAAGTGCGCTCGCCGAACTCCCCAGCCGCAAGGACCTCAGCCTGCAGCAGCGGCGGGGCGACTGCATCGGCTGCAAAGAGCAGGGTCTCGCCAGGCAGATTCTTCTTGGCGGGCCTGACGAGCGCGCGCCAGGTCTCTCCCGCTTCGGGAGCCTGCGCGAGCTGCTCCGTCAGCAGAACCTCCACGGCCCCGCCCGGTGCGGGCGAGCCCGGCTGCGTGCGCAGGCCGCCGCGTGTCGCAAAAAGCCGTGCCGGCAGAACACGCGTATCGTTCAGCACCAGCAGGTCACCCGGCGCGAGCAGGTCGGGCAACTGGGCGAAGTGGGTGTCATGCCAAGCCCCCGTCCTGCGGTCTACCTGCAACATTCGGCTAGCGCCGCGAACCGCCAGGGGCTGCTGCGCAATCAGATCCGGCGGCAGCGTGAAATCAAAGTCGGAAACCAGCATCGAGGCAAGAATAGTGTAGCGAGACGGTTAATTTTCTCCTACGTCTGAGTCCCCTTTTTCTAGTTGTCATTCCCAAAGGGAATCTACTTCTTCCTAAACGCGGCAGGGACGCCGGTGCAAGCAATCGCACAACGGCACGCAACACAAGCTTTGGCGCTTTTCTCTCACGTATGACTCTGGCGCAGCAAAACAGCAGGCTCTCTTCGGGAATGACAACCAGAAAGGCAAAAGCAAGCGCAAAGGCGAACCACAGCCACAAGCAAGGCACAGGTATCGGAGCTCACGCCCAATCCCTATGCCTCACTTCCAGCCTGACTATTTCCTACTTCCTACTTTCTTCTTCCTATTTCCTACTCCCTACTTCTTCACCAGCGACTTCGCCTTCTCCACGATGTTCTCGACCGTGAACCCATACTTTTCAAAAGCGATCGGACCGGGGGCTGAGGCGCCGAAGCGATCCACGCCGATCGCGATGCCGTCGCGGCCGATGTACTTCCACCAACCCATCGTTGCGCCGGCCTCCACGGAAATCTTGGGCACGCCATGCGGGAAGATGGACATCTTGTAGTCCTCTTCCTGCTCTTCAAAAATTGCAAAGCTGGGCATGGAGACGACCGTGGCTTGGATGCCTTCGGCCTTGAGCTTTTCTGCCGCTTGCATAATAAGCTGCACCTCCGAGCCGGTAGCGACCAGGATCAGATCCTTGCCGTACTCGGTCAGGATGTACGCTCCCTTCGGCACGCCCTCCATCACCTTGTATTTGGCCAGGTCGAGCACGGGCAGGTCCTGCCGCGAAAGCGCCATAAACGCCGCTTTATGGCGCTCCACCATCAGCTTCCAGCAGGCCGAGGTCTCGTTGGCATCGGCGGGGCGGAAGTCGGTGAGCTGCGGGATCACCCGCAGCGCCATCAGATGCTCGACGGGCTGGTGCGTCGGGCCGTCTTCGCCCAAGCCGATCGAGTCGTGCGTAAAGATATATAGCGAGTGCGAGCTTTGCAGCGCGCCCATGCGCAGCGCCGAGCGGCAATAGTCGGAGAAGGTAAAAAACGTGGAGCCGAAGGGCAAGATGCCCCCGTGGGCCGCCATGCCGTTGACCGCCGCCATCATGCCAAACTCGCGCACCCCAAAGAAGATGTTGCGGCCCTTGGGATCGAGGTGGAAGTTACCGGAATCCTTAAAGATCGTCTTGGTCGAGCTGGTAAGGTCGGCCGCACCGCCGAAGAGCTCCGGCAGTACCTTGCCCAGCGCGTTCAAGATTACGCCGCCCGCGTTGCGCGTGGCCTGCGGCTTGTCGGGTGGAAAGGTCGGCAGCGCCTTTTCCCAGCCGTCCGGCAGCTTCATCTCGGTCGTCCGGGTGTACTGTGTGGCCAGCTCGGGCGCGTTCTTCTTGTATTCGTCGAACATGCCCTGCCAGGCCTCTTGCGCGAGCTTGCCCTTGTCCACCGCCTTGCGCCAGTTTTCGAGCGCCTCGGCCGGGATATAGAACGGCTGGTCCTCGGGAAAGCCGAAGAACTTTTTGGTGATCTTCAGCGCATCCGAGCCCAGCATCTCGCCGTGCACGGCCTTGGTGCCCGCCTTGGGCGAGCCATAGCCGATCACCGTCCGCACGCGAATCAGCGACGGCTTGGTGTGCTCCATCTGCGCCGCCTCGATCGCCTTGGTCAGCTCCTGGAGGTTGTTGCCGTCGGACACAAACTGCACATGCCAACCGTAAGCCTCGAAGCGCTCGGTCACGTCCTCGGTGTAGCTCAGGTCGGTTGGGCCATCGAGCGAGATTAAGTTATCGTCATACAGCACGATCAGCTTGCCTAACTGCAGCGTCCCAGCCAGCGAGGCCGACTCGTGCGAGATGCCCTCCATCAGATCGCCGTCGCCGCACAGCACATAGGTGTGGTGGTCGACGATCTTAGCCTCAGTGTTATAAACCGCGGCCATGTGCTTTTCCGCCATCGCCAGGCCGACCGCCTCGGCGAAACCCTGCCCGAGCGGCCCGGTCGTGACCTCCACGCCCGGCGTTTCACCATACTCCGGGTGCCCCGGCGTGTGCGAGCCCCATTGCCGGAACTGCTTTAACTGGTCGAGCGGCAGATCGTACCCCGTCAGGTGCAGCACGCCATACAGCAGCGCCGACGCATGGCCGTTTGACAGCACAAAGCGGTCGCGGTCCGACCACAGCGGGTCGTGCGGGTTGAACTTCATGAATTTGTGGAACAGCAGATACGCAATGGGCGCGCAGCCGAGCGGGGCGCCGGGATGGCCGCTCTTGGCCTGTTCGACCTGATCAATGGCCAGGCAGCGCAGCGTGTCGATGGAAAGCTGATCGAGCTCGGGGGAGACCGACCGGTTCAGTTCACTGGAGTTTCCGGAATCGCTCATGGGTGCCGTGTTCTTCTTTCAAGGGGAGATGGGAGCGACGCCGGTGGTTTCTTCCATGCCGGATGCTGCAGGGCCAACGGCGCTTACGTTCGCGATGCCCAGTGTACCGCGCCGGGTCGATGGCAAAGAAAACAGGGCGTAGAAGGGGCGTTTTAGCCGCTACCTCGTATATGTACATCCTCCTCCGTTGTCACTCCGTAACCTCACCCTCCTCTTGTTGTCATCCCGTAACGAAGTGGAGGGATCTGCTTTCCCCCGATGCGCCGCTGACGCCCAGGGCAAACAGCAGATTCCTCCGCTGCGCTACGGAATGACAAACGAATGGGGTTCATA
>CAXTTZ010000329.1:0-3159 GCA_964247325.1 uncultured Acidobacteriaceae bacterium | reverse complement strand
GCTACTCCAAGTCCAACCCCGCCGACGCCCCCGTCCTTACCCTTGCCCTCACCTCCTCCGAGCTCGAGCTGTCGCGCGTCGAAGACCTCGCCGATACCCGCCTCGCGCCTAAAATCTCGCAGATCTCCGGCGTCGGCCTCGTGTCCATCTCCGGCGGCCAAAAGCCGGCCATCCGCATCCAGGCCAACCCCACCGCGCTCGCCTCCTATGGCATCAACATGGAGGACCTCCGCAACGCGCTCACCGGCAACAGCCTCAACTCCGCCAAGGGCAACTTCGACGGCGCCGCGCAAGACTACACCATCAACGCCAACGACCAGCTTCTCTCCTCCAGCGACTACAAATCTGTCGTCGTCGCCTACCGCAACGGCGCTCCCGTCATGCTCAGCGACGTCGCCCATGTCCTCGACGGGGTAGAGAACACCAATCTCGCCGCCTGGGTCAATGCCACACCCTCGGTCATCCTCAACATCCAGCGCCAGCCCGGCGCCAACACCATCCAAGTCGTCAACAACATCCAAAAGCTGCTTCCGCAGCTCGAAACCGGCCTTCCCCGCGCCGTCCACGTGCGGGTCGTCAACGACCGCACCACGGCCATTCGCGCCTCAGTCTCGGATGTTGAGTTCGAGCTCGCGCTCTCCATCGGCCTCGTCGTCCTGGTCATCTTTCTTTTCCTTCGCAGCATCCGCGCCACTATCATCCCCTCAGTCGCGGTCCCGTTGTCGCTCGTCGGCACCTTGGCCGTCATGTACCTGGCCGGCTTTTCGCTCAATAACCTCACCATGATGGCGCTCACCATCTCCACCGGTTTCGTGGTCGACGACGCCATCGTCATGATTGAAAACATCTCCCGCTACATCGAAGAAGGGCTTCCGCCGCTCGATGCCGCGCTCAAAGGCGCCGAGCAAATCGGCTTCACCATTCTGTCGCTCACCGTTTCGCTCATTGCCGTGCTCATTCCCCTGCTCTTTATGGGCGACGTTGCCGGCCGCCTCTTTCGGCAGTTCGCTGTCACTCTCGCCGTCACCATCATCATCTCGGCGTTCGTCTCGCTCACCCTCACGCCTATGATGTCGGCGCGCCTGCTCCGCTACACCCCGCCCGAAGAAGAAGGCCGCTTCTACCGCGTCTCCGAACACCTTTTTGAACGCATCATCGCCGGCTACGGCCGCACGCTTCGCTTCGTTCTCCGCTTCCAAACCCTTACCCTGCTCATCGCTCTCGCCACGGTCGTGCTCACCGCCGTGCTCTACGTCACCATACCCAAGGGCTTCTTCCCCGTCCAAGACACCGGCATCATCCAGGGCATCTCGCAGACCTCCGCCGACACCTCCTTTGCCACCATGGCGCAGCGCCAACAGCAGCTAGCCCAAGTCCTGCTCGACGATCCTGCCGTCCAAAACATCTCGTCCTTTATCGGTCCCGATGGCGTCAACACCACCCTCAACAGCGGCCGCATCCAGATCACCCTCAAGCCCGTCGAAGAGCGCCATCTGACCGCAACGCAGGTCATCGACCGCCTCGCCCCCAAGCTCGCCCGCGTGCCCGGCATTCGGCTCTATTTGCAGCCCGTCCAGGACCTCACCGTCGCCGACCGCGTCAGCCGCACGCAGTTCCAGTACACCCTCGAAGATCCCGACCAGGCCGTCCTTAACCGGGTCACCCACGACCTCGTCGCTCGCCTTCAGAAGCTCCCGGAGATCTCCGACGTGGTGACCGACCAGCAGCTCGGCGGCCTATCGCAGCATCTGGTCATCGACCGCCCCACCGCGTCGCGCTTCGGCGTCACCCCCCAGGTCATCGATAACACCTTGTACGACGCCTACGGCCAGCGCCAGATCAACACCCTCTACACCCAGGTCAACCAGTACCACGTCATCCTGGAAACCATGCCGCAGTTCCAGCACGATCCCGCCCAGCTCGGCAACTTGTACGTGCAATCGACCACGGCCGGTGGCACCGCAGCCCCCGCCGCCGGCGGCTCCAACACCGCCGGCTCCTCCTCGGGCGCCGGCGCAGGCAATGCCGCCGGCCCCGGCAACGCTCTGCTTTCGCCCTCGGCCAGCAACGGCATCCCCGCCTCCTCTTCCACCACCTCCGCGCTGAATGGCCGCGCCACCGGCACCACGGGCACGCTTACTGTTGCGCCCTCTTCCAGCTCCAGCACCGGCCTCAGCGCCTCCACTTCCGTGCTCAGCAGCGCTCCCACCGGCGCCAGCGCCAACACCTCCACGGCCGGCAATACGCGCTCCGGTGCCGGCACCACTGCTCCCGGTGCGACCACTGCTGCCTCCGGCGGCTCCGGCAATACCGCTGCCCCCTCCAGCGCCTCGTCCAACCCCGTCCCGCTTAACGCCTTTACCCACCTCCAAACCGAAAGCCAAGCACTTTCCATCAACCACCAGGGCCAGTTCCCCGCCGTCACTGTCTCGTTCAATCTTGCCAATGGGTACTCGCTCGGCCAGGCCCTCAAGTCTATCGACCGCACCATCAAGGACGCCCGCTTCCCGCAAAGCATCGTCGCCAACTATCAGGGCACCGCCGCCGCCTTCCAAAACTCCCAGTCCAACGAGGGCCTGCTCATCCTCGCCGCCCTAGTCACCGTCTACATCGTGCTCGGCGTCCTCTACGAGAGCTACATTCACCCTGTCACCATCCTGTCCACACTGCCCTCGGCCGGCGTCGGCGCCCTGCTTGCCCTCGAGCTCTTCCACCTCGACCTCGATATCGTCGCCATTATCGGCATCATCCTGCTCATCGGCATCGTGAAGAAAAATGGCATCATGATCGTTGACTTTGCGCTCGAAGCCGAGCGCCACCAGGGCCTTTCCGCCACCGAATCCATCTACCAGGCCTCGCTGCTCCGCTTCCGCCCCATCCTCATGACCACCCTGGCCGCCCTGTTCTCCGGCATCCCCCTCGCCTTTGGCACCGGCATCGGCTCCGAACTCCGCAAGCCCCTTGGCGTCACCATCGTCGGCGGCCTCCTCTTTTCGCAGATCCTCACCCTCTATACCACGCCGGTCATCTACATCTTCTTCGACCGCCTAGGCGAGCGCTTCGCTGGCCGCCCCACCAACAAAAGCACCATCGAACACCCCGACCAACACGCCGCCGACCGCCCCGTAGGCCAACTCGCATGACCCCCTCCCACCTCTC
>CAXTTZ010000328.1:0-3160 GCA_964247325.1 uncultured Acidobacteriaceae bacterium | reverse complement strand
CCAAACCCCCTCCGCCACCCCATCGCGTACCGTCAGCGCGACATTGGTGAAGATTGTGTTGCGCTTTAGCGTCGCCATCGCATTCGGATTGGTCTTCGCCGAAGTTCCTGGCGCTACCCCAAAGAATCCCGTCTCCGGGTTAATGGCCCGCAACTGCCCGCTCGCATCCGGCTTGATCCAAGCGATGTCATCGCCGACGGTCCAAACCTTCCAACCCTCAAAGCCATCCGGCGGAATCAGCATCGCTAAGTTCGTCTTGCCACACGCCGAGGGGAACGCCGCCGCCAGGTACGTCTTTTCACCCTCCGGGTCTTCCACGCCCAGAATTAGCATGTGCTCCGCCATCCACCCTTCGTCCCGGGCGATGTTGGATGCGATGCGCAGGGCAAAACATTTCTTCCCCAAAAGGGCATTGCCGCCGTACCCTGAGCCATAGCTCCAAATCTCGCGCGTCTCCGGAAAATGCACGATGTACTTGGTGTCGTTGCATGGCCAGGACACATCGCGCTGCCCCGGCTGTAACGGCATCCCCACCGAATGCACGCACGGCACCACGCGCTGCACATCCTTGTCGATCTCACGCAGCACCGGCACGCCGATCCGCGCCATAATGCGCATGTTCACGACCGCATACGCCGAATCCGTCAGTTGCACTCCAATGCGGCTCATCGGCGAGCCCACCGGCCCCATCGAAAACGGCAGCACATACATCGTGCGCCCGCGCATTGAGCCTTTGAAGAGCTCCTTCAATTTGCGGCGCATCGTGAATGGGTCTTCCCAGTTGTTCGTCGGTCCGGCAGTCTCCTTGCTCAGCGAGCAGATAAACGTCCGATCCTCTACCCGCGCCGTGTCGTTCGGTGCCGAGCGCGCATAAAAGCACCCCGGCCAAAGCTTCGCATCCAGCCGTGTAAACGTCCCCGCATCCACCAACTCATCGCAGAGCTGCTGATACTCCTCCTCCGAGCCATCTACCCAATGCACACATTCCGGCTGGCACAGCTCCGTCATCTTCTCGACCCAGCGGATCAGGTGCCGATTCGTCGTTGCTGGCTGCGAATGATCCCTCATCGTTCCCGGCTCGTTCCCGGCTATGGACGCCATCTTTGCCATTAGGTATCGCCTTTCCTTCACCTTTTCAGGCCACTTCGTCTTACCCCTTGCGCGAACTTTTCTTCTGCCACTCCCGTATCACAGCAAGGATCCATTCGGGGCAGGTTGACTTTCTTCCCGCGCCAAACGCCCAAACTCTCGCCACACAAACGACCCCAAGAACCAGCCGTCCATGTATTTATACGGGGTTTCCCCCGTCGTGTAGTGCCCGCACGGCAGCACCTTGGACGTATACCGGACTCCATGCCCCTCAAACCCCTTCAACACCGCCAGCGAGCCCTCCAGCGGAAACGTAAGATCATAGGTCGCATGCACCACCAACGTGTGCCGCCCGCACGCCGCACCCGTAGCCGCATACCGGTCCATATAATTTGCCGGACTAATGCACGCAAAGATCCTCTGTACTGTCCCTTGATCCAATCCCGCGTGCTCCAGCGCCGCCTTCACATGCCGCGTGCTTTGCCCATCCCACACCACGTCCCCAAACGACATGGACGCATGATTAAACGCACACACCCGCAACCGCGGATCGACCGCCGCCGCTAAGAACGCATAACAACTGCCCAAACTCGTACCCAGCACCCCGATCTGCTCGCACCCTTGCGCCTCCAGCCAGTCGCAACACGAGCGAATATCTGCCACCGCCTGACGCGCTGCCTGAATCGTCCGCCCTACGTTCGCGCTCACCGCATAGTCCGACCGCTCCAGCTCCGCCGGCCGCCGCACATCGTGGTACGGCTTCGAGAGCCGCAGGCTGCTGATGCCCCAACGCCCGAACATCTCGCACAAGGCATTGTGCGAAAACGCATCCGCGTTCCATTGCGGCAGCACTACCATCCCCTGCTTCGGCCCGTGCCCGCCACTTTTTCTACGCTTCGGCTCTGCCGCGTACCAGCGTGCATTGACCACATCGTTCTGCGGATACGGCGTCCCCACCGCCGAGGTAAACCGCAGAAACGGCTCTCGCCGCAGCTCGCCGGCCTCGGCCTTTCGGTGCCACTCACGCTGCTGCTCCAGCGTTTCCGGCCGCACATTCGTCGGATACAACGCCGGATGTCGCTGCTCCAGCACAAAATCCGTCGGCGTCCGGTACGCAAACGTCTTCTCCGCTTGCCGGACCATCCGCTCATTCAGCGTCGCCATCGCCTCAACCGCCGACACCTCCCCACGCTCCACTCGCCCCGCCGCTTCGCCGCCGCCCACATCCGCCAAGTGGTCAAAACCCCACTCCAGTGGCCGCTCTACGCGGTTCTCATCTCGGGTCGTCAGCGCGGTCTCCCACGCGTACATCCACTTTGCGTACAGCCCAGAAATCATCCTCCCAGTCTAATTGCCCACCACCAGCCTCCGATGACCACGCATGCCGCACAGAACCTCATACGCGATTGTGCCCGACCACCGCGCATGGTCCTCCGCCGTCACACCCTCCCCCAGCAGCACCACCTCGTCGCCGACCCGCACCTCCGCCGCAAACGCCGTCACATCGACCACCGTTAAATTCATCGACACACGCCCAACTACCGGCGCACGTCGCCCTCCGATCACTACCCAACCGTCCCCCACACCGCTCGACGCGGCCCTCCGAAACCCGTCTGCATACCCTATCGGCAGGAGCGCCAAAACCATGAGCCGATCTGCAACGAAAGTTGCACCATACCCTACCGTCGCGCCTGCCGCGACCTCCCGCAGCCCAATCACCCGCGTCTTCCACGTGGCTACCGGCTGCAGCCGCGGCCGAAGCGCGCCCTCAGCCAACCCACCCTCCAGCGGCAGCGCATACCCATACAGCGCCAACCCCGGCCGCACCATCGCCCGCATCGCCCCGCTCTCCGCCAACTGCTTCGTCTCCAACAAGGTCGACCCCTCATCCACCGCCGACGTGTTTCCCAGGTGCCACCACCGCGGCGCCTGCCCGGCCTCAGCCAATACCCTCCGTACCGCCTCCATCCGCCGCGCCTGCTGCCGGGTCTGCTCGCCATCCGGTGCCTCCGCACAGCACAGGTGCGAAAAAATCCCCTCTAACTGCACCCGACCCCGCATCCCCTCCAGC
>CAXTTZ010000327.1:0-3164 GCA_964247325.1 uncultured Acidobacteriaceae bacterium | reverse complement strand
CACACCGCCCCCACCCGCGGCCGCCCTCCACGGCCCACAACGGCCTGCGCCCGTGCCAGCGCCGCCGCTGGCAGCCGCAGGTAGCCCTCCTTCGGTTCAAGCGCCTCCGCCTCGACGCGCAGCAGATACGGCAACTCCATCACTTCTAGTTGCACGTCCCAAGCCGGCGGTTCTGCCGGTGCATCCTGGCCCCACGTAATCACCTGCCCCATGCCGTCGAAGTACGGGGCCAACGGAACCAACTTCGGCGGGACCTCCACGATCAGCTCCGAAGCCAGCGTCCGCAGCCTCGGCAAAAACCGGAACATCTGCACCGCATCGCCGAACCCATGCAGGCTCCGCAACATAACCCGCTTTCCTTCAAGTGCTTCTCCAAGCCAGAACCGGTGCGGATCGGGTCCGCCTCGCAACCGGATCGCATCGCTCTCCTCCCAAGCGGCATGGAAATCGCCTTGCATCATGTGTGCCATCCAGCGCCCGCCAGCGCACCGGTCCGGATCGAGGGCAGGATCCTTCGTACCCCCTTCCGCCGAATTCTCCGCCAGGTGGAACAGCTCCACAGCGCAACCGAAGTCTTCTTCAGCCAGCGCGGCTTCAGCTGCCAACGCCAGCTCGTCGGGCGTCCCTGCACTCTCCTTATCAGCCAAAATCAGACTTCCTTCGGCACTTCCATAATGCGATTCGCCGGATACACCGCATGCGGCCCATCCGGCGGCACCGCCACCGGCTGCCATCGGCATAGGTATACCTCGTCCTCCGGCTGCGCTTTAATCGCGAACCCAGCCGACCGCAGCATCGCCTCCGTGCATGCCCGGTTCGGCACCCACCAGTTTGTCTCATCGTGCGAGTAGCGTCGCTCGATAAAGTGCAGCTTCGGGTACCCCGGTTCATCAAACGGCGCCGGCTCGTTAAAGTCGTAGTCCTCCCGCACCGCCGCCACCTCCTGGCTACCGCGCTGCAAGCTTTGAAACAGCAACAGATCCTTCGCCGCGTGCTCATGAATCAGATCCAGCGCCAGCAGCGGATGCCGCAGGTGGTACAGCACGCCCATAAAGATCACCAGATCGAACCGCTCGCCCAGCCGCGCCACATCCCACACCGCCATCTGCCGGAACTCCACCTCCAGCCCCAACACCTCCGCCGCGAACCGCGCCTGTGCCAGATACCCCGTATCCGTGTCGATCCCGACCACCCGTGCGGCCCCGCGCCGCTTCATCTCAAACGAGTAAAAGCCCCCGTTGCAGCCGATATCCAGCACCGTTTTGCCCGTCATGTCCTCCGGCAACGCCTGGCGAAAGCTCTCAAACTTCACCTCCGGGTAGTTCCCCAGAAAGTGCTCCGGCGCTGTCCGTATCCCGCGCAGGTCGAGGTTATGAAACCACGGCCCCAGCTCCTCGATCCGCCGTCGCAGCTCGTCGTCCGTCAGTGCGCTGGCCTTCGTCTCAGCCATGGTTTGCTGTTGCTCGATCATGCTCAACGTCCATCTCCCCTACCGTGTCCGCCAAAGGTTCAGCCCCCGGCAAGCCGTGCTCCAGCAGCCGAATCGCCGCCCGATACCCGTGCAGCGTGCCTACATCCACATATCCTTCGCCGTACCGAAATCCGCGCGCCTGCCCACCTTCGGCCAACCACGCGTTCACCAGCGTGCCCATGTACTCATCGCGGCGCTCCGGCCGGCACCAAAGCGCATAGAGTGCATGAAACACATGCCCCGGCATCTTCATCGCGCCCCAAATCCATCGCGTTCCGGCATTGCGCTGTTTGACCTGAATCTCACGCACCACGCCCTCGCCGTCCGTGATCACGGCGTCAAACAGCTCCGGCCGCTCCACCGGAAAGAGCAAAAATGACAGGCAGTCCGCCGGCAGCAAGCGCAAACCGTCCTCGGGCGACCACACCGTATCCGGCAGCCCGATCACCACTGCCTCCTCTGGGTGCACCAGCGGCACCGCCCGAAACAGCGCATCGCACAACCCACCCGGCTGCGGCTGCACCACATACGCGATGTCCGCCCCCCACAAGCGCGACCCGTAGTACTCCAAAATATCCGTCTTTCCTGGCGAAATTACAAAGCACAGCTTGTCCGCGCCCCCGCGAATCATGCGTTCCACCAGGTATTCACTTACCGCGCGCGGCCGCTCGTCATCGCCTTCCACGCGGCTGCCCACCGGTAGCAGCTCTTTGCTGAACGCCAGTGGCTGTATCCGGCTTCCCGCCCCCGCCGCTGGAATGATGCCCCACATTCGCTCGCTACGCCTCCCTCACAGGGCGTCCCTCAGGCCATGCGCGCCGGCTCAGCCTCGCCGCGCCGCACATCGTCCAAGATTCGCTCCAACTCCAGCACGCGCTGCGCATTGGTGTGCTCGCGCAACGCACGCTCCCGCGCCGCTGCCGCAATCCGCTGCAACTCCGCGTCGGTCAAGCATAGCCTGTCTCGCACCTCCGCCGCCGACCGAACCGGCAGGATTTCCTGCCCAGGTGTGAAAAACCGGTCTAATCCCTCCCATTCGTCCGAAAGCAGCGGCGCCCCACATGCCGCCGCTTCAAACAAGCGCCCCGATGGGCAAAACCCGTACTCCGCCATTGCTCGCCGCGTCACATTCAGTGTTGCCCGCCCCGAACAAAAGAAAGTCGGATGCTGCGCCGGCTCCAGGTGACCGGTAAAGAACACATTCTCCGACCATGGAAACGTCGCCGGGTACTGCGCGCCGCCAATCAAGAACCGCTCTGCCGGTAATTCCCGCGCCGGCTCCAAGAATAGCGCCTCCAGCGCCCTTTGCCGATCCTCCGCATACGTTCCCAGGTAGGTCAACTGCGCCCGAAACTCCCCTGCCCCCGGCACCGGATGGTGCACCTCCGGGTCCACCGACCCATACAGCGGCGCCACCCGCCGGGCGTCCAGCCGCGTCTTGAGCTCCTGCAACGCCCGCCCGCCCGTGTAACTCAACACCAGGTCAAACGCGCCCAATCCCTCCGCTGGCAGATACGCCACCGGGCTCGCCTGCCGCAGGCAATCCAGCGTTACCGGCGTGTCCATGTCATAAAACGCCCGCACCCCCCGGCCATGCTCCAGCCCCACCCGCGCCGCCGCCCGCCCAACCCGGCCATAGCACGGCACCAACGCCAGCTCCGCCCAACCTACAGCCCCCTCCAGCTCGGGCCGC
>CAXTTZ010000326.1:0-3170 GCA_964247325.1 uncultured Acidobacteriaceae bacterium | reverse complement strand
GTGTCGGGATTTGTGCTGAAAGTAGTGCTGAGATTGCTGCTAGGAGAAGGCTGGGGAGGGCGAGACAACACAGCGCGGCAGGGCGGAGAAAGGGCATAAGGGAAGGGTAAAGCATGGGGACCGGGAGAACGGGCCGCTGCCGAGAGGAGGTCATTAAGGATCGATGCGAAGGGTGTGTAGGTTTTACGCTAGTCTCGGACCGGGTTCTCGTATTCTATGGATTCGGCTCGATCCCGAGCACGCACGATGTTGATCAACAGCCCCGAAGCCGCTGTCATGACGGAAGCGCAGCCGCAACGCATCAGCACCAAGCGAGCGCTCCGCTTCAATGCTCTGCTTGCCCTGACCGTTGGGCTTGCCTGGGCGATGCTTGGCCGCCATCGCGCCTTTGATAGTGTCGCCCGGCACTGGGAGATCTCGCTGACTATGGTGTTTGGTTCGCTGGTGGGCGGCGGCACCAGTGAGGGCGGCGCTGCCGTTGCGTTTCCCGTGTTTACCAAGGTGCTTCACATTCCGCCGGCCGATGCCCGCCTGTTTTCTTTTGCGATCCAGACGGTCGGGATGGGGGCGGCTTCGCTCAGCATCCTGTACCAGCGCCTTGCGATTGAAAGGCGGGCGCTTGCGTGGGCTGGCACCGGCGGCGTGCTCGGCATGGTGCTCAGCACGTACCTGCTCGTACCGTGGGTGCCAGCGGTGATGGTGCGTGTCTTTTTTACGGCTATGGTCACCAGCCTTGCGCTGGTATTGCTGTTGCCCGCGCGCCACGCCGGCACGCTGCGCAATCACGCGATACCGCTGTTTGGCTCCCGCGAGAAGGGGCTGCTTTTTCTAGCCGGCTTGCTGGGCGGGGGCCTGAGCGGCCTTGTCGGGTGCGGCGAAAACATCGTGGTGTTCATGGTGATGGTCGTGCTCTTTCGTGTAAACGAGAAGGTGGTCACGCCTACCACGGTGCTGCTGATGAGCATGGTGACCGCTGCGGCGTTTTTGCTGCACCTTTTTGTGTTGCGCGACTTCCCGCCCCGCGTCATCGACTACTGGCTTGCCGCGGTGCCCATTGCCGTCGTGAGCGCCCCGCTTGGGGCGTTTCTGTGCTCCCGTACGGAGCGGGGCACCATCGTGCTGATCCTGGTCGGCCTGATTGCGATCGAACTGGTCAGCACGCTCGCCTTGGTGAACCTATCTCACGGTGCGGGTCTGCTTGGCCTGGCTACCCTGATCGTCTTCGCCGCGCTGAACTGGGCGATGAGCCGCTCGCGACGGTACAGCAGCGAACGCGCTTCGCGCGCCTGATGCAATGTGGGTTCACGACGCAAAAAGGCCGAAGGACGCATCACGTCCTTCGGCCTGCGTTCACGCTGTTGTTGCGCTTTACTTCTTGAGCCCGGCCAGGATCTCTTTCTGGTTGGAGAGGATCTCCTTTTGGTTAGAGACGATCTCTTCCTGGTTGCTCAGGATGGCTTTTTGATTCGACAGGATGTCTTTTTGGTGCGACAGGATGCCGTCCTGTGCCTCTTGATTGCCCTTGATGGTGCTTTGATTGTCCAGGATGTGCTTCTGGTTTTCGAGGATTTGCTGCTGATTTTTTAGAACGTCGTTGTCTGCCATGTTTCGTGCCTTTCGTTCTGAGGTAGTTAGGGTTTGGGTGGGGTGGATTGGGGCTTGGTGGTGTCGTCGGAGACTTCGTTGCCGTAGCGGATGGTGACGGTGGAGCGGAAGCGCTTGTAGTCGGTGTACTTGACCGTGGCGCGCAGGTGGACGTCCATGCCTAGGGCGCCGTTTTGGGGTGGGAAATGGAGGACGCCTTCGGCGCGGGTGTAGGTGGGGAACCAGTATTTCCCGTCGATCTGCTGGTAGTAGGTGGTAAAGGGCGGGGATAGATCGGCGTGGTTGGGGCGGAAGTCTTGGGGACCGGTGATGCCGTTGACAAGGACGATTTCGAAGTCCTGCTGATCGACCCAGACCTTGCCCTGGAGATAACGGTGGCCTTTGACGATGGTTTTGGGCGCGACGTCGAAGACAAAGGTTTGGAGGTCGTCGACTTTTTGCTGGCCGGTGTAGGTGATGTTGTAGTCGGGCAGCTGGGCGGTGGTGAGGACGAAGGGAAGGCGGTACTTGATGTCGTTGACGTCGTTTTCGGTAAGGATGACGTCGCGAAGCGTGTTGCCGGGGGCGAAGACGATGTGTTCGGTGCGGTGGCCGGCGTTGTCGAAGGTCACGTCAGAGACCTCTTGCCACTCGCCATTGGGCTTGTTGTTGGTGTCGTCGATCTGGTCCATCTTGACGCTTTGGCGGAAGGTGTACTGGTCGCGGGCGTGCTCGAACTCGGATTCGCGCTGCCCCATGCGCTCGATAATTTGCGGAACGGTGAGATTGGCGAGCGGGGCGGGGTCGAGCGGGCCGAAGCCGGCGATAGCGCTGCTAGGCTGCTGGGCGGGAGCGTAGGCGGCGGCGAGCAGGAGGGCGAAGGTGAGGGCGAGACGGCGCATGGGGCTACAAGAATAGACGCGGGTGCGGGGTGGTTGGCTTCGGGCGGGGGTAAGCTCGGAATATGAGTTTTGGACGGGCGAAGTCGGCGAAGCCGCCGTTAGATGAGGCAGGGTTGTTGGAGGCGGCGGTGCGGTCGCTCGGGAGCCGGATGAAGAGCGAGCGCGATCTGCGGCGGGCACTGGGGCGACGGGCGGCTCCGGGCGAGGAGGGGCAGCGGGCGATCGATGCGGTGGTGGCGAAGGTGTGGGAGCTTGGGTACTTGAGCGATGAGCGGTTTGCGGCCGATTACACGCGATTGCGGCAGGAGAATGAGAAGTTTGGGCGTCGGCGAGTGCAGCAAGGGTTGATGCAGAAGGGGGTGGCGCAGGCTACGGTGGCCGAGGCCGTGGGCAACGCATACGACGAGGTGGATGAGGTCGCGCTGGCGAGGCAGTACGCTGAGCGGAAACGCATGCGGAAGCCGGAGGGCGAAAAGGAGGTGGCGGGAGCGATGCGGCGGCTGGTGGCGGCGGGCTTTTCGACGCGGGCGGTGTGGGCGGTGCTGCGGAACTGGGGTGCCGCGGTGGAGGAGGTGGATGTGGTGGAAGGTGCGGAGGAGTAGTGGCGGCGTTGGCGGTAGAAACGCAGGTTCCTTTCGGGAAGGTCAACACGACAAGCGAGATCGTGCAGCGATTTGTGGGGAT
>CAXTTZ010000325.1:0-3171 GCA_964247325.1 uncultured Acidobacteriaceae bacterium | reverse complement strand
CTCGCCAATCACCCCGGCAGCGCCCCGCTCTCCGACGCCCTCGGCGCCCTGCAAGCCCAGGCGCAAAACCTCCCCGCAGCCAGCGAAAGCTTCCAAAAAGCCCTCGCCGCCGATCCCGCCTTTGCGCCCGCGCACGCCCACTTGGGCGCTCTACTGCTGCTCCAGGGCAATCCCGCCGCCGCACTCCGGGAGCTCCAACAGGCCCAATCTCTCGGTGACACCACCGCCGCCACCCAGCTTAGCCTTGCCCAAGCCCTCACCGCCACCGGTCATGACGCCGAAGCCGTCGCCCTTCTGCGCAAAACCCTCGCGGCCCAGCCCCCACAATCTCCCCTCACCCTCGATCTTCGCTACGCCCTCGCCCTGGCGCTGCAAGCCGCCGGGCAATCCAAAGACGCCCTTCCGCTCTTTGCCGAGGTCGCCATGGCTCGCCCCCAGGACGTTGCCGCCCTCAGCAACTACGGCCTCGCGCTCGTCCAAACCGGCGATGCCAAAGCCGCCCTCGCGCAGTACGCCCGCGCCGCCGCCCTCGGTCCGCCCAGCAGCGTCCTCCGCGAAAATACCGGCGTCGCCTATCTTCAAACCAACGATCTCGACCACGCGCTGGAGCAGTTCCGCGCCGGCCTCGACGCCGACCCTGACAATCCGCAGCTCCACTACGACCTCGGTCTCGCCCTCAAGCTCAAAGACGACCTCGACCACGCCGTCCCCGAGCTCCAGCGCGCCGAAGCCCTCGATTCGCAACTTCCTGACCCGCCCTACACCCTCGGCGTCATCCCCAGGCACCAGGCCCACCCCGCCGACGCCGCCCCCCACCTCCCCCGCGCCGGCCCCCTCACCCCCAACACCGGCGAGGCGGGGGCCCTGCTCGGCTCTGTCGAAAAAGATGCTGGCGCCCCCGACAAGGCCGCCGAAGCCCTCCGCCACGCCATCGCGCTTGAGCCCGACCAGCCCAGCCCGCATATCACCCTCGCCGCCGTCCTAACCAGCCAGGGCGACACCGCCGGCGCGCTCGCCGAGCGCAAAGCTGCCGCCGCCCTCAGCCGCTCCGCCATGAGCCGCCAACACGCCAGCTTTGCCCTCCAAAGCGCCCGCGCCCTGCTCCAAAAAGGCGACACTGCCGGCGCCATCACCCAGCTTGGGGACGCCCTCACCGCCGAACCCAACCTCCGCGAAGCGCACCTCCTCCTCGCCGAAGCCCTGCAAAAACAAAATCGCCCCGCCGACGCGTTGGCCGAACGCAAAAAAGCCGAAAACCTCCCCGCCCCGTAACTCCGCCCAGTCGCCTAGGCTCTCAAGCCTGCCCCGGCCAGTGCCTCATGACTAAATCAATCACACGATGCAGCTCCTCCGAACTAATCCCGCTGGACGACTGCACGGCCAATCCGGTCGCCAACGACGCTAGATACTGCGCCAAAACCTCCGGGTCCACCTCCGGCGCTAAATTCCCTTCCGCCCTCGCGCGTTGAAATCGCTTCGCCAGTAGCGTCGTCGCCTCGTGCCGAAGAGCCGCAAGCTCATCCCGCAGGCAAGCCACCCCGGCGCTCCCCACCAAAGCCCCCTGCACAACCAAACATCCTGGCGGAGCGCCCGGATTCGCTCGTACCCCACCCGTCAGCCGTAGCCAAGCCTCGGCTACCTCGCGGGCCGTCGGCAGCTCCAAAGCCGCCGCATAGGCTCGCGCGCTGGCCGAGGTATATGCCGCAACCGCCTCGCGAAAGAGACTCGCCTTATCCCCAAACGCCGCGTACAGCGTCGGCCTGCTAACACCCATGGCATCAGTTAGATCCGTCAACGAGGTTCCCTCGTAGCCTCGTTCCCAAAACACCAGCATCGCCGCGTGCAGAGCGGCTCCTCGCTCAAACTCCCGCGGCCGCCCAGGCCGCCGCGCCCCTTCCGGCTGTCCCGCTGCCCCTGTTTCCGCCGTTTCCACCAACTCCGCCATGGTCCCATTATAGAAATTTTCTACCGATCAGGAAAATAATTGCGCATCTCCGCCCGGAACGCTATGCTTAACCGAACGGTACAAAAATACCGTTGCAAGGAGAGCTCTATGAATGAAACCAAACAATCAAACCTGGGCACAGCCGTGGTCACAGGCGCATCCTCCGGGATCGGCAAAATCTACGCAGACCGCCTGGCGCAAAAAGGCTATGACTTGCTTCTTATTGCCCGGCGCGCCGACCGCCTCGCGGCCCTAGCCGAAGATCTCCAGCATCGCTACGGCGTGACCACCAAAACGCTCGTCGCCGACCTTACCAGCCCCACCGACCTAGAAACCGTTGCTTCCACCCTCGCCGCCGACCCCGCCATCACCCTGCTGGTGAACAACGCCGGCACCTCGGCCGTTGGTACGCTGGCAGAGGCCAAGCCTGAAAGCCTCGATACGCTAGTCAGCCTCAATATCACCGCGCTTTCGCGCCTTACCATGGCCGTGCTGCCCGGCTTTAAAGGCCGCAACCGGGGCACGATCGTCAATATCGGCTCTGCGGTCGGCGTCGACGGCTATCCCTACACAGCGATCTACGGCGGCACCAAAGCCTACGTGCTCAACTTCACGCGCTCCCTACAGGCCGAGCTTGCCGGCACCGCCGTCGTTGCCCAGCTCGTCGCCCCAGCCGCTACCGTCTCCGAGATCTGGGACGTCATAGGCCTCCCGCTCTCCGCAATTGATCCCGGCATCGTCATGTCCGCCGAAGATTGCGTCGACGCCGCCATGCGCGGCCTCGAACTCGGCGAAGGCATCACCATGCCCTCCGTGCAGGATCAACACGCCGTTTCCGCCTTCAGCGCTGCTAGCACTTCACTCTTCGCCGCCTCGCAACAAACCGGCAAACCAGCTCCCCGCTACGCCTCCGTCCGATAAACTTCCGCGAAGGGGAGGAGTTCTGCTCCTTCCCTCTCCTAACCGCCAAACCTTTCAGCGCACCCCTGCATTGCCCACCCTCTCGGCACTTCTTTATACTTAGCTCGACCTGAAGCGGGCAGCCGCCACACCGTCGTGCGCCCATGCAGAAACAACAGTCAAGAAACTGGACCCGCCGCAGAGTGCTCCAATCGCTCTCCCGCACCGCGCTCGTTCTGCCCTTCGAAGACCTGCTCGCCGTGGCGCTCCCCACCCCGCAGCAACAAGCCCCCGCTGTCGGCGGCATGAACCGCCAAACCTATAAC
>CAXTTZ010000324.1:1865-3190 GCA_964247325.1 uncultured Acidobacteriaceae bacterium | reverse complement strand
ACACCCGACCCCACCGATCCGGCCAAGCTCCTCGTGCCCACCAGCCACCCCGCGCCCTACACCCGCCGCGTCGAGGTCTACGTGCCCGCGGGCTACGTCGCCGGCACTCCCGCGCCCTTTCTCGTCGGCACCGACGGCCCCGACCACGAGCTCTTCACCGCGCTCGACAATCTCATCGCCGCCCATCGCCTCCCCGCTCTGATCGCTATCTCCGTCGGTAACGGCGGTGGCGACGCCCAAGGCAGCGAGCGCGGCCTCGAGTACGACACCCTTTCCGGCCGGTACGCCGAATTCATCGAAACCGAGGTCCTCCCTGCCGTTCAAGCCCAAGCCCACGTCCGGCTCACCGAAGACCCTGACGGCCGCGCCACCATGGGCGGCAGCTCCGGCGCTGCTTGCGCCCTCACCATGGCCTGGTACCACCCCGAGCTCTACCATCGCGTCCTCAGCTACTCGGGCACCTTTGTCAACCAGCAATGGCCGCCCGACGCGGCCACCCCGCACGGCGCTGCCGCCTTCTACGAGCACCTCATTCCCGACAGCCCCGCCAAGCCCATTCGCCTATGGATGGAGGTCGGCGACCGCGACCTCCTCAACCCCAACAGCATGCGCGACGGCCTCCACGATTGGGTCGAAGCCAACGAACGCATGGCCAAAGCCCTCGCCGCCGCCGCCTACCATTACCAGTTCGTCTTCGCCCAAAACGCCGGCCACGTCGACCACGCCGTCAAGCTCCAAACCCTGCCCGAAGCCCTCGAGTATGTCTGGGCCGGCTACCCGCTCACCCCTCCACACCCGACCTCGCCCACTCCCACCGCCATCGCCCCGCACTAAAGCCATCATGCAACAAGCACAAAAGCCTGTCATCTCGACCGAAGCGGACAAGCTTCATCCTCCGCGTAGTGGAGAGACCTGCGGTTTGCCTGGCGCTCCCATACGCCTCCAGGGTATCCCCAAACCCTAGCCCCGTAGCACAGCGCAGAACCTTACATCCCACCCAAAGCCTAAGCAACACACGAAGCAAACACCCGTCGTTCCATCAGCAGAAAACCGCAACAGAGCGGCGACACAAAACCAACTTCCCAACCCCACACCTCCTGTAAGCTGAATCCAACGTTCCTCGGCACACCCAATCCAAGCACCACCCTCCCCAGGGTCCACTCTAGGAGATACACACGATGCTCTGCGCCCTTCGTGCCCGCCCCTTACGGCTGCTTCCCCTTTTGCTGTTGGGCACCGCGCCCGTCGCGCTCAGCCAGATGCTCCCTACCCAGACCTCCGCAAACCAGACCTCCGCAAACCAGACCTCCGCAAACCAGACCTCC
>CAXTTZ010000324.1:0-1765 GCA_964247325.1 uncultured Acidobacteriaceae bacterium | reverse complement strand
CCAGACCTCCGCAAACCAGACCTCCGCAAACCAGACCTCCGCAAACCAGACCTCCATCATGCAGAACGCCCTTATGCCGCAGCCCGCGCAGCTCACCTCTGCGGCTGGTCAGTTCGTCCTCACCCCGCAGTTCACCGCCAGCACTCCCCGCTTCACCGACCCTCGCCTCGACCAAGCCCTCATGCGCACCCTCGCGCAACTACGCCAAGCTACCAGCCTGCCCCTCGCCGCCAGCCCCACGCCCGGCAGCAGCGGCCAACTCCTTGTCGAAGTCACCGGCCCGGGCCAAGCCGTCCAGTCCCTCGACGAGGACGAATCCTATGCCCTGACTGTCACCCCCGCCCAGGTCCGCCTCAGCGCGCCCACCGTCGTCGGCGCGCTTCACGGCCTCGCCACGCTGCTTCAACTCGTCCAACCTTCCGGCCCTCAGTTCATCGTACCCGCGGTCACCATTCAAGACGCTCCCCGCTTTCGCTGGCGCGGCCTCATGCTCGACTGCTCCCGCCACTTTGAGCCCCTTGACGTCGTGAAGCGCACCCTCGACGGCATGGCCGCCGTCAAGCTCAACGTCTTTCACTGGCACCTGACCGATGATCAGGGCTTTCGCATCGAATCGAAGCTCTTCCCCAAGCTCACCGCGCTCGGCTCCGACGGCCTCTTCTACACCCAGGACCAAGCCCGCGAGATCGTCAGCTACGCCCACGCGCGCGGCATCCGCGTCGTGCCCGAGTTTGAAACCCCCGGCCACTCCGTCGCTTGGCTGGTCGCCTACCCCGAGCTTTCCAGCGGCCTCGCTCCCTCCGGCATCCGCCGCCAGTTCGGCATCTCCCCCGTCGCGCTCGACCCCACCCGCGAAGAAACCTACACCTTCGTCCAGCACTTTCTCGGCGAAATGGCGACCATCTTCCCCGACCCCTACGTTCACATCGGCGGCGACGAGGTCGCCTGCCCTGAGTGGAAGTCCGACCCTCGCATCCAGGCCTTCATGCGCGCCCACAACCTGAAGGACCCGGACGCGCTTCAGGCCTTCTTCAACAGCCGCGTGCTCACCATCCTCACTCAACTCAACCGGCACATGGTCGGTTGGGATGAAATCCTGAACCCCGCCCTGCCGCACGACGTCGTCGTCCAGTCCTGGCGCGGCGAGGCCTCGCTCGTCAAAGGCGCCCAGGCCGGCTACCAGGGCATCCTCTCCGCCGGCTACTACCTCGACGCCATGCAGCCCGCCGGCACACACTACCTCGTCGATCCCCGGCCTTCCACCTCCGGTCTCACCCCGCAGCAGGCCGAGCTCATCCTGGGCGGCGAGATCTGCCTCTTCGCCGAGCAGGTCAACGAGCGCACCGTCGATTCTCGCCTTTGGCCGCGTTCGGCCGCCATCGCCGAGCGGTTCTGGTCCCCTGAAGCCGTTCGCGACGTCCCGGACATGTACCGCCGTCTCGACCGCATCGCCGTCGAACTCGAAGGCCTAGGTCTCCACCACCTCACCCAAGAGGACGCCAGCCTTCGCGAGCTCGCCGGCACCCAATCCATCGACGACCTTCGCGTCTTCGCCTCAGTGCTCGAGCCGGTCAGCTTCCACGAGCGCTACCAGCAGCAAAAAACCTCGCAACTCACCGTGCTCGACCGCTTCGTCGACGCCGTTCGCCCCGATCCCCCGTCGCGCTTCGCGGTTGACGAGCTCACAAACCAGTTACTGAAAGCTCCACCCACCCCCCCCCCCCCCCCCCGCGCCCTCAGCACCATTTTCCAAAACCTGCTCACC
>CAXTTZ010000323.1:0-3197 GCA_964247325.1 uncultured Acidobacteriaceae bacterium | reverse complement strand
GTGATCTACTACCTGCTCACCCGCAACCATGCCCCTGAGGCCGTAGCCGCCGCGTAGGCTAGAGCTTTTCTCCCATAGGTGTAGTCGCTGCTTTTGCCTCTCTGGTTGTCATTCCCGAAGGGAATCTGCTGTCTAGGCCGAGCAAGGACGGCACCTAACGCCAAGCGCTATCGAGCTGGATCCGTAGAGGTAGAGCCAAGAATAGAGTGCCGTCCTCCTGAGCACAGCGAAGGATCTTTGTATCTCTCTTGCGATGCAGGCCGTTGTTGCAACCCCGAGACACCTTCCTTGTTCAGGAGGGCGGCAAGTTAGCCACAGTTACACCCCAGGCAACTCCACCCGCACCGTCGTCCCTACCTCCGGCGTGCTCCGAATCCCGATCACCCCACCCGCAGCCTCCACGACCGCCTTGCAGATCGCCAGTCCCAATCCTGCACCGCCGGTCTCACGCGACCGCGAACGATCCTCCCGGTAGAATCGCTCGAACACGTGCGGCAGCGCCTCAGGGGCAATGCCCGAGCCCTCATCCTGAACCGTCAGCATTTTTCTAGTTGATTCGGTGTCCACCGAGATCTACACCTCCGACCCCGCCGGGCTGTGCTGGATCGCGTTCATCAGCAGGTTCCGCAGCAACACCGGCGCCTGCTGCGCCGAAAGCCGCACGCTTACCTCCCCCGACGCCACGCAGCGCAGCCCCACCCCGCGCGCCTCCGCCATGGAACCCATCTGCAGGAGCGCCTCACGCACACACTCGCCCAAATCGACCCTGTCCCCCTCGCTCGGCCGGGCCGCCTCCACCGCCGCCGAGCGCAGCATCTGCCCGATCAGCTGCTCTACCCGCGCATTGTCTTCCACGATCCGTTGCAGTCCCGCCCCGTACTCCTCTGCCGTCCTCGGCCGCAGCAGCAGCACCTGCACGGTCGACCGCACCACGGCCACGGCGGTCTTCAGCTCGTGCGCCGCGTCGCTTACAAATCGCTGCTCCTTCGCAAAGGCTTCGCGCAGCCGCTCCACTGCCTCCGCCAGCACCTCGGCCAAGGGCCGCAGCTCCCGCACTTGGAGCACGCTCGGCGGCGGTGCAAACAGGAGCGCCGGCGCCCGCAACTGCCCCGCTGCCCCTGCAAGGTCCACCAGAGGCCGCAGCGCCCGGCGCAGCAGAACGACCACCACGGCCCCGGTCAACGTGCTCGCCAGCAGAATGGTTACAAGGTAAAAGCCGGTCGCCTCAGAGATCTCATGCAGCAAATGCTCCTCGGGCGCCGCATACACAATCGTCACCGGCCGCCGTAGCCCTTGCCCGCCGTTCTCCGCGCGGTCGATGATGCGCAGTGCCTCGCGCTGGTATACCCGGTACGGCCGCCGCCCAATCCGCTGATCGCGAAAGCCGTCCGCCCCCCGTAGCAGCGCGTCGGCACGCGCGCTGCTGCCGATCTTACGCCCTGACGCATCGAAGACCGCGTACAGATCACGCTCCGGGAGTCGAAGCTCCGCCGGGTCCACCGTGACGTTATCGTCCGGGTCCTCCGCGTCCTGAATGGCGCCCAACAACGAGTCGGAGTGGCCGCGCAGGGTCACATCAAAGGCCCGCTGCCGCGTGTGCCGCTCGTTCAGCAGCGCCACAGCCGCCAGCAGCACGGCGCACAGCACCTGTGCCAGCAGCACAATCGCCAACACCTGCCGCACCAACGATCGCGGCCGCACCCCGCCGTTCCCTGGCGCGCTCATTGCGGCTGCAGCAGCCGGTAGCCACGGCCGCGCAGCGTTTCCAGCAGATCGGCATCGGCGCTCTGCCGCAGCTTGCGCCGCAGGTTCGACACATGCGCTTCGATCACGTTGCTATGGTGCTCCCACGTAAAGTCGTACAGGTGCTCCAGCAGCTCGCGCTTCGATACCACGGCGCGCGGCCGAAACATCAGGTACTCCAGGATGCGGTACTCGGTCGGCGAAAGATCGATGGCCGCCTCGCCATGCGTCACCGCCTGCTCACCCGTGTGCAGCCGCAGCGCACCCACCTCCAGCACCGGCTGGCTGGCCCCCTTGCCGCGTCGTACCAGCGCCCGCGCCCGCGCAAGAAACTCGCCCAAGTCGAACGGCTTGGTCAGGTAGTCGTCCGCGCCCCCGTTGAGCAGCTCGATCTTTTTGGCCGTCTCATCGATCGCGGTCAGCACCAGCACCGGCGTCGCGTTGCGCGCCGCCCGCAGCCGCCGCAGCACCTCCGCACCGTGTACCCGCGGCAGCATCAGGTCCAGCACAATTAGGTCGTACTCCGCCGTGCCGCAAAGCCCCAGCGCCTCATCGCCCTCGCGCGCGCGGTCCACCGCATAGCCCGCGCCCTCACGCAGCGCGCTCGCGATATTCTCCGCCAACCGCGGTTCATCCTCAACCACCAGCACCCGCATCGTGCCCTCCCTTCAGCGGTTCGCGCCGTGGTGCCGCGCAAAGTACAAAACGCTGCTAGCGAGACTCAAACCCAACGCAGCCGCCAGCAGCAGCCCATTGACCGCATGGCTGCGAAGGTACACCGCTACCACCTTAAACAGGGCAAGCCACACCAGCACACCTAGAACGAGGCTGCCATCATCGACGAAGAGCTCAAAGATCGTGCCAGAAAACCGACGTATCCAGTTCAAGACAGACCTCCCCTCACGCGAGCGCTGCCCCTTGCACCCGGCGGGCCAGCGGCACCAACGCGAGCGCAACGAGCAAATACAAGCCCACCAAGAGGGGGAGCGACCAGTCCTCCCCGGGCCAGCGCAGCCCCAGGCCTTCGCCCACCCAAAACGTTCCAAAAGCCGAAAGCAGCACGCCCACCATGAACTTCAGCCCGTTCTCCGGCACGCGCGCCAGCGGCCGGTGCAGCGCCAATCCCAGCGCCACAACGACGCCAAGTGCAGCCACCGCGCCCAGGCTCGCCGGTACAAGCAACCCCGCCCCACCCGCGCTCATGGCAATCACAATAAAGACGACCTCGGTTCCTTCAAGCATGACGATGTTGAAGGCCGTTCCAAACGCCAGCCGGTCCCAGCCGCCGGCCACCCCTCCCTGCCCCGCCATCGCCCTGGTCTTCGCAAACGCGGCCTCTTCATCATGCAGCGGGATTAGCCCCGCCGCGCGCAGCACCGCCTTGCGCAGCCAACGTAGCCCAAACAGCAACAGCAATACGGCCACGACGAGTTGCAGCCGATGCAGCGGGACCC
>CAXTTZ010000322.1:0-3202 GCA_964247325.1 uncultured Acidobacteriaceae bacterium | reverse complement strand
CTCGCGTAATACGGCACGTCCTTCTCATAAAACACCACCCGATGCCCCCGCCGCACCAGTGCCTTGATCAGCGATCGCCAAAGCGTCGCATTCCCGTTCCCCCACGACGACGACACCGTCAATCCAAAGATAACGATCGTCAAGCAGCCCCACCCAACACACCGCCGGCTTCCTTAGGCCCACCCCACGAAACAGCACGTACCATAGCGCCTCAGATGCAGCCTCTGCGCCCCACGCTGCTACCGTGCACAAAACCAGCGCGCTAGGTGCTTGCTCGCTTTTTCTTTTCTGGTTGTCATCCCCCGAAGGGAATCTGCTGTTTGTGCCGAGCCAGGAATACACCTGAAGGCAAAGCGCTATAAGGCCAAGGGCTGAAGCCTGCCTTTATCCGCACAAACGGACCAGAAACCTCGCCCTGGTCACCTATCTCAACTTTGAAAAGGAACTCTTCCATCCACCCCACGCTGGATGGCTCCTGAGGTAGGACTCGAACCTACAACCCTTCGGTTAACAGCCGAATGCTCTGCCATTGAGCTACTCAGGATCAACACAACACCGAGCTTACAAACCGAGGCCCGTCACTGTTTTATAGCAAACCCACACCCGAAGGTCAAAGCCTACCCGCACGCCGTACCCTCCCCAGCAACTCCATCCCTCACGGAAACAGCAACACCGCCACCCGGTATCCGCTAAAGCTCCCCGCCGCCGTCACCGGGCATGCCCCCACCGCCGCACGCCGGTACTTGCCCGTCGCCAACCGTTCGCGCAACTCCTCCGGCAGCGCGTCCAGTTCACCCGAGGTAAACCGCATCACAAACCACGGCCGCCGCTCCCCCGCAAACCCCGTCTCCATCGCACAGGTCTGCCGCGCGTCCCCGTGGTCTGCCTCCAACCCCACTGGGCTCGCCGCGGCCAATAGCCCCTCCACCGCTGATTCCTGCTCCGCAAATGACAGCACCGCCACCGTGCGGTCAAAATCCTCCACCGCATACAGCCGCCCCTGTCGCCGCAGCACGCTAATCCCCACTCGGTCCACCCGTGGGTCCAGCAAGTTTGCCCGATGGTGCGGCGAGTTCATCCACCCTATCTCAATCTCGATCGCCGTCGGCGCCTCCGCCACATTTTCCGCTACCACGCTGAACCGCGCTCCCGCCGACTGCGCCCGCTCAGCCACATCCGGCTCGCCGCTGTACTGGTGCGAAATCGACTCTCGCGCCGCCATCTCCGCCGCGTGCTGCCGTGCCGCCTCCTGCAGCGGCCCATCCCAGCGCAAGGCCGGCAAACCCCGGCTCACCCGCTCCGCGTTCGCCTCTTGAAAGAGATACTGCTCCGCCACCGATGCAGGCGCCTGCGCGCACACGGCTCTGCAAGCCAGCAACGCCAGCCCCAGCGTAACCACGCACCGCGCCTTCCAACCCCCACGCATCTTGGAGTTCACCTTTGGAACGTAACCTTTAGACGTGCAATTTCGGCTGCAAGGATGACGGCGATCCTCTCCGCAGTCGTTTCCTTTCTCCCACCGGTCGCAACGCCGGCATCTGCTGCCTGTTCAAGAGCAGCAGACGAAACAACTTTCGTGCCTGCCAGTACCGTGGCACATACCGCCGCGGCTCCGAAACCGAACGAAATAGCCATCCCAGATATATCCGGTCCGCCCACACCGGGATGCGGACCTGATCGCCGCTTAAAAAGGCAATTGCTGCACCGATACAGTGTATTGCTGGCAAATAGCTCAAGTGCCGCTTTAAGTACAGGCCCAGCCGCTCCTGAGTTCCACCCCCGACGGTCACAATCACATGGCGCGGCCGCAAGCGTTCGACCTGCGCCAGCAACATCGGATCTTCCACACCAGCTTCATACATCGGCGCCAAGTACATACAGGCTGGCGGAACCTCTACCCCATGCTCCCGCAGCCACCCGAGGTTCCGCTCCGCACTCTCCGGCCCTGCCATGACCCAAAGCGTATTGCCGGGCTCCCGCACATCTCCATGCTGCAACAGCTCCCGCAGATACTCCAGGCCCGACAACCGCTGCAACCGCTGGTGCTGCAACCCGTGCCATATCAGCACCATAAACGCCGAATCCGTTAGCGCCAGATCCGCCTCCAGCAGTGCCTCGCGGTATCCCTGACTCACGTCCAGATCCTTCAGTGCGGGGGCCGCCGGCACCACCAACAGACCGCCTCCCCGCATCGCCTCCACCGCACGTTCCGCGGATCCCTGAAAAAAGTCTATCCCCAAGATGCGTGCGTTTGTTCCTCGTTCAGCATGCATGCAACACTCTTCTTTCGGCTGCAAACGCCATCTCTTCTTCGATCCAGCGGTACGTCTCTGCCAAACCATCCCGCAGCCGGATCGAGGGCTCCCATTCAAGGTAATGCCGGATCAAGCTGTTATCGCTATTGCGGCCGTTCACCCCTTTCGGCGCCCGTAGATCGTAGGTGCGCTTCAGCTGCACGCCCGCAATCTCTTCCACCAAGCTCACCAACTGATTAATCGTGACCAGCTCGCTCGACCCTAGATTAATCGGCTCCTGGATCTCGCTCTCCATGATCCGCTGCGTGCCCTCCACGCAATCCTCGATGAACATGAATGACCGTGTCTGTTCGCCATCGCCCCAAATATTGATCTCGTGCACCCCGGACTGCTTGGCCTCAATCACCTTGCGACAGATCGCCGCGGGCGCCTTTTCGCGTCCGCCCGTCCACGTCCCCAAAGGCCCATAAACATTGTGGTAACGCGCCACCCGGCACACCAACCCGAAGTCCTCCTCGAAGTGGCGGCACATCCGTTCGCTGAACAGCTTTTCCCAGCCGTAGCCGTCCTCCGGCATCGCCGGGTACGCATCGTTCTCCTTAAGCGGCACCACCTTCGCGGAGCTCTGCTTTTCGCCGTTATACACACACGCCGACGACGAATAAAAGAACCGCTTCACTCCCGCATCGCGCGCCGCCACGAGCATCTGCGTGTTGGTCAGCACGCTCAGCATGCACAGCGCCTTGTTGCTCTCGATAAACCCCATGCCGCCCATATCGGCCGCTAGCTGATACACCAGCGTCACCCCTTCGGTCGCTCGTCGGCAAGCGTACGGGTCCTTTAGGTCGCACGAAAGGTTTTCCACCTCATCCGTTACCTGATGCCAGTCCTCCAGCGGCTTCACGTCCACCGCGCGAACCACCTCGATCCCCCGCCTGCGCAACGAC
>CAXTTZ010000321.1:0-3204 GCA_964247325.1 uncultured Acidobacteriaceae bacterium | reverse complement strand
GCTTAGGGGGCGCGGCGGGGTCATAGGCATTTGGGTTAGGCGTGGGCCTCGTTGGCGAGGAGGGAGCGGTGGGCGTCGCCTTGAAGCCGGAGGCGGAGGTTGTCCATGAAGAGATAAATAACAGGAGTGGTGTAGAGGGTCAGGGCTTGGGAGACGATGAGGCCGCCGATGATGGAGATGCCCAAGGGGCGGCGGAGTTCGGAGCCGGTGCCGGTGCCGATGGCCAAGGGAACGGCGCCGAAGAGGGCGGCCACGGTCGTCATGAGGATGGGGCGGAAGCGGAGGATGGAGGCCTCGAAGATGGAGTCGCGGGTATTTTTGCCTTCGGTGCGTTCGGCGTTCAGGGCGAAGTCGATGACCATGATGCCATTCTTTTTGACGATGCCGATCAGCAGAATGATGCCGATGATGGACATGACATCGAGCTCGGAGCCGGTGATGAGCAGGGCAAGGACGGCGCCGAGCGAGGCCGGTGGCAGCGTGGACAGGATGGTGAGCGGGTGAATGAGGCTTTCGTACAGGATGCCGAGCACGATGTAGACCGCGATGATGGCGGCGAGCACAAGGTAGGGTTCGGTTTTGAGCGACTGCTGAAAGGCCTGGAGGGTGCCGGAGAACTGGCCGTGCACCGATTGGGGGACGCCGAGCTGCTGCTGAATCTGCAGGATGATCTGTGTGGCCTGGCCCAGCGAAACGTTCGGCGCGAGATTGAAGTTGACGGTGACCGACGGGAAGAGGCCGGTGTGGTTGACGGCGAGCGGCGAGGTGGAAGGGACGTATTTGGCGACGGAGGCGAGCGGAATGGCGCCGCCGCCCTGGCGCGGGATGAGGTAGGTGTCTTTGAGACCTTCGGGGGTGCGCCAGTACTTGGGGGCGACCTCGAGCACGACGTAGTACTGGTTCAGCTCGGAGTAGATGGTGGAGACCTCGGCCTGGCCGAAGGCGTCGTAGAGGGTGTTATCGAGCAGTTGGGGGGTCAGGCCGAGGCGGGCGGCGGTGGGGCGGTCGTAGGTGAGCAGAGCCTGGAGGCCGCGGTTTTGCTGGTCGGTGGTGACGTCGGTGAAGCCGGGGGTGTGCTTCATGGCGGCGAGCAGGGCGGGGCCGAATTTCATCAGGTCCGCGGTGGATTCGGCCTCGAGCGTGTATTGGTATTGGGCGTTGGACTGGCGGCCGCCGATGCGGATGTCTTGCACGGGCTGAAGAAAGGTGGCAGCGCCGGGAACGCGGGCGAGTTTGGGGCGGAGGCGACCCATGATTTGCATGGCGTTGACGTCGCGCTCGGAGCGGGGCTTGAGGGCGATAAAGGTAAAGCCGCCGTTGGCTGGGCCCTGGCCGCCGGTGAAACCCATGACGTTTTGGACGGCGGGATCGGATTTGATGATGGAGATGGACTGCTGGACAGCGGTGCGCATGGAGTAGAAGGAGGTATCTTGCGGGCCCTGCATGCCGCCGGCCATGGCGCCGGTGTCTTGGATCGGAAAGAAGCCTTTGGGAACCTTGGCTAGCAAAAAGACGTTGAGGCCGAGAGTGATAAAGAAGATGAGCAGGACGAGGGCGGGGTGGTCGAGAACCCAGATGAGGCTCGCGCGGTAGCCGGCGATGAGGCGGTCGAAGAGGCGCTCGCTCCAGCGGTACAGGCGGCCGTGCTCGATCTCGTGTTCGGGCTTAAGGACGCGCGAACACATCATGGGCGTGGTGGTGAGGGAGACAATTAGCGAGACAAAGATGGCGGCCGAGAGCGTGATGGCGAACTCGCGGAAGAGCCGGCCGATGATGCCGCCCATGAGCAGCAGCGGGATAAAAACGGCAACGAGCGAGATGGAGATGGAAAGGACGGTGAAGCCGATCTCTTCGGCGCCGGCGAGCGCGGCTTCGATCGGGCCGAAGCCCATTTCCAGGTAGCGGGAGATGTTTTCCATCACGACGATGGCGTCGTCGACCACGAACCCGGAGGCGATGGCGAGGGCCATCAGCGACAGGTTGTCGAGCGAAAAGCCAGCTAGGTACATGATGGCGCAGGTGCCGATAAGCGAAACCGGGACGGCGACGGCGGGAATGAGTGTAGCGCGGAGGTTACGGAGAAAGAGAAAGACGACCAGAACGACAAGAATGACGGAGATGATCAGGGTGCGCTCGATGTCGGAGACCGAGGCGCGGATCGTGAGGGTGCGGTCGAGGATCGTAGTGAGGTGTTGGCCTTTGGGGACGGTGGCCTGGATCGAGGGCAGGGTGGCCTTGATCGCATCGACGGTGGTGATGATGTTAGCGCCGGGCTGCCGGAAGATGAGCATGTTGACCGAGGGCTTGCCATTGAGGAAGCCAGCCTGGCGAATGGTTTGTTGCGAGTTTGTAACCTGGGCGACGTCTTGCAGACGGACAGCGCCGCCATTGTGGTAGCCGATGACGAGGGGCTTGTAGTCGTCCGCCTTGGAGATCTGGTCGTTGGCGGTGATGTCGGCGGTGTATGTGCCGTTGGAGAGCTGACCTTTGGCGGAATTTGAGTTTTGACCGGCGATGACCTGCTGAACCATGGGCAGGCTGATGCCGTAGGAGGCGAGCTGGTCGGGGTTGACGTCCACGCGGACGGCCGGAAGCGAGGCGCCAACGACCTGGACCTGGCCGACGCCGTTAATCTGGGAGATGCGCTGGGAGATGACGGTGGAGGCTTCGTCGTAGAGGGTGGGGATGTCGTAGATGTCGGACTGAAGACCGAGGACGAGGATGGGAGAATCGGCGGGGTTGACCTTGCGGTAGCTGGGATTGGCGGGCAGGTTGGCGGGAAGATAGGTGCGGGCGGCGTTGATGCCGGCTTCGACGTCGCGGGCCGCGCCGTTGATGTCGCGGCCGAGGTCGAATTGGAGGGTGACCGAGGTGGTGCCGAGGGTGGAGGAGGAGGTCATCTCGGTGACGCCGGCGATGTGCCCGAACTCGCGCTCGAGGGGCGTAGCGACCGAGGAGGCCATGATGTCGGGACTGGCGCCGGGAAGGCCGGCACCGACGGAGATGGTGGGAAAGTCGACCTGGGGAAGCGGAGAAACAGGGAGGACGAGAAAGGCGATGGCGCCGGCGATGGCGACCGCGATGGTGAGGAGGGTCGTGGCGACGGGGCGCTCGATGAAGATGCGGGAAGGGTTCATAGGGTGGGCGTCCCCTGGGTGTGGGTGGTGAGGGGAGCGAGGAGCAGATTCCCTTCGGGAAGGACTA
>CAXTTZ010000320.1:0-3208 GCA_964247325.1 uncultured Acidobacteriaceae bacterium | reverse complement strand
ATCTAATCGCGGCGGTGGGGCCTTGCATCGGGGCGTGTTGCTACCAGGTGGGTGAGGAGGTGCGGTCGGGATTCGACGGGGCATTCCAGTGTGCGGGGGAGCTGTTTCAAGGAGATCGGTTGGATCTAGCCGAGGCAAACCGGCGGCAGCTCGTGGAGGCGGGCGTGCGGCCTGAGGCGATCTTTGTGGCCGGGGAGTGCACCGCGTGCTTTCGTCTACCAGACAGACGGCGGCGGTATTTCAGCTACCGGGCGGAGCAGGGCGTGACAGGGCGGATGTTGAGTGCGATAGGTGTTGCGGAGTAGAGGCGGGCATTTCGGCCGAGAGCGGAGCGTAATCCCCTTCGGGAGGAAAACCGGCGAGGCAAGGGCAAAAGCAACGGCGAATGTAAGGGTTACGTTTTTTTGCCGAGTTCTTCAAAGAGGGAGTCGCGGCGATGCAGGGCGTAACTTTCTATCTCGCTGAGGCCGCTGTTGTAAAGGAGGGCGCTGCCGGCGGCGAGAGTGGCGGCTAGGGTGGAGGCTACCCAGGGTTGGTGGAGGAAGGCCGCAAGCAGTTGGCAGCCGAAGCCTAGGGCGGCGCAGGCAGCGAGGATGCCGATGGCGATCCAGGCACTAACTTGGGATTGCGCGCGGTTGGGGCTGCGGCCAGGGTTAACCTTTTTCGGGGCGGACACGGAGCGAAGATTGCCGATCGTGGTGTTGAGCAGAAGGGTGGCGAGCGCCCAAAGCAGGACGAAGGCGCAGTCGAGCAGACTGGGGCGGCCGGAAACATAGGCCACAATGGTGACGACAGTGGCGACCTCGAAGAGCGCGAGAAGGAAATTCATAAGGTTTTTCGCGAAGAAGACATCGCGCAAGGGAACGGGAGCAAAGAAGTAGAACTGGGCGCCGGGGCCTTCGAGGCCGAAGGAATTATAGCTCATGGGGGCGAGGCCGAGTAGGGCGTAGGCGGCCGCGGTGAGTAGCAACCAATGGGGGTTGCCGCGCAGCGAGATACGGCCGGCAAAAAGGAAGACCATCACCGTGGGCGCGATGATGCCGTACAGCAGGCCGGTGTTGCGGCGAAGGATGAGCAGTTCTTTGCCGAGCAGCGGAGCGAGCGTAGCAGGCATCAAGGGGCGGCGAGCGCGAGTTTCGGACGGCGAGGCAGCAAGGACAGCAGGATCGGCGTCGGCACCGGTTGCGGTCCGAAAGGCGGTCGCGGAATTAGACGGGGTGGCGTGGGCTGCGATAGGAAGAGGTGGGGCGGAGCGGACGGCGTTGGCCTGGTCGCTTAGGTTCTCTCCGCTGTACTCGCGGCGCATGCGCAGGGTGTAGATGGTGAAAAAGGCAGCGCCGAAAAAAGAGCAGCCGACGACGTCGGCGGCAAAGGCGGCTTGGGCGGAGCGCGCGCCGGCGTTGATGGCCGCGCCGGTGAGTTCGGGTGGCAGCCACGCGCCGTAGGTGGAAGCGGTGTGGGCCAGCGATTGGGCGTGCTGGATATTTTGCAGCGTGGCTTGATTGCGGTTGCGTTTGTGCTGAAAGCCGGGGTTGTAGGTGACGTTAAGGTATTGCACCAGGAGCGAGCCGGCGAAAATGAAAGCTGTAAAAATTTCGCGAGCGCGGCGGGTCGAAAGCCAGCGGTCGACCCAGGCGAAGACCATGCGGGTAAACAGGACGTTGGTGATCGCAAAGACTGTGGTGGCGAGCAAGGTGTAAGGCCAAAGGCGGGGGCGGTCGACGGTGATCCCGATAAAGACGCCGAGCGACATGAGCGCCATAATGAGGTTAGCGGGGCTGAGCAGACCGAAGCTGAGCCGAACAAGCACATAGCTGCGCCGGCTCATGGGAAAGCGGATAAGGTCGGTGGGATCGAAGGTGGTGCCAGGCTGGCCGAGGTTGATGTTCAGCAGTTGGGTAAGGGCAAAGGCGGCCCAAAGCACCCAGCTAATGTGCTCGAGTGAGCCATGCATGGCCAGGTACCAGGAAAAGAAGCAAGCACCCAGGGCCGGCAGCAGGGCGAGAACGGCAAGGAGCGGCGTAAGCAGGATGCGGCCAATGAGCTCGCCGATCCCGCCTTTACGGCGAAAGCTGTTGGCGAAGATGCGCCACCGGAGCCACAGAATGGCGCCAAGCTGGGCCGAACTGAGGCGTGCCCCGGTATGGTGGAGGTCGGGCTGGGCGGAGGTGGGCAGCATAGGGATTCCGTGTGAAAGCGGTGGGCACCGGTAGTCGCCGTAGTTTATTCGCGATAGTTCACGCGAACTACTAGGGCTTAGCTGAGCCAAGCGAGTTCGCCTTCGCTGTGCGTGGGGGTAGCTTAGGTGCCGACAACGGCCAGAAAGATCTGTTCCAGGGTGAGCTTGCGAGCTTCTCCGGAGGTGGAGGAGGGGTCTTCGGTAGCGGCGAAGCGGGCCTGGACGCCGGCGCGGAGTTCGTCGAGCGAGCCGTTGGCGACCAGGTGGCCTTGGTTGATGATGGCGACGTGGGTGCACAGGCGCTCGACAATCTCAAGCACGTGCGAGGTGAGAAAGATGGTGGCACCGCGGGCGATCATGCCGCTGAGCATGGTTTTGAGCGTGCCGGCGGCGATCGCGTCGACGCCCTCAAAAGGTTCGTCGAGGAAGAGGAGCTTGGGGCCATGGATGACGGCCGCGGCCAGGGCGAGTTTTTTGCCCATGCCGTGGGAAAAATCGGCGATGAGCTTTTTGCGCTGATCCGCGAGGCCCATGTAATCGAGTAGCTCGGCGGTGCGGGTCTGGGTGGTTTGGCGGTCCAGACCGTACATACGGCCCACGAACTGCAGGTATTCGGGCGCGGTGAGCTTGCCGAAGAGCGCCATGCCCTCGGGGACGACGCCGATCTGGCGCTTCACTTCAACGGGGTGGGCGAGGAGGTCGTCGCCGAAGATGCGTATGCGACCGGAACTGGGAGCAAGCAGGCCGGTGAGCATCTTGATGGTGGTGGATTTGCCGGCGCCATTGGGGCAAAGGAAGCCGAAGAACTGGCCGCGCTCGACGGTGAGATCGAGGTGGTCGACGGCCTGGTAGCCGTGAAAGACCCGGGTGAGCGCTTCAGTTTCAATCGCGGGTGGGTGCATGGCCCCATTTATACATGGGCGGGGGCGGGTGGAGGCTGGCGCAAGCTCCGGGTTTACGGCAAGGTGGAAGATCCGGCGGGGCCGCGCGCTGGCGGGCCCCCCGGAAGGTGGCGGAGGCGGGGTGGGG
>CAXTTZ010000319.1:2264-3231 GCA_964247325.1 uncultured Acidobacteriaceae bacterium | reverse complement strand
CACATCCCGGCGAACTGCTGCCCCCCCTCCGCTCCCGCTGCGGACTGGCCCGGGGGGGGGCGCTGCCCGTGGCAGAAATTGCCGCTGCCCTGGCCGCAAGCCGCCCCGAGTTGCGCCCTGCCGAGCGCGAGCTGGTCGCCCGCCTCAGCGAAGGCGCCGCCGGCCGCGCCCTTAGCTTCGATCTGCCCGGCTATGTCGCTGCCCGCAACGACGCGCTCACCCTGCTCCGCACGCTCGAGCACACCGGCGACCACTCCGCGCTCTTCCGCATGACCGAAACCTACCGTGCAGGCGCTGAAGGTCAGGCAAAAACCACGGCACTGATTCGCACGCTCGCCAGCCTGATCGAGGACATCCTGCTGCTCAGCCATGGCGCCGGCGACCAGGTGCGCAACGTCGACCTCGGCCGCGAGCTCGAGCGGCTTGCCGACCAGCTGCCCTTCCCCGCCCTCGAGCAAGCCCTGCGCGGTCTCGATGCGGTAGCAACCGGCATGCGCCGCAACCTGCTGCGGTCCTTAAGCCTCGACGCCTTCGCCGTCGGCCTCGGCAGCGCCGACCCGCGCCACAGGGTTGGCCTCGACGAAGGTTGACTGCAGTTCTTCCACGCTGAGGCTCAGCCTCCGGCATGGGTTGCCTTGCATCTAAGCCAGCAAACGATGTGTATCTCGATCGCAAGTCTCAGGCGGCTTTGGGCTCGTCGGGACCCTGCGAAGATTGGACCTCCTTTTGGCTGCTGCCAATGAACGCCGCACGGCCCTGGAATCCCCTGCCGACGCCTTTCCTGGCCCGCGCAAGCTGGTGCGGCCTCAACTTTCTGCCCTGGACCGCCGCCGCGACCCCGGGCACAACAACGACCCGCTCACCCACGCCCTCACCGACGGCGGCGGCGGCACCCTTGCCAGCTCGCACGCGGAGGCGTTCTACTTCCAAAAGCAAATCCAGCAACAGACCAGTCTCACGGTCATTC
>CAXTTZ010000319.1:0-2254 GCA_964247325.1 uncultured Acidobacteriaceae bacterium | reverse complement strand
TGGCTACATCGAGTGGCACGACCGCGACGCCCTGAAGCTGCGCTCCGGCCGCCATCGGATCTTGATCTACAAATCTGCAATCAAGTACCTGTTCAAGACTAGCGACGCCCATCCCGCAGGCACTGTGATGAAATAACGGCCGCCGGCTTATAGCCGCACTCGGCGGCCCTATTCTACCGTCGCTGCCTTCAGCAAGCGATCCCGCAGCGCATCCCGCAGGCCGCCCGGCTCCGGCAGCGGACACACGATCACCTTCGCCTCGCTATTCTCCAGCGCCCGCAGCCCCGCAAACAGCTCAGCCGCCAACGCAGCGGCGTCGCTCCATCGCCCCCATCGCTGCACGACGACTCCGCCCTCCGTACGCGAGGGCCAATCACCCGGCAGCAGCATGCCCACGCAATTGCCGTTTACTCGCAGCTCTTCCACCGCTCGCCAAAGCGCTTCAGGTTCGCCCGCTGTGAGCCGCACCGGCACCGCCGGGGCGTAGTGCCGCAATCCTACGCCCGGCGAGGGCAGCGACTCCGGCGCGCTAGGCGGCGCCCCGACCGGCATCTTGACCGGCACAAAGGTCTCCACAGGCGCGCCGCAGGCCTCGGCAATGGCCTCGGCCGTTACCGCGCCTGCCCGGTACAGCACCATCGGCGTCGGCCCAGGGTCCACCACCGTCGATTCCACCCCTACGGTGGCCGCGCCGCCCTCCAGCACCGCGTCAATGCGCCCATCCAAATCTTCGAGCACATGGTCTGCCGTTGTCGGGCTCACATGGCCGAATCGGTTCGCGCTCGGCGCCGCTAACGGCAGCCCGGCGGCCCGCAGCAAAGCCTGGGCCACAGGGTGGTTCGGCACACGCACGCCCACCAGCGGCCGCCCAGCCGTTACCGCATCTGGCACCACCGCGGACCGGGGCAGCAGCAAGGTCAGCGGCCCCGGCCAAAATGCCCCCGCCAGCGCCTTCACCCGCAGCCGCAGCACCGCTTCGGCAATCTCCGCCACACGCGGCACCTCCCCGGCACTCGCCAGGTGCACGATCAACGGGTCCCAGCTTGGCCGCTGCTTTGCTTGGAAAATTCCGGCTACGGCGGCCGCCGAAAAGGCATTCGCCCCCAGCCCATACACCGTTTCTGTCGGGAACGCGACCAGCCCGCCCTCGCGCAGAAGTGCGGCCGCGCGCGCTAAATCGGCCGCCTTCCTTCCATCTAGCCGCACCGTGCCGCCCATATCTTTATGCTAGTGCAGCCGACGCAAGCTCTATACTGCTACCCATGCAAGCGCCTGAAATTGAGCTGAAGTTTGTCGTCCACGACATCCCCGCGCTGCGCCGCGCCGTCATCCGCCTCGGCTTCGAGCTGCAGACTGAGCGTAGTTTCGAGTCCAACACGCTCTACGACACGCCCGACCGCAGCCTGCGCCGCAAACGCCAGCTGCTCCGGCTCCGCGAGTACAACGGTCACTGCGTCCTCACCCACAAGCGCGTGCCCGAAGCTGACGGGGACCCCAGTACAGATCAAACCCGCTACAAAACCCGCATCGAAACCGAGACCGAACTCGACGACTGCGCGGCCATGGCCGAGGTCTTCGCCCAGCTCGGCTACATGCCCGCCTTCCGCTACGAAAAATACCGCACCGAATGGCGCGCCCCCGCGGGTAGCGAAATGTCCGGCGGCCATCTCGTCCTCGACGAGACGCCCATCGGCACCTGGGCCGAGCTCGAAGGCGACCCCACCTGGATCGATGCCACGCTGCAAGCCCTCGGCATCGCCCCCGAAGCCTGCACCACCGAAAGCTACGGCATGCTCTTTCTCCAATGGAAAGAACGCACCCACAGCCCCGCCGAAGACCTAACCTTCGAACAGATTCAACCAGAACCCGTTAGCCACTGACGAAGTCTACCGCCTACCTCCCAAGACTCCTTGTTGTCATGCCGTAAACACCCTTTGTTGTCATCCCGTAGCGTAGCGCAGGGATCTGCTTTCCTCGGTGCGCCGTTAAAGCTATGGGCAAACAGCAGATTCCTTCCCCTTCGACTTGGTTCAGAGTACGGAATGACAAGCAAGGTGGGCGCACGAGCCGCCTAAAGGCCATAACAGCTTTTTAGAGCGAGACTTCCCGGCAGCCGAACGCAGATTCCCTTCGGGAAGGACAAAAGCAAAAGGGGGCAGCGATCAAGCCGCTGCCCCCTTTGCTACTTCCCCCTCGCCACTTCCTCCCCTTAAAAGATCTGGAAGTTCACATCCACATACAGGTCGACCTTGAC
>CAXTTZ010000318.1:0-3237 GCA_964247325.1 uncultured Acidobacteriaceae bacterium | reverse complement strand
GAGCAGGTGATGGGCAGGCTCAGCGGTCGAGAAGGGAAAGCTAAGCACAGAGTACGGCTGGAGCGGGTGCTGCGTGCGGCGGCCGAGCGGGAGGAGGCAAGATCTCAGACTTGCAGGCTCTGCGGGAGAGCGGTGGAACGTTCGCGAGGTGGGGATGGTGCGGTGGGCGATCTGGTTGGGGTTGATGGCAGCGGCGGCCGTGCCGCGGGCGCAAAGCCCGGGACGCTTGACCGTGGATGCGCAAGGTGCGGGGCAGCCGTGGCGGGCGACGTGGAACTGGTTCGGGGCGGATGAGCCGAACTATCTGACGATGCCGGCGGGGAAAGCGTTACTGGAAGAGCTGGGGCAGCTGGGTCCGGTGTATTTTCGGCCGCATAACTTACTGACGAGCGGGGATGGGACGGCAGGGCTGAAGTGGGGGTCGACCGGAGTTTATACGGAAGATGGTGCGGGCAAGCCGGTGTATCACTGGGAGATCACGGACGGGATTTTCGACGCAATGGTGCAGGCGGGGGTAACGCCGTTCGTGGAGATTGGGTTTACTCCGGAGGCTTTGTCGCCGCATCCCGCGCCTTACCGGCACAGCTTTCCGAAGGGGGATGTATTTACGGGGTGGAGCTACCCGCCGAAGGACTACGGTAAGTGGGCGGGATTGGTGACGGCCTGGGCTGGGCATCTGCGGGCGCGGTATGGTTCGCAGGTGGATGGGTGGCGGTGGGAGGTTTGGAACGAACCGGACATCGCGTACTGGCATGGGACGCCGGAGCAGTACTTCCACTTATACGACGTGACGGTAGCGGCGGTAAGAAAGGCGGTACCGGGGGTATTAGTTGGAGGGCCGGCGACAACGGGGCCTTATGGCGACAATACGTTTTTGCAGGAGTTTTTAGAGCATTGTTCTACGGCGAAAGTGCCGTTGAACTTCATCAGCTTTCATCCGAAGGGGTCGCCTAAGTTGGTGAAGACCGCGAGTTCAGACGCGCACGTAGAGCTGGGGATCGCAAACCAGTTATCGGCGATTCGGAACGGCTTTCAAATCGTCGCGCAGTCAAAGTACAAGGAGGTGCCGGTGATCTTGTCGGAGTCGGACCCGGAAGGGTGCGCGGCTTGCCGGGGGTCGGCGAACGGGTACCGCAACGGCGAGGCGTACGCGGCGAGCGTGCTGGAGGCGACAGCGGCGTCGCTCACGCTGGCGCGGGAGTACGGTGTCCGGCTGGAGGGCGCGGTGAACTGGGCGTTTGTGTTTCCTGGGCAGGCGCCGTTCGCGGGATTTCGGGAGCTGGCGACGGCGGCGCCGGGTAGCGGGGGGGTGGACAAGCCGGTATTGAACGCGCTGCGGCGGCTGGGGGCGCTGGGTGGGGAAGAGCTGGCGGTGTCGGGGCTCGCGCCGGTGGATGGACTGCTAGGGCCGGGGCCGCACGGAGAGGTGCGGGCGTTGGCGGCGCGGCGGGCTCGGGAGGTGGATGTGTTGGTGTGGGAGTATTCGGACTCGCTGGCAGCCGGGCCTGCCGTGCCGGTCTCGGTGGAGGTGCAAGGGCTGCCCACGTCCGGGGTGCGGGTCGAGGTAACGCGGCTGGATGGGAAGCATGGGAATGCGTATGCGGCTTGGCTGGGGATGGGGAGCCCGGGGGTGCCGACGGCTGAGCAGGTGGGGAAGCTGGTGCAAGCTTCGAAGTTACAAGAGGCTACGGCGACGCTCAAGACCGACGGTGCGACGGGCAGCGCGATCAAGGATATGAAGCTGGAGCGGAACGGGGCGGTGTTGCTGCGGCTTACCTGGCAGTAGGCGAAGGCGAGAAGGGCGGGTCGGCGGTGGTGTGCGGGATGATGACGACCAGGTCGTAGCCCAGGATAAGTCGTTCGAGCTCCCGGTCGATTTGGCTTAAGGAGAGGAGTTTGGGGCGGAGCGGGCGAAGGTCGAAGAGGGTCCATTGATTTGGGTCTGCTTGCACGTAGAACGGAGCGAGCGACAAAGGTTCGCCCTCGGGCGATTTCGTATAATCTACGTCTGTGGATTGATCCGGCCTACCCATACCGATGTTATGACTCTCCTGCCCGCGTATACCGCGAATAAGGATATGAAGAGAAGTGAAGCCGCGCTCGTCAGCGAATTCGCTGATGTAGTTTCCTAAGTTGCTTGTGTTGGTTGTATCAAAGCCCCGGTAGAGATGGTTGTCGCCAAACTTGAAAAGCACGCGCGGCTCATGGCCTCTTTGTTGAGCAAGGTACAGGTAGTCTGCTGTGAAGTTCTGCTTCAAATTTGAAACGCGCTCACGATTTGATTCGTAGTTCTGTCCAGTATCGTAAAGTGCGTTGATGATTTCTGTTTTCACGAGAGCCGAGGCAAGGCGTTCTGCTTGTGCATTGCCGGAAACGCGCGCTGCCGCTTTCAGATCAAGAAATGCAGAAGGAGGCGAGTGCAAGATGCAAAGGTCGGAGAACTTGCCGCTTGCAGCAGCGGTTTTGGTGTCGGCCGTGCATGCAGAGAGCAGCGCCTGTGCTTTCGTTGCGACATCCGGGCCGGGTTTGCTGTCGAGGATTTCCTGCAAAAGGAAGTTGGGGCTGCCGAGAAACTCCTGGTCCAAGCCCCAGATGGAGAGCTTATGCGGAGCGGCAGCTTGTTGACAGCGGCTCAGCAGCTGGAACTCGGACTGCCAGGGGAAGAAAGCAATTGAGTCCGGGTATTTCGCCTGCCAGGCTGCGAGCCGGTGCGCGCCATCGGGAGCGGCGGCCCATTGTGCGAGCTTGTCGGTGATGATTGGGCCTGCCTCAACGGCCATGGCATCGAGGCCGGTCACAGCCATGGCGCGACACACGGCCCAGGCGAACTCCGGAATTTCGCGCGTACCGTGTTCCTCGCCGATAGCAACGGATTGCGCGGCCGCGATCTCGCGTTTAAGGAGGTCCGCACCGGGCCGGTTATCTCGCCATTTTGCGTCATTAGAGTGAGCGGTTTTGCCTAAGAGTGGGCAATGCCACTTGCGTTCTCGCGACAGCCGGCCCGCACAGGAGAAGAGCAGCGATGGACAGGAACTGAATGCTACGAACCATGAACACACAGGTTCGCCGACACCGGGCAGCTTTACAAGCCGAAAGTGCACATCGGGCCCGTTTTGCAGGCGACGTACCATGAAGAAGTGAGCGAAACACTGACAGAGTACGCGCGCGGCCCGTTGGAGTGGGAGCGGCTGGTGGGGCTGCTGCGACCGTATGCGAGCTCGGCGCTGGGGCGGGGGT
>CAXTTZ010000317.1:0-3243 GCA_964247325.1 uncultured Acidobacteriaceae bacterium | reverse complement strand
GGTGGGCTGAGTGTCAGACGAAGCGTACGGAATGAAGGTTGCGCCGCTGCGGAGCGGATCGCTTGACGAGGCAAGCTTCATTCTCTCATTGCCGGTCGGAGCACGTGTTCACGCTATGCTACTCCTATGCCGAATGCTTCGATGCACGGCCGAACCGCCGCCGTGCTCACGGCGAGCGACCGTTGCGCGGCCGGCACGCAGGAAGACCGCTCAGGGCCAATTGTGTGCGATCTGCTCCGCGCCGCCGGCATGCAGATCGTTGCGGCCGTGGTGCAATCGGACGACTTGCCGGGGCTTTCGGAGCGGTTACGAAGTCTCAGCCAGTGCGCGTCGTTGGTGGTTACAACCGGAGGCACCGGGCTTTCGCCGCGAGACAACACACCGGAGGCGACCTCCGCCGTATGCGAGCGGCTGGTGCCTGGCTTGGCTGAGCTGATCCGCGGGCAAGGAGCGCTCGAAACGCCGTTCGCCGCGTTGGGCCGAGGGGTGTGCGGCGTGGCTGGCGGCGCGCTGGTGATCAACTTGCCCGGCAGCCCTGAGGGTGCCCGCAGCGGTTTGTGCGCCGTGCTGCCGCTTCTGCCCCATGCGTTGGACCTGATCGCCGGCAAGACTGGTCATGCGCCGAAACGAGGCGATTCCAAGGGCTGAAGCTCGTCAAGCTGTGCCAAATTCCTGCCGCGAGCACAGCGGAGCGCGCGAACGGCGTAGAATCAACCCTTGTGAAAGCTGGTCCGATCGCACTTCTGCATAAGTTTTCGCTGACCTTGCTGGCCGTTATGAAGCCGCTTGGCGTGTGGGGTGTCGGTGGGCTGGCGCTGATTGATTCGGCGTTGATTCCGATACCGGTTTCCATGGACGGCGTTGTGATCGGCTATGTCGCGAACAACCATGAGCGATTCCTGGCCTATTGTGTGGTGGCGGCAGCGGCCTCCACGCTGGGATCGCTTGTGCCGTTCTTTGTCGGCCGGGCTGGCGGCGAGCTTGTTCTTTTGAAGCGCATCAACCGTGAGCGCTATGAGCGCATCCGCGACCGCTTCGAACGGCAGGAGTTTGTCGCTATCCTGGTGCCGGCCATGCTTCCGCCCCCGATGCCACTCAAGCTGTTCGAGTTTGCGGCCGGGGTATTTGAGATGAAAGCCTGGCCCTTTGCGCTCGCCATCTTCTTGGGCAAGTTGACCCAGTTCATCGTTTGCTCGCTGTTGACGATCTGGTTTGGGCCGACGTTGATCCACACCGTGCGCCGCGCCGCGCACGAGCACCTCGCCGCCGTGATCGGCTTTGTGGGCTTCGGGTTGATGCTGCTGGTGCTATATGCCGTGCGCAAGATCTTTGATCGACGCCGTGGGTTGGCGCTGCCGGTTGAAGAAGAAATTACGCCGTAGCATGCGCGCGGGGCCATAGGTGCCCTGCGCATGCGGACGATAGAGCTGGCCGGCCAGGGAATTAGTGCAAGGGTTGGCTATGGTCGTTGGCCCTTGCGAGCGCGGTTGTGATCTGGGCCGCTACGACCGGCAGGCCGAACAACACCGCAGAGGTGAGGCCCGTGGACACCAGGTCATTGGCGTAAAAAGGTATGGCTGCCAGGTAGCAGACGGCGAGACCGGCGGCGGTATGAGGGTAGAGCCCACCGCCCGCCCACACCATTAGGTTGCTGAGCAGAAAAAATCCAGTTGCCGAACAAATCACCGCCAAAGCGACGCGCGCGCCGGTAGCGCGCCGCAGCATGGCGCCTCCAAGCAGGCAGGCCCCGGCGTACCAGGCCCACGTGACGAAGTAGGCCGTAGGGTGAAACGGAAAACCGTACACAAAACGTGTAAGGGCCACATCGGTCAGAGCCATCACGCTGACCGCGAACGGCACCTGCCAGCGCGGGCGGCGCGCCCCAAAAAAGAGAAGTCCACCGCCGACCGCGGTGAAGTTTAGACCAATGCCATGCAGCATGTGCGGAACAAACCGGCTCAGGGCCGCAAGCAAAAGAACAATAAAGGCCATCATGGTTTTCTCGGGTACGCGCCGGACGGAGAAGGGATTGTCGACGCACTTCCCCATTCTAAGGGATAGAACCCCAGGGTAGAACGTAGCCTCACCGCTGAACGCGCCCGTCCATGCTTTCCGCTTCGACCCGCAGCGTGCGGTCGAGCAGCACGGCGCCTGTCAGCGGCACCTTGCCCCCACGCGAGAGTAGGGGCACCTCACCCAAAAAGCGCGGATCGGCAAAGGTCACCAGTGTGCCCTCTTCCCCGTCGAAGGGTGCGGGTTGTGCGCCCGGCGCACCAACCGAAATCAGCGGCATCGGGGACCAATCGAGGTAAACGCGACCGAGGTGGCTTTCTTCGGCTGTGCGCAAAGCCTCACTTGGGGCCGGCTTGGCAAGGACCTCGCCGGGAAACCAGGTATGGCGGAGCGTGTCGGCCAAGCCGAGCTGGTAGGCAGAGCCAAAATCAGTAACGGTGTACCAACGAAAGGGGCTCAGCGGGTCGGGATTGGCCAGGGCCGCCCGCGCCGGCAGCCAGGCGGCATGCGCCTCGGGGGCGGGTCGGTTTGGATCATCGGAAATTTCGGAGTCACGGGATATGGTGGGCAGGACGGTGCGGAGACTGAGCTGGCTGGCCAAGGCCAAAGCACGGCTGTGCTCCACGACTCGAACGCCCCAGAGCAAAACGACCCCGGCCAACGCGGCCCGCGCCCAGCCTCGGCCCGGAAAGGTCTCGCGTCGAGCGCCTACCTCGCCGCCGATGAGGTTGAAAAGGCTCGGCAGCAGGAGACCCGCCACGAGAAAGGCGAAGAGCAAAGGATCGAAGATAAAGACGAGGGAGGCCGCGTGCCATCTGGGATCGAAGGGAAAGAAGGGTCGCACCCCGTAGTTGTTGGTGTAGTCAAGGAGGATGTGGCTGAGCAGGGCGAGAACAATCAACCAGAAAAGCGCGCCCCAACGGACCGGAGCGCGCGCGATCGCCCCTCGACTTGCGGCCGGGGGTGAGGAAGGTCGCCGCTTGCGCCAAGCCTCCCAGCCTATAAATAAGAGCACAAGGAAGGCGGCCTCAAACGGAATGCCGAGGAAGGTATGCGTGATGCCGCGGTGATGCTGGAAGCCTTGCACCGGGCCGCGAAAGCTCCACACGGTGTCGATATCCGGCATCTCGGCGGATAGGGTCATCGCCGTGGTGGCATAGGCGGCCTTGCGGTTCAAGCCGGATCGCGCCAAACAAGCGCCCGTAAGGAGATGCGTGACCGGCTCCATCG
>CAXTTZ010000316.1:0-3254 GCA_964247325.1 uncultured Acidobacteriaceae bacterium | reverse complement strand
CTTTGGCATCCCGCACGGCGGCCTCAAGCAGTCGCTCACCGACCATATCCACCTCGGGCTCGACCTCCGCGGCGGCACCCACCTCGTGCTCCAGGTGCACGTGGCCGAAGCCGTCAACGCCGCGACCGACACCGACGTGCAGCGCTTAAACACCGCGCTTGCTGCCGCTTCTACCGCTGCCACTGCCGCCAAGCTTGACCCCGCACACCCCGCGACCATCACCGTTTCGGGCTTTCCGCCAATTCAGCTCTCCGCCGTGCGCGATGTGCTCACCGGCCAGGGCTATGCCGGCTACGACCTCGCCAACGGGGCCAATGGCGCGCTGCAGATGACCATGAAGCCCTCGGCCATCCGCGATCTCGAAGCCCGCACGCTCGATCAATCCATCGAAACCATCCGCGATCGCGTCGACCGCCTCGGCGTCTCTGAGCCCGTCATCGAACGGTACGGCCTCGGCGACAACCAGATCCTCGTCCAGCTTCCCGGCGTCACCAATCTGTCGCAGGTCGAAGGCATCATCCAATCCACCGCCAAGCTCGAAATTCACGAGGTCGTCAACAGCTACCCAGATGAGCAGCAAGCACTAAGCGCCCTTGGCGGAACCGTACCCCCCGACCAAGAGATCGTCCGCGGCTCCGGCGCGCCCGGGGCAGGGGACCGCGCTTGGGTGCTCCGGCGTGCCGCCGTGGTCTCCGGCCCCGACTTCCGCGACGCCCAGCCCTCGCAAGACCAAAACGGCCGCCCCAACATCACCTTTAACCTGACCACCGAGGCCGGCGACCGCTTCTACAAGTACACCGACGCCAACAAAGGCACCGGCCAAATGGCCGTGGTGCTTGAAAACAAGGTCCGCGAGGTCGCCACCATCCAGTCCGCCATCCGCGACTCCGGCGAGATCACCGGCGGCTTCAGCAAAGAGCAGGCCGCTGACCTCAGCCTAATGCTGCGTACCGGCTCGCTGCCGGCCTCCATCTCCTACCTCGAAACCCGCACCGTCGGTCCTTCGCTCGGCGCTGCCAGCATCCACCAGGGCGTCGTTGCCGCCGTCGCCGGCATGCTCGCCGTCATGGTCTTCATGCTGATCTACTACCGCGGCGCCGGGATCAACGCCGACCTCGCGCTGATCCTCAACTTGGTTATTCTGCTCGGCTTTATGGGCTTCAGCCACGCCGTGCTCACCTTGCCCGGTATCGCCGGCGTCATCCTCACCATCGGCATGGGGGTGGACTCCAACGTGCTGATCTTTGAGCGCATTCGCGAAGAGCTGCGCCTCGGCAAAAACTCCGCTGCCGCCATTAAAGATGGCTTCGCCCACGCCTGGATCACCATCATCGACACCCACATTACCACCATCGTTTCGGCCGGCATCCTGTTCCTTTTCGGCACCGGTCCGGTCAAAGGCTTCGCGGTCACGCTGGTCTTCGGCCTGCTCGCCAACCTGTTCACAGCCGTCTTCGTCTCCCGCGTCATCTTCGACTGGCTGCTCTCCACCCGCCAACGCGGCGCGGCGCTCTCCATCTAACCTCCTTTCAGTTTCCCTCCCCGAAGGGAACTCGCTTTGCTTTTGTTTTTGCTTTGATTTGTTTTTGCTTTCGCCTTTCTGGTTGTCATTCCCGAAGGGAATCTGCGTTTCGCTCTTGCTTTGTTTTTCTTGTTGTCATTCCCAAAGGGAATCTGCTTCTCTGCTTGTATCGCCAAAGCAGCCAAAGCACACGATCCGACCCACAAGTGGCGTCGGTTGAAGGGTACCGATAGACGTGGAACTGTTTCGCGAGGTAAAGGTCGACTGGCTGGGGCGCAAGTGGTTTTTCCTGGCCTTTTCTCTCATCTTCTCCGTGGCCGGCGTGCTTAGCCTGCTCTTCTGGCATCACCTGCCGCTCGGTGTGGACTTCCGCGGCGGCACGCAAGTCACCGTGCACTTCAGCGCGCCGCCCAACGAAGATCACATCCGCGCCGCGCTCGCCGGAGCCGGTGTCCGCGACTTCCGCATCCAGCGCATCTCTGGCGCCAACGGCGTCACGGCTAATGATGTCATCGTCAGCCTCCCGCAGTCCACCGCGCAGGACACCGCCCACGACCAGGGCCGCGCCGAGGTCGAAAACGCCCTCCGCGCCAACTACCACGACTCCGCCTCGGACGCCCAACAGGTCGACATCGTCGGCCCCACCGCCGGCCGGCAGCTCCAGCACCAGGCCTGGCTCGCCACCATTTACTCGCTCATCGGCATGCTCATCTACCTGTGGTTCCGCTTCGAGCTCATCTACGGCGTCGCTGCGGTCGTGGCCGTCTTTCATGACACCCTGATCACCGTCGGCGCCTTTTCACTCACCAACCAGGAGATCACCCTCACCGTCGTTGCCGCCATCCTCACCCTGATCGGCTACTCAATGAACGACACCATCGTCGTCTTCGACCGCATCCGCGAAAATCTGGCCCTGAGCCGCCGCGAAACCCTCTCGCAGGTCGTCAACCGCTCTATCAATCAGACGCTCAGCCGAACCGTGCTCACCTCCGGCCTCACCTTCCTCACCGTGCTCAGCCTGTTTCTCTTCGGCGGCGAAATCCTGCGCGGCTTCTCCTTTGCCCTTGTGGTCGGCATCCTCATCGGCACGTACTCCTCCATCGCCGTCGCCGCGCCCATGCTGGTGGCCTACCAAGATTGGCGCGCCACGCAAGGCAAACGCACCACCCTGCCCGCCACCCGCGCCGTCCGCCGCTAAAGCAACTTGCCCTGGTAGCGAAGTGCCTAGAACAAACATCGTTAATAGTGAATGTCCTAATAAAAAGCTGTGATCTCGACCGGAGCAGACAGTTGTATCGTCTGCGTCGTGGAGAGACCTGCTTCTTGCTCGGGGCAGCTATACGTTCCGCTGCATGCATATCCCGCCTTTCTAGTCGTCATTCCCGAAGGGAATCCGCTTCTCCAACCCAGGCACCCCAGCCAATCCCCTACAACTATCGGGGGATTGCCTAAATTTGCGACACCCTTCCACCCCCGGGAACATTTTCCGGCATCCCGGTGTCTAAGGAAACAAGCTGACGCTCGCAAGCCCTGAGGTCCATCCCATGTTTGAAGATTCCATCCTCGAATCCGGCGGCAGAATCAAATCCAAGTCCAAATATTGGATGATAGCGACGTTTGGTATTAACGCCGCTATCCTTGGAACCCTGATCCTGATCCCGTTGCTGTACCCTGAGGCGCTGCCGCACAACTCATTGACGGCATCGCTGACAGCGCCGCCTCCGCCCCCACC
>CAXTTZ010000315.1:0-3260 GCA_964247325.1 uncultured Acidobacteriaceae bacterium | reverse complement strand
GCGGCGGGGGAACCGAAGTGGGCTTTGAGTTGCTGCAGGGCGTGACCTGTGCCGCGCTGTTCGGCTTGCAGGATGAACTGAACACCGGTGTGCTCGACGGCACGGCGGACGCGCTCGGCCTCGTGGCCGATGATGCAGAAGACGCGTTCGGGGGTGACGATGGCTTGAGCGGCGGCGATGACATGGAGGAGCAGGGCGCGGCCAGCGACCTCGTGGAGAACTTTGGGGCGCTTGGACTTCAGTCTTGTGCCTTTGCCAGCGGCCATGATGGCCACGCCAAACTGCTCGAAGTGCATCCTGCGGGTCTCCTTGGAATCGATGTGTTTAAGCATGGCAGAGGTCTACAATTGCGGCGCCGTAACGCTCGACTTTGTCTCGGCCGAGATCGGCAATGTGGTGCAGGTCGGCGATGCTGCGCGGGCTGGCGGCGGCTACGCGGTGGAGAAGGGTGTCGCTGAGAACGAAAAAGGTGGGAAGGCCGAGAGTGGCAGCTTGTTCGCGACGCCACTCGCGGAGGCGCTGCTCGCTTTGCTGTTGCGATGCATTGAGGGGTTCAGGGCTGGCGGTGGGTGATTGCCGGGAAGGAACCAGCTTCGGGCGTGGGGCGAGAGTGGTGCGCACGACCGTGCTGACGCGTGGAGCTTCCTCGCGGCTCTTCGGGGCGGGCGTACGGCTTGGCTGATCTTTGACTCTCTTCGGGGACGAGGTTAGGTGGCGTTCGGAGGGCTCTTGGCGGCAGAAGGCGAGCAGATCTTCGGCGTAGCGGTTCTGTTTCTCAGGTCCGATGCCGCTGATCCGGCTTAGGGCGTCGATGTTTTGGGGGCAGGCGCGAGCGATGGCGCGAAGAACGGAGTCGTGGAAGATGGTGAACGCGGGGATACCGAGGGCTTTCGCTTTTTCCAGCCGCCATTGCTTTAGTTGAGCTTCCAGGCTGGCTTGTTCTGCGGTGAGCGGGGTGTCTGCGGGAACCGAGGATGGGCGTTCTGCGCGGGAGCTTTGGCTGGATTTGGTTCTGGAACGGCTTCCAGGTGGCGCAGTTTCACGAAGCCAGACGGTGGCGAGGGTTGGGTCATCGGGGGTGCGGCCCTCGGGGGTGATGGCGAGTTTGCGGTAGGAGATATCGCGGCCATCGTCGCCGCGGAAGGTGTCGGTGGTGATGGAAAGGAGGCCGGCTTTGGCAAGAGCAAGGGTGAGGGCGTCGAAGCGCTTGCGGTCAGGCCAGCGAAGGTCGGTGAAGAGCTTACCGGCGGAGCGGGAGCCGGTAGCGGCGAGGGCGACGAGGAGAGCGCGGAGATCGTCGCGCTCTTGGGCTGTAGGTTGGTGAGCATCGGCCGCGGCGCTGGCGGGGCGGCAGATGTCGCAAAGGCCACAGGGGCGGCCGCCGTCGGACAGATCGCCGAAGTGGCGGATGAGGGCGGACATGCGGCAGCCGGCGCCTTCGGCGTAGGCGACCATGCGGTCGAGTTGGTTGCGGCGATGTTGGATTTGGAGGTTGTAGTTTTCTTGCCAGAGGAGGGGCGCGGCGGCGCGGATGGAGCCATCGAGTTCAGGAAGGGCGACGCCATGGGCCAGGAGTTTGTCGAGGCAACGCTCAAGCGTTTCGCGATCCATGTCGAGCTGCTGTTGTAGGTCGTCGAAGGAGCGCGGAGCGGGAGTGAGAATGGCGGCGACACGCTCTACATCGCTGAGTGCGGGGAAGCTGCGGTCGATGAGGAACTCTTGGGTGCGGCGGTCACCGTAGTTGTGGAGCAGGATGGTGCGGGAGGGCTTGCCGTCACGGCCGGCGCGGCCGATCTCTTGGTAGTAGGCCTCGACCGAGGCGGGGAGGGCGGCATGGAGCACGGTGCGGATGTCGGCTTTGTCGACGCCCATACCGAAGGCGACGGTGGCGACGATGACCTCGAGGCGGCCGGAGAGGAAGCCGGTTTGAACCTTATCGCGGGTCGTGGCGTCGAGGCCGGCGTGGTAGACCGCAGAGGGGAAGTGCCGGTGAAGTTTGCCGGCGATCTCTTCCGCGGATTTACGGGAGGTGGCGTATACGATGGCAGGGCGGCGAGCCTCTTCTTGGAGGGTTGCGGTGATGAACTCGATGCGCTCGGGTTTGGAGAGTTCTTGGACCTCAATGTGGAGATTATCGCGGCGGAAGCCGGTGATGAAGACCTCGGGAGATTGGAGCTGCAGGGCGCGGAGGATGTCTTGCTGGACCGCGGGGGTGGCAGTAGCAGTGAGGGCGATGACCGGAGACGGGCGAAGGGCGGGCAGGTGCTGGCCGAGGGTGCGGTAGTCGGGGCGGAAATCGTGGCCCCACTGCGAGATGCAGTGGGCTTCGTCAATGGCAACGAGCGCCGGCTTGCGCTTGGCGAGCATTTCGGGGAAGCCGGGCACGCGGAGCCGTTCGGGGGCGATAAACAGGAAGTCGAGGGCCCCGGCGAGGTAGTCGCGACAGGCTTGGCGGGCGGCCTCGCGAGGGAGGCCGGAGTGGATGCGGGCGACGCGGAGGTTGAGGGCGGCAAGTTTGGAGGCCTGGTCGTCCATGAGCGCGATAAGCGGCGAGATGACCAGGGCGGTACCGTTGCGAGCGAGCGCAGGAAGCTGGTAGCAGAGGCTTTTACCGGCGCCGGTGGGCATGACCAGGAGCACGTCGCGGCCGGCCGCAGCGGCTTCGCAGACCTCGCGCTGGTGCGCGCGGAAGCCGGGGTGGCCGAAGGTGCGGCGGAGGAGCGCTTCGAGATCGGGGGCGGGCGAAAGCATAAACGTAGTTATCTTCGCATAATCTTCGCGTGATGTTCGAGCAAAAGTAGGCGAAGGAATACGTCTTTTTGGGGAGGGTGGATTTGTAGAGAGTTGGAGCGTTTAGTGCGCGATGGGTCTATGTGCCGGGCTTTCAGCCTTTTGCTATGCAGGGATGGGTACCTAGGCCTTCGGCCTAGGCTTTATGGACGGGCCTTTGGCCCTGAGGGGCTGGCTGCAGTTGTTGCTAGTCGCAGGGGGTTAAACGCAGATTCCCTTCGGGAATGACAACAAGAAAGGCAACGGCAAACGCAGGTTCCCTTCGGGAATAACAAGCAAGAGAGGCCACAGCAACGGCGAACGCGACGGTAGAAGCAGATTTCCTTTGGGAATGACAAGAAAAGAGGGGCAAGGGGGTCTGCTTCGAAAGATGGGTTGTAGCGAGAAGGTTAGGTGGTTAGGACTTTGTCGGGGGTGATGGGGTATTGGCGGATGCGCTTGCCAGTGGCGTTGTAGACGGCGTTGGCGAT
>CAXTTZ010000314.1:0-3266 GCA_964247325.1 uncultured Acidobacteriaceae bacterium | reverse complement strand
CAAACCCTGTCCCCTCTACCGCGCCGCCGTCACCGGTTCCAACACCGGCAGCTTGCCCCTATCAACGCCCGCGCCCGGCATAAACGCTTTCGCCCTCGGCAACAAACTCCCTGGCACCGCCGGCACCCCGTCCACCTCGGCCGTGTGCATGGCCGTTACCGCCGCCGTTCCCGGCCATTGGTACGGAAACTGCGCCACATCCCCAAACCCCACCATACGCGCCCCCGCCAGTCGCCACCCCGCACGGTCCAGCCGCACCTACACGTGCGCGGGCCCACCCGTCCGCCACCGCAATGCCCGTCAGCGCAAACTGGTGCTCGCCTGCCCGAAACCGCAGCTCGCCGTCACGCACCGTCGCCCGCGCCATCACCGCATCCGCTGCCGGAGCCGCCGATACCACTGCCGTGCCCACCCCTGGCACAAACAAGTATAGGAAGTTCGCGCCGTCCACGTCATAGTTCAACTGCACCTTGGCCACCATGCCGTCTACGCTGTACACCCCATCGCGAATCCGCGCGTAGATCAGCTTGTTCTCCGCATCCCGCCGATGCCCCGGCGCCATCACCCGCCGTTCCCCCGTTCCCGGCATCGAAGTCAGCGCCGCTGCCTCGGCCCCCGCCGGCGCTGCAAAGGTCTGCGCCATCGCCGCTAGCCCCACCAAACCGCAAACCGCAACTACAATCGCACGAAACGTCGCGCGGACATCCACTCTCATCAACAAATGCATGGCGAGCTCCTCAGCTGGCATCAACACTGCACATCGCAACCACAAGGCCCGCAGCGTCCACCCGCAACGCCGTCCAACAACCGCTATTCGACCGCACCCAGCCGCTAAAATTCAGCCCTTAGCTTCCCGGTGCCCCCAACCTACCACCTCCGTTGTAAATGTCTACAACCTTTTGGTAACACCCAACCGTTCCCAAGCCCGTTACTCACACAAATACCACGCGCTCCGCATCTGCGTTCCCATCAACCCTCCGTCGCGACCCTTCGCGCAACTTCCGCGCCATCTTCGCGCCCTTTGCGTCAGCTTTGCCGTTCGCCTTTCCCGCCTCGCTACTCCCACCCGTGTTCCAATAGAAATCGAAGGAACGCACCCCAACATGGCTTTAAACTGCGGCATCGTCGGTCTACCCAACGTCGGCAAATCCACCATCTTCAACGCGCTCACCGCCTCCAAGGCGCAAGCGGCCAACTACCCGTTCTGCACCATCGATCCCAATGTCGGCATCGTCCAAGTCCCCGACCCCCGCCTCCAAAAGATCGCCGCCCTTATCCAGCCCAAATCCCTCGTCCCTACCACCATGGAGTTCATCGACATCGCCGGCCTCGTTGCCGGCGCCTCCAAGGGCGAAGGCCTCGGCAACCAGTTTCTCGGCCACATTCGCTCTACCGACGCCATCGCCCATGTCGTTCGCTGCTTCGAAGACCCCGAGGTCGTCCACGTCGCCGGCCACGTCGACCCCCTCTCCGACATCGACACCATCAACACCGAACTTCTGCTCGCCGATCTCGACACCATCGAAAAACGCTCAACCCGCCTCGAAAAGCTCGTCAAAAACACCACCGACCCCAAACTCAAAGCCGAAGCCTCCGCCGTTGCGAAACTTCGCGCAGCCCTCGACGCCGGCAAACCCGCTCGCATCCTCTACCAAAACGGCGACCTTACCGATGACGAGCGCCTGGCTGCCCGCGACCTCCACCTGATCACTGCCAAACCTATGCTCTACGTCGCCAACGTCGACGAGGCCTCGCTCGCCAACGGCAACCCCCACACCGCCCAGGTCGAGGCCCGCGCCACCGCGGAGGGCTCCGAGGTCGTCCGCATCTCCGGCGCGCTCGAGTCGGAAATCGCGCTCCTCGAGCCCGACGAGCGCGGTGAGTTCCTAGCCGATCTTGGCCTCACCGAGCCCGGCCTCGACCGCCTCATCCATGCCGGCTATCGCCTCCTCGACCTCATCACCTACTTCACCGCCGGCGTCCAAGAGGTCCGCGCCTGGACCATCAAACGTGGCACCAAAGCCCCCGGCGCTGCCGGCGTCATCCACACCGACTTCGAACGCGGCTTCATCCGCGCCGATGCCTACAGCTGCGACGACCTCTTCCGTCTCCGCTCCGAACAAGCCGTCAAAGAAGCCGGCCTCCTCCGCTCCGAAGGCAAAGACTACACCGTCAAAGACGGCGATATCCTCTTTTTTAAGTTCAACGTCTAGCCTTCCTGGTTGTTTCCTCGAAAGCGAATCTGCGTTACTCACTCCCTAGCCGATTTCTACCGACCTCGCATGCATCTCCTCGCCCTTTGGCACGGCTGGCTCTTCGCCCTCATCCTCCTCGTCGCTGCCCTCGCTCTCGCCAACGCTGTCCATTGGCTCGCTCTTCGCCTGCTCCGCCGCGTCCAGCGCCTTCACCCCGCCTTGCAGCAACTTGGCTTCGAGCAACACCTGGCCACCCCTGCCCGCACCCTCTTTCTCCTGGCTTGCCTCCTTACCATCGAGCCCTTCTTCCCGTTTTCCCCAAGCGTCCACGACAACCTCCGCGAAGCGCTCGCCATTGCCATCGTTCTTTCGCTTGGTTGGTTCGCCATCGGTGGCGTGTACGTCCTCCAAAATGTCTTTCTCCGCCGTTTCGACCTCAACGCACCCAACAACATCCTTGCTCGCCGCGTCCACACCCAGTTCCAAGTCTTCCGCCGCTTCGTTATCGGCTTTATCGCGGTTATCACCGTCGGCATCGCGCTCTACACCTTCCACGACACCCGCCTCTGGCAGGCCGGCACCGGCCTCCTCGCCTCCGCCGGCCTTGCCTCCCTCGTGCTCGCCACCGCCGCCAAATCCACCGCCGCTAATTTCCTCGCCGGCCTCCAAATTGCCTTCACCGAACCGATCCGCCTCGAAGACGTCGTCGTCGTTCAGGGCGAGTGGGGTCGCGTCGAAGAGATCAACTCCGCGTATGTCGTCGTCCGACTTTGGGACCTCCGCCGCCTCGTCGTCCCACTCACCTTTTTCATCGAAAACAGCTTCCAAAACTGGACCCGCCAAAGCTCCAACTTGCTCGGCACGGCCTTTCTCTATCTCGACTACACCGTCCCCATCGAGCCCCTACGCTCTCACCTCCAACAGGTCGTCGCCGGAGCCCCGCAGTGGGACGGCAAAACCTGCGTCCTCCAAGTCACCGACCTCAAAGAACAAACCGTAGAACTCCGCTGCCTCATCAGCGCCGCCAACTCCAGCGACCTCTTCGATTTACGCTGCCTCGTCCGCGAACAC
>CAXTTZ010000313.1:0-3279 GCA_964247325.1 uncultured Acidobacteriaceae bacterium | reverse complement strand
AGGCTAAGGCGGAGGGGCTGCGCATACGGGCGGTGCGGGATACGGCTTGGCTGACGTCGACGGAGGACTTCCAAGCGGTTTTTGGCAAGCCGGAGGCAGTCTTTGGCAAGCCGGAGGCGGTGGGGGGTGAGGAGCGGAACACACAGTATGCGGGTGGGCAGCGGCAGTACCTGATGGACCGGTTTTATCGGGCGATGCGGCGGAAGACGGGGTATCTGATGAACGGGGCGCAGCCGATCGGGGGGCAGTGGAGCTATGACGCGGAGAACCGGCGACCGTATCGCGGCGAGGTGCCGGTGCCAGAGCGGCCGGAGTTTCCGCCGGATGCGATTACGCGAGAGGTGATGGAGCTGGTGGAGCAGCGGCATCCGGAGCATTTTGGGCAGATTGAGGGGTTTGCGCTGCCGGTGACGCGGACCGAGGCCGAGCGCGGATGGCGCTTTGCGCTGGAGCATATGCTGCCGCACTTTGGGCCTTGGGAGGATGCGATGAGCACGGCGCACCCGGACCTGTTCCACTCGGTGACCTCGGCGCCGGTGAACTTGACGTTGCTGCGGCCGGTGGACTTGATGCGGCAGACGGTGGAGGCGTATGAGGCGGGCAAGGTGCCGCTGGCAAGCGCGGAAGGGTTTGTGCGGCAGGTGCTCGGGTGGCGGGAGTTTATGCGGCACGTCCATGAGGCGACCGATGGGTACAGGACGGTGCAGAAAGATGGCGCGCCGTCGTACCTGGACGCTCACCGAAAGCTGTTTCCGGTGTACTGGGGCGCGCCGAGCGGGATGCGCTGCATGGATACGGTGGTGGCGGGGGTGATCGAGCGGGGGTGGTCGCACCACATCACGCGGCTGATGGTGCTGAGTAACTTGGCGGTGCTGTGTGGGGTGGAGCCGCGGGAGTTATGCGATTGGTTTTGGTTTGGCTATGTGGACGCGTATGACTGGGTGGTGGAGCCGAATGTGCTAGGGATGTCGACCTTTGGGGACGGCGGGCTGACGGCGACAAAACCCTATGTCAGTGGGGCGGCTTATATCAACCGGATGAGTGACTTTTGCGGCAAATGCGCGCTGGACCCGAAGAAGGCAACGGGGGCGGGGTCGTGCCCGTTTACGGCGCTATATTGGAGTTTTTTAGAGCGAAACGAGGCGAAGTTGGCGGACAATCAGCGGATGCGGATGCCTCTGAACGCGATGTTGAAAAGGCCGGCCGAAGAGCGGAGGGCGTTGCGGGAGCGGGCGGAGGAGGCCATTGGGATGTTGGAGCGGGGTGAGGTGGTGCGGTGACGGTGTGGTTTCTTGTGACGCAGAGATTTAGACGAAGTTGCGCTAATGTCTTGCGGCAATGGCTGCTCCGATGAGGACAGCGGCGATGGTGCCCGCTAAAAACAAGGTCACAATGATGCCTCTTTGGCGATCAACATGGGTGTGTGTAAGGTTGTTATAGCCGCCGTAACCGTCTTTTACTTTTCTTACGTCCGCGTAGCGGAACGTGACTTGGGCCTTTGAATCTACATCGTTGAAGGTGAAGCCTTCCTGGTTCTTGGAGACAAAGGTGCCGAACTCTTCGTGGCTGTTGAAAGGGATGACGCTGATGCGTGCTTGGGGAGAGAGCTGATCGACCTTGCGACGCACGGCCGCTTCGTGTTTGGACGGCGAGGGCGGTTGCTGCGCGGTGGTGGGCAGCGTGGTGACCACGGCGAGGGTTGCGGCAAGAAGTTTGGAGAGCACCGGTCGTTGCTTTGTGGTTAGCATTTTTCTCGATTTGCCGAAGAAGGATTGTTGCCTTTCTTTGATTCAATGTACAGTTACTGGCAATGCGTGAAGCCGATTGTCTAAGCCGATAGCACATTTCCAGGTGCTGCTGTCAGTGCCACCCCATTCTCCTGATTGAATACCTCAATCGGCGAAGAACTACAAGATGACGGAATGTTCAACACAGACAAAATGGAGTAGATCGGAAACCCATTGCGTTGTGAGTAGCTTCCACGGACAAAGGTCACTGGGTTTTGTGAGGGGAGAGTGTACATGTATTTAGTGCATAGGGAATTCGTCTTTGTGCAGCCGTTTTCAGAAGTAGCAAAAGTAAATGAGTTAGGCAAAGTGAGCGGCAGCATCGCCAGATTCCAAATGGCGCGCGAGCCGTCAAGAGCCGTCTGGGCGTAGTACGGCATAACGGTTCCAGTAGCCACGCTCGGCGTACTTGTTACTTCTCCGGTGATAACAGTGGGTAAAGTCGCTTGTTGCTGATTCGGTAGACCACACGTCAAAGTGCAACTGCCGACCGGGATCACTCCAAAATCTGTCGTGCTCGTGATGGCTGTAACAAAGGGCGGGTACGTGTTGCCCGAAGCGTTCAGCGCTTCGACGACCAGAACTCCTGAAAACTTCGGGGAGGGTGCGCAGACGTGGAACGCGCCACTAGAGTCTGTTGTGGCGATGTCTACAGGCGTAAATTGATACACATTGGTCGCGGAACCTGAGTACCGGTTTCGGGGACGGTAAAGCCAGAGCCGGTCAGTACCGGAGGTCGTTTCCCGTACTTGACAATCGCGAGATATCGCGTGAGGGTGGAGCATGCCTGACAGCCTGATACCGCCTGCCACGAATGGATTGATGACGCGTGAAAAGCCATTGAGCTCCGACGAGGTGGTACAGATCACGCGGGAGACCAATTACGGCACTTGGCGGTTCCAAAAAGGCTGGGCGCCGATGCATGTTGTGGATGCGGAAGGTTGCTACATCGTCGATGCGACTGGCAAGCGGTATCTGGACTTCAGCGCGCAGCTCATGTGCATGAACTTGGGGCATAAGAATGCGGCTGTGGTGGAGTCGATTGCGAAGCAGGCGCAGGAGCTGGCGTATGCGATGCCAGGGTATGCGACGACGGTGCGGGCAGAGTTGAGCCGGCTGCTGCTGGAGGTGTTGCCGGAAGGGTTGAACAAGTTTTTCTTTACAACGAGCGGGACGGATGCGAATGAGGCGGCATTTAAGATTGCGCGGCTGTACACGGGCAAGACAAAGATTTTGGCGCGGTACCGGAGCTACCATGGGTCGACGGCGGGGTCGATTGCGGCGACGGGGGATCCGCGGCGGTGGGCGGCCGAGCCGCGGGGCAAGCAGCAAGGGGTGATCTTTGGGCCGGAGGTGCATTGCTACAAGTGCCCGATACGGCATACGTATCCGGGGTGCGGGGTAGCGTGCGCGGATTATCTGGAGCACATGATTCGGAATGAGAGCGATGTGGCCGCCGTGCTGGTGGAGCCGATCGTGGGGACCAATGGGG
>CAXTTZ010000312.1:0-3293 GCA_964247325.1 uncultured Acidobacteriaceae bacterium | reverse complement strand
CCACGCAACGGCGGGCCTGGCGGTGGGCCCCCGCACTTCGACAGCGACAACATGTTCGGCAGCGATTTGTATTACATCTCTTTCCTCGGGAAACCCTCCACCACCTCTCCATGGATGCTGCAGTTCGGTGGGCACCACCTTGCGTTGAACATCACGGTCGTCGGCAGCAAGGGCATCATGACACCCTCTCTGACTGGGGCGCAGCCTGCAGTCTTCAAGGTGGACGGCAAGACCATTCGCCCGCTTGGCCGAGAAAGTGACGAAGCGCTCCGTTTGTTGCAGTCGCTGGATGCCAAGCAACGGTCGCAGGCCGTGCTCAGCTACAAGGTGGCCGATCTCGTGCTCGGTCCCGGTCAGGACGGGAAGCAAATAAGTCCGGAGGGGCTCCGCGTCTCTGCCATGAACGAAGAGCAGAAAATGCTACTGCTTCAAGTCGTCGCAGAATGGGCCGGGATCATGAACGATGCGATGGCTTCCGCACGCATGGCGCAACTGAAGCAGGAGCTGAACGAAACCTGGTTTGCATGGAGTGGCCCAACCGATCTCCAGGTAGGCACCAACATCGACGCCTACTACCGTATACAAGGGCCGCACCTGATCATCGAGTACGCTCCGCAAAGCGACGAGCCCACCAACCACGTCCACACCATCTACCGCGATCCGACAAACGACTATGGGCGGGGTTTTGTCGGCAAGTGAAGAGGCGGCTCATGGTGGTTGTGCTCCTTGGGCTCGTATCGGTGCCCGCTTGGGCACATCGGCTTGACGAATACCTCCAAGCCACGATCTTCTCCATCGAGCCGGGAAGCGTGCGGGCGACGATGCGCCTTGTGCCTGGCGTTGCAGTTGCACCTGCCGTGATCGGAACGATCGACAGCAACCACGACGGCGTGCTCTCAAGCGAGGAGCAGCACCGCTATGCGGAGGCCGTGCTTGCGGACCTGCAACTCCAGAAGGATGGTGAAAGATTGCCGCTGCATTTGGTTTCGGCGACGTTCCCAGCGGTTGACCTGATGAAGCAGGGTACCGGCGAGATTGAGCTTGCGTTTTCGGCTGAACTCGCAGCGATGCGAGGTCAGCATCAGCTCAGTTTTACCAACCATCACCAGGGTGCGATCTCCGTATACCTGGTAAACAGCCTCCTTCCGCAGAATACAGGCCTTGTATTGGGAGCCCAGAGCCGCAACGAAAACCAATCCTCCTACCGTGTAACCCTTACCGAAGCGAATGGTGCTCCGTCGCAAAGCTTTCTCTGGAGCGGCTTTGGCGCCGCTTTCCGGCTTGGAACCCGGCACATCGCCGAGGGCACAGATCATCTGCTCTTTCTTCTCACTCTGCTCCTGCCGGCCCCGCTGCTCGCATCTGGGGGCCGATGGAGCGGACGCACCACGATCCGGTGCAGCCTGATGCACATTCTGGGTATCGTGACGGCGTTTACACTGGGGCACTCTTTCACGCTGGCCCTCTCGGGCTTAGGCGTGATTCAACTTTCTAGCCGGCCAGTCGAGGTGCTCATCGCCCTTTCGATCTTGGTTTCCGCGATGCACGCCCTTCGCCCGCTCTTTCCCGGACACGAAGCGGGCATCGCAGCCTCCTTCGGGCTTGTTCACGGCCTGGCATTCGCCTCGGCCCTGAATGAGCTTGGGGTTACCGGTTGGTATCGCCTCGTGAGCCTGCTTGGTTTTAATCTTGGCATCGAAGCCATGCAGCTCGCCGTAGTCGCGTTGACGCTCCCTGCTCTCCTGCTACTCAGCCGCACCGCACACTACGCCATGTGTCGGATTGCTGGTGCTGCCTTTGCATGGGTAGCCTCATGCGCCTGGATCACGGAGCGAGTGCTCGATCGGCCAAACTCGATCGGGTACGGCGTGGAGAAGCTGGCGCAGCATGGCGTAGGGCTGTGTGCCGGGCTTTGGCTTTGCAGCGCAGTCGCGTGGCTGAGCCACGATGGTTTCTATGAGGTAAAGAGGGCTCGCTCCTGATGGCGGAGCCGTGGGGTGAAGGGAGATCCAAAGGCTCCCCCAGGCATTCAGCGCAAAGCGCCGGATTCCCCGCAGGCGGGTAAAATATAGCCTATGTTGTTTCGCAAGCTTGCCCTGCTGTCTGCCGTTTCCCTAGCCATCTTCTGCACTGCGGGCGTCCAGGCGCAGATCGGCGTGTTCGGCACGGTCACCGGCGAGCGCCTTTCCGGCATCACCTGCCAGGCCCCCGATGCCATCTGCGGCACCTCCAGCGGCACCGTCAACCCCTTCGGCGGCGAGTTCGGCGCCTTCTATGACTTCCGCCACCTCGGCCCCGTGCGCTTTGGCCCCGAGGTGCGCGGCAACGTCCTCACCGCCAACCGCAGCGCCTCGCTCTTCCAGGGGGGCGCCGGCGTCGTGCGCCAATATGGTGCGCTGGGCGGCGTTCATGCCAGCGTCGGCACGCCCATCCCGTTTCTTCGCCCCTACGGTTCGGTGGACGTCGGCTACGCCAAAACCAACGCCGACACCGGCAACCCCGAAACCTACCAAAACTACTTCCAGGCTAAGGGCGTCCTCGGCGTCGACATTCCCTTGCTGCCCTTTTTGGACTTCCGCCTCATCGAACTTACGGCCGGCGGCCTTTTCGGCAACGGCAATACCCACAGCACCCAATCCATCGGTGCCGGCGTGGTCTTTCATAGCCTTCGGTAACAGGCTCGGCTACCCTTGAGTACCGCGCCAAGAGCAAACTCCAGCCGCACGCCCCTTTTTGAACCCAAGGAGGTACGAGGCGCGCCGCTTTGCGAATTTGCCGGTGCACCACCGAGCCCGCTTTCGTGCAAAATCAGAGGCGAAGCGCTTCGCCTTCACCCCAGGCCTCACCCTTAGGAGTTCCCTCCCATGTCGTATCCGTCAGACGACGCCCTCCGCATCCATTATCACGACGAAGCGCAGCGCACCGCCCGCATCAAGGTCATCGGCGTCGGCGGCGGCGGCAACAACGCCGTCAATCGCATGATCGCCGCCAAGGTCGAGGGCGTCGAGTTCATCGCCGCCAACACCGACGCCCAGGCGCTTGAAACCTCCAACGCCCCCGTCAAGCTGCAGCTCGGCGTCAAGCTCACCGCCGGCCTCGGCGCGGGCGCCAACCCCGACATCGGCCGTCGCGCCGCCCTCGAAGACTCCGACAAGATCATCGAAGCCCTCGAAGGCGCCGACATGGTGTTTGTCACCGCCGGTCTCGGCGGCGGCACCGGCACCGGCGCCGCCCCGGTGATCGCCTCGCTCGCCAGCGAAATGGGCGCGCTCACCGTCGCCGTCGTCACTCGC
>CAXTTZ010000311.1:0-3317 GCA_964247325.1 uncultured Acidobacteriaceae bacterium | reverse complement strand
CCCCACCACCGCCTCGCAGCACGAGGCGCTGCTCACGGCGCTCAAAGAGGAGCTGTTTGCACTGGAAACCGAGCGCCTGCAGCGGCACATCAGCGAGCCCGCCTACCGCGAAGCCAAGTCCGCTATTGAGCTCATCCTTGGCCGCGCCTTAGCGCGCAACGAGGCGCCTCACACGCCCACTGCCGCCACCCCAGAACCACTGGCCGAGGTAGGCGCTGGCGCCGGCTTCCGTTCTGGCGACGCATGACGAACTTTCTGCGTGCCGTGCGCTTGATCGCGCTTGCGTTCTGGGTCGGCAGCCTCCTCTTCTTTGTTTCTGCCGTCGCCCCCGTAGCCTTCAAAGTCATGCCGGACGCGCACCAGGCCGGCACGGTGGTCCGCGGCACCCTGCTCGCCTTACACCGCATCGGCCTGATCGACGGCGCGATCTATCTCTTCTTCACCCTGGCGCTGCTGGCCCTACAGCGCGATACGCACTTGGCCCGCGCGGTGGAGATTGCCCTTATCGTCGCCATGATGGCCCTGACTGGCTACCTGCAGCTTTCCGTGCTGCCACACATGGAAACCGACCGCCTCACGCTCGGCGGCGACGTGCAGGCCGCACCCTCCAGCGCCCCGGCCCGGCTCCACTTCGAGCGCCTCCACGTTCTCTCCGAACGCGTCGAAGGCGCTGTCCTGCTCGAAGGACTCTTCCTGCTCTGCCTCGCGCCGATCCACGGCACCGATGAGCTCAGCCGGGTGACGTAGAGCGTTTCACCTAGAGCTGTACTCTTTGCATTATTCTTCCGGTTGTCATTCCCAAAGGGAATCTGCTGTTTGCAACCAGAACTACCCCGATGGGAAAACGCTCCACCCCTCCCGATCTACGTCCTTAGCTCGCAGCTCACGACGCGTGCTCGACCGCTGCCGGACGCTGGCCGGGAAGCGCAGGCAGATTGCGACGCACATTGAAGCCCATGGGCGCAGCCTGGAACCCGGCGTCGAGCAGCGCGCGCGCCATGGGATGCTCTGCGACCGGAACGCCGTTCAAGGCCGTAATCAGCATCCCGGAGCGGGAGCGATCGCCGCTTTCGGCCTCGGCACGTTGCACGGTGCGGACAAGGAACTCGGCCAAACGGCGCATCGCGTTCGATCGGGCAGGTTCATCCTCCGGCAGCAAAACCGTGATGTCGGGGTTGCCGCGGCGCAGATAGGCCGTCAAAGTGCCGTCGATCAAAATGACGCGTGCCCCCACGCTGCGCGTCATCGAACCCGTCTTGCCGGAGGGCGAGGCGGAGATGGCAAGGCTCGGTGGAAAAACCACCTCTGGCTCGCGATCGTTCCCACTCAGGGCGGTGTTTTCAGCGGCGAAGGACATACCGGCCGCGGCACCGCTGTTCGGCCAGCGCAATAAAGCCCCATACGGGTTCGCAGGGTCAGTGGCAGCCAGCATCACAGCCTCGCCTCCCTCCTCGACCGAACCGTTGTGTTCGCCGGGACGGAGCGAGCGCAGCAGGTCAACAGCTGCGGGCTGGGCAAACTGCGTCGCGCCAAGGTCGGCAGCAAAGTAACCGCGGCGCACCCGGCCGGCCTCCTCCAGCGCTTTCAGCACGTCGTAGATCGCCGAAAAGCCGCCGTGGAGATCCTCGGCATGCGCTGTTTCGCGAAACACCACACCGTACCGCGTCAGTAGCTGCTGCGCGATGGCGTGCGACCACTCAGTCTGCCGAGAGGTCGCTGCAGTTTGCACGTTCGCCTCCGCAGCGGCGGCGAAGGCAGGCTCATTCAGCGACCAGCGGCCCTGGGCCGTGGGCGGCGTGGTGCGCCGGCTGCGGAACCCTTGCTGGTTGTGAACGCGGCGCACCGGTTTGCTGCTCCGGCTGCTCGACGAGCCGGTGCGTTCGCAGTACGCGCGCAGGCAGTGCAGGGCGTCGTTGGTGAGCAAACCGCGCCAAACCAGCGACCACAGGGCATCAAGAGTTTCGCCGGGATAGCCGCCCCCAAGGGCGTCGTGCAGTGGCTGAAAGAACGAGGCTCCCGAACGGCGCAGGTGGGCAAGGATCGCCTCTTCACGTTCCGAAAGCGGCTCTTGGTCGGGCAGCGGCGTTGCAGACTTCGTGCTGGAGGTGCTGGAGCGACACACGCGGTTTGGCGGCCAAAGCAGGGGCAGCTTTTCGGAGAGGAACAGGGCCACGCGGCCGTCGCGCTCGCCCAAGGGTGCCAAGCCCACCCAGGTTACTTCCCCAGCGGCGATCAGCGTGTCGAGATCCGCAGGCTTGTAGCCGCTGAGGCGCGCAGGAAGGATCTCGGTCTCCAGCAGCGACGCGGGCAGCGGTGCACCTTGGAGGTTTTCGACGACGTCCAACAGCGCATCCAGGCCGCGGCGCGGTTGCACCACGCCCTGCCAGCGCGTAAACAGGCGCGCCAAGGTGGCCTGCGCGACCGGCTCTACTTCCTTGCGCAGGCGCGCAAGCGACTTGCGCCGAATGGTGCGCAGCACCTCGGCGTCGATCCACTCGCGGTTTAGCCCGCCCGGGCGGAAGCCGCCCTCCATCACGCGCCCATTGTTGGTCAGCCGCTGCAAGGCAGCTTCAACGCTTTCTTTCGGCAGGCCGTAGCGCGCGGTGAGCTCGGGCGTGGTAAACGGCCCGTGGGTGCGGGCATAGCGGCGAACCACATCGAGCAGGGCCTCCGGCACAGGCTCAAGAAAAGCTGTCGGCAGCCCCGGCGGCAGCGGCACGCCCAGCGCATCGCGCACGCGGCCGGCGTCTTCCACAGCGATCACGCGCTTTTCCCCACCCACCCGAAGCTCGAGGGCACGGCGAGCCCGCAGCAAGCGATCCACCGTGGCGTCGACGTCGAGGCCGGTCGAGCGCCGGGCAAGCTCAGCCCGCGTGAGGTCGCCCAGGCGCAGTAGCAAGTCGTGCATGCCGTCCAACGAGCGCACCTTGTAGCTGTCCGCGAGCGATTGCAGCTGCTCCTCGGTCTCCTCGATCGCGTGCAGATCCAGCAGTTCGCGGAGGTCAGCATCGCCGAGCAGCTCGCGCAGCTGGTCCTGATCGATGCTCAAGGCCTGCGCGCGGCGCTCCGCAAGCGGTGCATCGCCGTCATAGATGTAGTTGGCGACGTAGCTGAACAGCAGAGCGCCGGCAAACGGCGAAGGTTTGCGCGAGTCGGCGACATGAACGCGAATCTGGCGATTCGCCACCGAGCGCAGCGTCTCGGCCAGCGCAGGCATGTCAAAGACATCGCGCAAACACTCGCGGTAGGCCTCAAGCAGCATGGGAAAGCTCGCATAGCGTGAAGCCACCGAAAGCAGATCGTAGGCGCGTTTACGC
>CAXTTZ010000310.1:0-3318 GCA_964247325.1 uncultured Acidobacteriaceae bacterium | reverse complement strand
TCCCCAGATGCACGCCAATCCGCTTCGCCGCCATCACCCCGCCCCCGCACTTCTCTGCTTCCTGGTTGTCTTCCCGAAGGGAATCTGCGTTTGCTGTTGCCTTTGCTTTTCTTGTTGTCATTCCCAAAGGGAATCTGCTTTCGCTAGGCCAACCCACGCCCTTCACACTTGCAACTGCAAACCCACACCCTAATACACATCCCGTTGGTACCGCTTCGCCTTCTTCATGGCCTGCAGATACTCCTGCGCGTGCTCCAGCGTGCCGTTTGACCCCTTCGCAATCACATCCAAAAGCGCCTGCTCCACGTCCTTGGCCATCCGGCTCGCATCGCCGCACACATAAAAGTACGCTCCGCGCTCCAACCAGTCGTACAGCTCCTTCGCGTTCTCCTGCATGCGGTCCTGCACATACACCTTCTTGCCCGTGTCGCGTGAAAACGCCGTATCCAGCTTGGTCAGCGAACCGTCGCGCAGCATCGCCTCAAACTGCTCCTTGTACAAAAAGTCCGAAACCCGCCGCTGCTCCCCAAAGAACAGCCACATCGGCCCGCGTTCCCCTAACGCTTGCCGGTGCTCCAAAAACGCCCGAAACGGCGCAATCCCCGTCCCCGGCCCAATCATGATGACCGGCGCCTCTGCCTCTTCCGGAAGCCGGAACGCGTTGTTCTCGTGCAAAAAGATCGGCAGCGTGCCCCCGACCGGCGCCCGCTCGCCCATATGCCCCGAGCACACGCCCTGCCGGTCCATCCCGTGCGCATGGTAGCGAATCACGCGCACCGTCGTGTGCACCTCGCCCGGGTGCGCCGCCTGCGAGCTTGCAATCGAGTACATCCGTGGCGTCAAGCGCTGCAGCACCGTAAATAACTGCTGCGGCTCCGTGATCGCCCCCGGAAACTCGCGCACGAGATCCACAAACTCGCGCCCCCACACATACTCTTCGGCCGCGGCCTTGTTCTCCTGCCCCTGCAGCGCCTTTAACCCCTGCGGCACCGCATCGCCAAACAGCTTCGCGTACTGGTTCACGCTGCCGCGCGCCAGCTTGCCGATACCCAGCCGCGTCGTCAGCGCATCATGCACGTCCGTCTCAACCTTGTAGTGGTCCAGCACGCGCTCGGTCCCCGTATATCCCAGCGCTTCCAGCACCTCCATCACCTGCGCCTCGCGATTGGTCGGCACAATCCCCACCGCATCGCCGGGCGTGTAGCTCATCCCATCTTCAACCTCCAGCTCGATGTGGATGGTCTCTTTTTCGCTCTCCGGCCCCGTCAACCGGTCGTTGCGCAACACCCGCGACGCGTAAGGCTGGTTGCGCGTGTACTTGGTCGCATGCGGCTTAGGCGCCGCACTCGCGGCTGGCGCGTCGGCAACGGCTGTAGCTGTCTGTTCACTCATCACTCTGATTGTAAAACGAGCAACCCGCTTCAGAACAGATCGTTCAACCTCCGGCTTCCATGCACCACACGCACAATTTCCACCTTGATCGCTGACTCATCATCCGTTCTTGCATCCGGATTCGTTCGGTACAGGATAAGGTACGGCTTCACGACGACAGAACGCGTTTTGGGATCAATCTCCGGTCGCCGTCTCCCTACAAAAGGCGCCTCTCGAAGCGCAAGCGCTCGAGAAACAATGGCTTTATACACGCGATCAGCTGCTGCTGGGTTGTGCATACCCATCCAAACCTGGATGTCCACAAGATCCCTGCGAGCTCTTACAGCCCAGGTCAGCTCTACACTCATGCCGTGCGGCGCACCAGACTTTGTAGGCGTTCGTGAGCCTCTAGTAAAACCTCATCGAAATCGATTGCTCCAGCTGACCCACTCGCAATCCCCTCATCCCAAAGCACCCGCAACTCCTCGCTCGTAAGCGCCCCTGGGCTCTGCGCGTACCGCTCTTCTTCCCAATGCGCCAAGGCCTCCGCCAACGCCTCACTCGCACTCGCGTACTCGCCCGCCGCCACCGCCGCCGCCAGCATCTCTGCCTGGGCTTCCGTAATCGTCACACTGATCTGAGGCATCGGGCACGCTCCTACCCGCATTATCCCGCCTCAACCCAGCCCGATCAACCCGAAAATTCCCTGATCTACGGAATCAGCTCCGTCGCGCTCGACTCGCTCAGTTGATGAATCGCCACCCACGTCTGCTGATACGCGTTCAGCGCATTCGACGTCGACGAGCGCGCATCGCGCAGCGAATCCAGGTAATCGATCAACGCAATCCCTCCATGGTCAAACGCAAACCGCGCAATCCCCAGCACATCCGCGCTTTCATCCAGATAGTGGTTCCCGTACCGGTCCGCCAGCGTCCGCGCCTGCGCATACGCCACGTATGCCTGCGCCACATCCGACACCACCTGGTTGCGCGTCGCCTGTACCGTGAGCTGCGCCGCGTCGATCGTCAACCGCGCCGTCTCCTTGTTGCCTTGGTTATTGTCAAAGATCCGCAGCGGCACATTCACGTTGAACCCAAACGAGTTCGGATTGAACCCCGCGCCCTCCGGCGTCCGTTCGTACTCGAGCTCAATGGTCGGATCAGCCGTCCCGTTCGCCAACGCCAGCCGATACGCCGCCTGCGCTGCCGTCACGCCCTGCTGCGCTGCCTGCAAATCCGGCCGCGAGGCCAGCGCCTGCTGTGTCAATTGCTCCCGCGTTTCGCGCACCGTCGGCGGCACAATGTCGCCCGCAATATCAAAGCTCGCCGTCGGCGTCGTAATCCCGATCAGCGTTTGCAGTTGATCCGAAGCCTGTTCCAGCGCAATCTGATCGTTCGCCGTGTCCGATTCAAACGACCCTAGCTGCAAATCGAGCCGCTCAAAATCCAGCCGTCCCAGATCGCCCGCCTTGTACCGGTCATTGGCAATCTCCACCTCATGCCGAAAGTCCGCCAACTGCGCCTGCGACAGCTCTAGCGACTGCTTGGCAAACAGCATATGCGTAAACGCCGTCCGCACCTGCAACACCGTCTGCCGGATCGTATCCTGCAACTGCGCCCCGGTCTGCGCCGTCGTCGCTCGCGCATCCTCGATCCGGTAGCCACGCTTGTTTCCGCGCTCAAACAGCCGCGAAATCTGCGCCGAATACGCATATGGGTTATTCACCCCGTTCGCCGTCGCCGTCACCTCCGTGCCCGCCACGCCGAAGTACGGATTTGCCCGCACCGCTGCTTGAATCTCCTGTGCCCGCACGCTGCGCAGGTTCGCCTCCGCCGCCAGCAGCGTCGGGTTGCTCGCCCGGGCGCGATCCACCACCTGTTGCAAGGTCAGCGCGCCCGGCTTGGCCGCCGGCGGCTTGCGCGGGTCTATCCCCGGCGAAGCCGAAGC
>CAXTTZ010000309.1:0-3348 GCA_964247325.1 uncultured Acidobacteriaceae bacterium | reverse complement strand
GTCACAGGCAGGGGCTTGCGGAACGGGGGTCGCGGCAGGCATGGTAGCTCGAGGATACTCCGGTCAGGGATGTCGAGGGCATCTGATACGGCAGGTGATATGTATGGACATTTCGAGTTTGGCACAAAGACTTGCAGGTGCGGCGATGGCCGTAACCGTGGCGATGGTGGGCTGCCACAGCGACACAAGCCAGGGCGGCGGGCAGGATCGGGGCCGGTCGGGGACCAGCAACGTGCAGCAGCACCCGACGCCGCAGCCCAACCCTGTGCCAGCCAACGTGCCCAGCGCAGATCAGATGGATCCGAACTCGCCCAAGGCGGTGCTGAATGGCACCTCCACAACGACCCAACCGACACAGGGTGCCACGGGCAGCACGCAACCGGCTCAGCCCAGCCCGACGACGGGACCCAAGTAGGGTAAAGGTGTGAACGGTATGCGCGTGCGATGGAGAGCGTCGGTGGTTGCCGGTCTTTGCGCGGGCCTGCCCCTGCAAGCGCAAACCTCTGCTTCTACGCCGCCCACGGCGACCCTGACCGTGCAATCGTCCCTGGTACTGGTGCCGGCGCTGGTAAAGACCAAAGCGGGCGAGCTGGTGTTGTCTCTTGCGGCGGAGGACTTTGTGCTGACCGATGACGGCGTGCCGCAGCCCTTACGGTTGGAGCCGGACACCGATGCGCAGCCGCTCGCGCTGGTCGTGCTAGCGCAAACCGGCGGGCAAGGAGAGGCGCACCTGCGCGACTACCGCCAGCTCGACGCCGTGCTAGATGCGGTGATCGGCGCGGTGCCGCATCGGGTGGCGGTGGTCAGTTTCGACAGCGCGCCGCACGTGGAGCAACCGTTAACCAGTTACACAGACGAAGCTGCCGACGCGCTCCATGAGCTCGAAGCAGGCGATCAGGGGGCTGCGATGCTGGACGGTTTGCAGTTTGCGCTAGACCTCCTGCGTAAGCAGCCGGCGACGTATCGCCGGGCCGTGCTGCTACTAAGCGAAACGGCGGATCGCGGCAGCGCAACGAGCCTCCAAGAGGCGCTGCGCGCCGTGGGCGACACGAACACGTCGATTTACAGCTTTGCGTTTTCCACCACAAAAGCCGCGCTGAAGCATGAAGGCGCGAAGCTGCCATTGCCAGTGAAGGGCACCCAATACTCGCGCACGCCGTATGCTGCGGGCGGCTGCATGAGCCGCGAGCCGGGCGCCGATCCGGATGCGCACGGCCACCGCACCGTGCAGGCGCTGGACTGCGCGGAAGACCTCCTTCCGCCGTTGCGCATCGCGCGCATGGCATTCATCGCGGCACGCGACGGCATGGAACGTAACGTGCCGGAGACGGTCGCGCGGCTGACCGGAGGCGAGTACTTCGCATTCAAAGACGCGCGCTCGCTGGCGCAGGGACTGGCGACGATCTCGAACGACGTCCCGAACCATTATGTGCTGAGCTTTGTGCCGCAAACGCCACACGCGGGGCTGCATGCGCTGGAAGTGAAGTTGAAGAACCGGCCAGAATGGATTCTCAAGGCACGAAGCACGTACTGGGTGGACGAGACAAAGTAGGAAGGCAGCTTCATACGGTGCTTTGCGCTGCTCCTGGTCCAGTGTAAGGTCCAGTGCAAGCCAAGTTTCGCAGTTAGAACCTGTGATTACCTTTTATAAGCTATGGTTACCTTTAAAGGTATCTGTGCAATTCTCTTCTTACTGTCATCCCGTAGCGCAGCCGAGGGATCTGCTGTCGCAAGCGGCGTTTGCCGCTGAGGCCTGTCTGCCCAAGCCCACCTCGGGGGCTGAAGCCTCTGGAAAGGCCAGCCAGGTTGCGGCACGGCTGAAGCCGTGCCCTTCCTACAGGTCGATAGCACCTAAGTTTTTAGGTTCAGATACAGTCCTGGTTCGGCAATACAGCAGGTTCCCTTCGGGAATGACAACCAGAAAAACAAGGCAGCGACTACAGCGATAGCAGAATACTTTACCGCCGGACCTGCAGCAGGATTTTGCTGGCCTCGCCTGATGCGAGTAGGTGCATGGCATGGTCGAACTCGGCGAGTGGTAGGCGGTGGGTGATGACGGGGTCGAGGTTGATGCGGCCGTCGCGCAGCAGGGCTTCGGACTGAAGCCAGGTTTCGTACATTCTGCGGCCGTTGATGCCGTGCACGGTGGCGCCTTTGAAGATGACCGCGTCGGCGAGGTCTAGTTCGACGGGCTGGGAGGGCAGGCCGAGCAGCGAGGCGCGGCCGCCGTTGCGGAGGAGGCGAAAGCCCTGGCGGATGGCCTCGGGGTGGCCAGACATTTCGAGCAGCACATCGACGCCGTTATTGCCCGTGGCTTGCAGGAGGAGCGGCTCGGTGGCGGGGTCGCGGGGGTCGAGCAGGGTGTCAGCGCCCATTTGACGGGCGAGTTCGCGGCGGCCCGTGTTGGGCTCGATGGCGAAGACGCGGGCGGCGCCGCAGGCCTTGGCGACGGCGATCGAGAAGAGTCCGATAGGCCCGCAGCCGGTGACCAGCACCGTTTGCGCGGCGACCGGGCCGGAAAGCACGGTGTGCACGGCGTTGCCGAACGGGTCAAAGAGCGAGCCCCAATCGCGCGGGATGGCCGGGTCGAGCTTCCACACGTTGCCGGCGGGGATGCGGACGAAATCGGCAAAGGCGCCGTCACCATCGACCCCGAGGATTTTAACGAACTGACAGACGTGCGCTTGGCCGGTGCGGCACTGCAAGCAGTGGCCGCAGGCGATGTGCATCTCCGCGGAGACAAAGTCGCCGGGCCGGACGCTGGTGACGCGCTCGCCGACCGCCGCGACGGTGCCCGAAAACTCGTGTCCGGGGATGTAGGGCGGCTTGATGCGGTGCTGCGCCCACGGGTCCCACTGGAAGATGTGGAGGTCGGTGCCGCAGACTGAGGCGGTTTCGACGGCGATCAGCACGTCATCGGGACCGATGGCCGGCACGGGCACCTCGCGCATTTCCATGCCGGGCGCCGCAGTGGCTTTGACGAGGGCGCGCATGGTGCGCGGAAGCGTGGTGGAGGGCCCGGTGGAACATGCTGGGAGGGTGGCGGCGGACATCGTGCGGGGCGGCTCCTTCGGCCTTCGAGCGCCGAAGGCAAACACCTTATGGTAGCGCGTGGGGCGTGCGGGGACCGGTTGCGCTTAGCCGCGGCCGCGCAAGCGGCTGAGCTGGCGGCGGTCTTTGCCGGTAGGTTTCAGGGCCGGCAAGCGCTCAAAGCTGAACAGGGACTTACGCTCCTCTTGCGCCTTGGCGCGGGCGGCTTGGCTTTCGTCCGACTCAAAGAAGAGCAGTTGCGCCTCGGAGGCGGGACCCCGCATCTCGCTGAGCTTGAGCACCTGAACGGTGTACAGG
>CAXTTZ010000308.1:0-3381 GCA_964247325.1 uncultured Acidobacteriaceae bacterium | reverse complement strand
GATGATGCGGATGACGCGCATCATCAGCGGCGCTCTCCGCTTTCGACACTGCCACCTCTAACCGCTTCTTCGGCGCCCCCGCCCGCAAGAACTGCTCATTCGGCTTGTCCGCGATCGCTGCCTTCATAAACCCGATCCAAATCGGTAATGCCGCCCGCGCCCCTGTCTCCTTCTCCCCCAGCGACTCACGGTTATCAAACCCGATCCACGTGCCGCACGTTACCGACGGCGAAAACCCTAAAAACCAGGCATCGGTATACCCGTTCGTCGTTCCCGTTTTGCCGCCCAACGGATGGTGCAGCTCCCCACTCGCAGTCGCCGCCGTTCCCCGCTGCACCACCGACTCCAGCAGCAGCATCATCTTGCGCGCGATATCGACCGAAATTACCTCGCGTACCGCCGGCGGCTTGGTCTCGAGCGGCTGCCCATCGGCCTGCGTCGCCCGCTTGATGTAGTGCGGCGCAATCCGGATGCCGTCGTTTGGAAACACCGAATACGCCCCCACCTGCTCCGCCAGCGTGATGTCCGCCGCGCCAATGGCCACCGGTAGGTAGTTCGGCATCGGCGCGGTTACCCCAAACCGCCGCGCCACCTCAATTACCTTCTTGATTCCTACCCGATCGGCAATCCGCAGCGCCGGGATATTCCGCGACTCCGCAAACGCATCGATCATCGTCATCGACCCGCGATACCCCTTCTCATAGTCGTGCGGCGTGTACGGTCCACTTGCCGTGTAAAAGGTCGTTGGACTATCCGAGATCGCGTCATACGGCTTCGCCCCTGCCTCAAACGCCGCCGTGTAGTCATACGGCTTAAACGAAGACCCCACCTGTCGCATCGACTGCGTCGCCCGGTTGAACTGCGAGATCGCGTAATCGCGCCCGCCCACCATCGCCAACACCTCGCCGTTCGAGTTGTCGACCGCCATCAGTGATGCCTGCGCCCCCGAATCCTGCTCCAGCACGAAATGCGGCTGCCCCGTGGCCGCCCCGCTCTCCACCCGCACGTACACCACGTCGCCAGGGCTCGCCAGATCCGTCGCGCGGAAGTGCTGCGTCCACGCCCAGTCCGGCGGCGTCAGCGTCGCCCGTACCTGACCCACCCGCACTGTCATCTTGGCCGCCGATACCGTCATCACCAGCGCATGGGTGTACCCTCCATCGGCCAGCTTGCCCGTCCAGTCCGGGTGCTTATACGTTTCGAGGTCATACGCTGTGTTCGCAATCGTTGGCAGCTTGCCCTTCCACCCATGCCGCCGCTCATAGGTCGCTACCCCATCCAGCAGTGACTTTTCCGCCACATGCTGTAAATCCAAATCCAACGTCGTATACACCCGCAACCCCGCGCCGTGCACCTGGTCCACGCCGTATTCGCGCTCCAGCTGCCGCCGCACCTCCTCCACAAAGTACGGCGCCTCCGTGTTCGGCGGCGTTTCCAGGTGCAGCCCCAGCGGCTCGAGCTGCGCCGCCTGCGCTTGCGCCGCTGTGATCTTGCCGTCCCGCAACATCTCGTCCAGCACAAGGTTGCGCCGCCGCAGCGCCCGCTCCGGAAAGCGCACCGGCGAATAATACTCCGGCCCCTTGGGCAAAGCCGCCAGCAGCGCCGCCTCGGCCAGTGTCAACTGCCGCGCGTGCTTCGAAAAGTAATACTCCGACCCCGCTTCAAACCCGTACGTCCCACGCCCCAAATAGATCTGGTTCGCATAGAGCGTAAAGATCTGGTCTTTCGTAAAGTGCCGCTCGATCTGCAAGGTCAAAAACATCTCCTGCAGCTTGCGCCCATACGTCTTTTCCGACGACAAAAACAGGTTTCGTGCAAGTTGCATCGTCAGCGTCGAGGCACCCTGCGCCTTGCCCTTCGAGTGCAAATCCTCATACGCCGCCCCTAGCACGCGCACAAAGTTCACCCCGCCATTGCCCTCGAAGTTCTTATCTTCGATGGACAGAATGGCCTCGCGCAGCACCGGCGGAATTGCCGAGTACGGCACCACTACCCGTCGTTCCGAGGCAAAGGACCCGAAGATCTTCCCGTGCACGTCATACAGCTCGGTCGTTGTGCTCGGCCGGTAGTGCTCCAGCTCCGTCATCTGCGGTAGGTTGATGGCAAAGGTCAGCAGCAATCCCAGCATCACCCCAAATATCGCACATGTCCCTAGCAACAAATAGAATGCCGCTCGCCCCGCCGTTCGCTCATCCACCCCGCGCGGCGTCCGAAATGGAAACTGCCGCATTGCCCCCCACACCGGCGACCGCGGCCCCGTCCGAACGCGCAGCACCAAACCTTTTTTCTTCCGCGCGGGTTGGAGCAAGCTAGGCACAGCCCACTATTCTACATCGCCCACCAAACATCCTTCTAAATCCTTAGTAACCGCCAACCCAGCCTTCGTCCCCGTCGCGCCACTTAGCGTTTTAGCGCCCGTCGCGTCGACCTTTGCTTTTACCTTTGCCTTTACCCTTTTAGCTTGTCATTTCCGAAGCGAACCTGCGTTTGCCTTTGCTGTTGCTTCTGCCTTTCTTGTTGTCATTCCTGACGGGAACCTGCCTCTCGCCAATAGCGCTCATAGGTTCCCCCTCCGGCCATCCTCAAACCCGCTCCGGCCAGGCATGCCGCGGGTACCGCCGCATCAACTCTCGCCGCACCTGCGGGTATAGCCTTTCCCAGAACCCCGCCAAATCCGCCGTCGTCTGCACGGCCCGTCCATTGGGCGCGAGCAGGTGCACCACCACCGGCACCCGGTCCCGTCCCAACCGCGGCGTCTCCCGCATGCCAAAGAAGTCCTGCAGCCGCGACGCGATCCAAGGCGGTTTGCCTCGCTCGTACTGCACCGCCGTTCGCCGCCCGCCCTTCAATTCCAGCGTCGACGGCGCCCACGCAGCTAACGGCCCTACTCCCACCTTCGCCTCCAGTGCCGCCAGCAACCCCGCCTTCCGCAACTCCGCAAAGCTCGCCCGGCCTTCGCACGCTTCGCGCAGCGCCCCTGCGACATCCGGCGCCGGCAGCCCCGCAAACTCCACTCGCGCCAGCAACCGCGCCAGCGCCTCGCCATCCACAAACCGCTCCACCCCGGCGGCCATCGCCTCCCGAAATAACAACTCCGCCGTTTCTTCCGGCTCGGCCCGGCCGTCGCGCGACTCTTCCAGCACCAGCTCTTCGTACACCAGCGCACTCACCGCCTCCACCCGCTCCGCCGCCCGGTTCCACACAGCCGCGCTTTCCGCCCGCACCCGCTCGGGAAACAGCTCCAAAAGCCACTCCGGCTCAATCCGTGCCGTTCTGCGCACCACCGGCAAGGGCTTTTCCCGCCGATCCTCCGCCTCGGCCACCACCATCCACTCATACCCCCGCGCCTCGCCTGTGAACTCAACTGCCACACCTGTAGCC
>CAXTTZ010000307.1:0-3455 GCA_964247325.1 uncultured Acidobacteriaceae bacterium | reverse complement strand
CCTGGGAGTCTCGCATCTACAAGCAGTAACGAAACAAACTCGCTGTCACTGCTGCCCTTTTCTTGTTGTCATTCCCGAAGGGAATCTGCTTTCCTCCCCCAACTCAAACCCTGTCATCTCGACCGGAGCGAAACAGTTTCACCGTTTCGCGTAGCGGAGAGACCTGCTTCTTACCCGGCGATGCGGCACGCGAGCAAGTCGCCAATATCACTCCCCTAACCTCATTTTCCAACCTCCTGCAGAACCCGCCCTGGTTAAACTATCTGCTCGCACTAGCCTCCGCTAGCCTAAAAGTACAGTCCTTCCTCGCGGCAATCCCGCTAAAAATGCCTCCAACCCAAACGCGAACCCCGCCCGCGGTTTACGCGCACCCAACGCGCCACCATGCTCCAGCAGCACCATGCCGTGCAAAAACGCCCACAGCGCCACCGCGGCCTCCGGCGCTTTAGCCGCGCCTGTCAGCCTCGCCATCAGCCCCACGGTAAAGAGCCACATCGCCTCATGCGCTGACTCTCCGGCGCATGGCACCTGCGGGGTCATCGAAACGGCATACAGCGCAGGATGTTTCTGCGCAAAGGCTACATACGCCTTCGCCATGCGCCGCACTGCCTGCTCCGCGTCGCCATTCGCCGCGGCATGCGCCATAGCTGTGTGCAAGCGCACCAGCCCCTCACTCGCGATGGCTGCCTCCAAGTGCGCGCGGTCAGCGAAATACCGGTACAGCGCATTTGGCGCCACCTCCAGCCCTTGCGCCAGCGCGCGTAAGGAAAGCTTCTCCACCCCTTCCCGCTCCACTTGCTGCACGGCAGCCTCTAGGATGGCTTCACGGCTCGTCTTTGATGGGTATGGCATCATTTACACTCTATCTCTTCGGTGAAGGTGTACGCCACACACAATAAAGGTATACACTGTCCATCATTGGGCTGAGGTTCGCTGCACCCACAAGCCCGCACGGAGAAAAACCATGAAAAGCGTCGTCGTTACAGGAGTCTCCACAGGCATCGGCTGGGGCATCACCAAGGTGCTTCTCGAGCACGGCTACCGCGTCTTCGGCAGCGTGCGCAAACCCGAGGACGCCGCTCGCCTTCAAGCAGAATTCGGCTCAAACTTCACTCCCTTGCTCTTCGATATCACTGACGAAGCCGCCGTTGAACGTGCCGCTGCCCTTGTCGAAGAACAACTCGGTAGCGAAGCCCTCGCCGGTCTGGTCAACAATGCCGGCGTGTGCCTCGTCGGTCCGCTGCTTTATCAACCGCTCACAGAATTTCGACAGCAGATCGAGATCAACCTCTTCGGCCCACTGATCACTACCAGGGCTTTTGCCCCACTGCTGCGCGCAAAGGGTGCCGCAAAACCCGGCCGCCTCCTCAATATCAGCTCGGTTGGGGGCACCATAGCTGCGCCGTTTTTGGGCGCTTATGCTGCTTCCAAACATGCACTTGAAGGAATGTCGGAGTCCCTGCGCCGAGAACTCGCGGTCTTCGGCATCGACACCATCATCATCGCGCCGGGCTCGGTTACGACCGCTATCTGGGACAAGGCAGGAGCCGTCGACCTCGCCCCCTACGCCGCGACCCCCTACGCCAAGCCACTTGCTAACTTCAAGAACTTCATGCTCGCTGAGGGCCGAAAGGGTTTCACGCCGGAACATCTTGGCAAAGTTGTCTTGAAAGCGCTCACCGCCACCAAACCTAGCGTGCGCTACAGCGTCGTTCCACAACGCCTTAAAAACTGGACTCTGCCCAACCTCCTGCCGCGCCGCTGGGTCGATCGCCTCATCGCGCGCCAAATCGATCTCCGCCCTGTCCCGGCCGTCAAATAGCAGCCATCACCACCACGTTAACCCAACGCTCCGCAGAACAAACCCCGCGCAAACGCAGCGTACTCCGCGTACCCTGCGTTTGCCTTTTCACCCACTGCATTCGCTTTCGCCTGGGGGCATTCACCTTTCGATCCCCACACCGCTCAGCTACCATCATCGAATGCCCGCCGCCGCTCCTGAAACCCGCGTTATCCGCCCTGCCCGCTCCTTGCGCGGCTCCCTCGCCCTGCCCGGCGACAAATCCATCTCGCACCGCTACGCCATGCTCGCCGCCTTCGCCGAAGGTACCTCGCGGCTCGAAAACTTCTCCACCGGCGCCGACCCGCACTCCACGCTCAGCTGCATGCAGGCCCTCGGCGCCGAGGTTTCTACTGAAAACCGCACCGTCATCGTCCAAGGCACAGCCGGCCGCCTCCGACCACCCACGGGACATCTCGATTGCGGCAACTCCGGCTCTACGATGCGCATGCTCGCCGGCCTCGTCGCCCCGCAGCCCGGCACCTTTCGCTTCATCGGTGACCGCTCCCTTACTCAACGCCCCATGGAGCGCATCCGCATGCCGCTCACCCAGATGGGCGCGCGCATAGACCTCACCGACGGTCACGCCCCCATGACCGTCCACGGCGGCCCGCTGCGCGCCATCACCTTTGAAACCCCTATCGCCAGCGCGCAAGTCAAAACCGCCGTTCTCTTTGCCGGCCTCCAAGCCGAAGGTACCACCGCGCTCGCCGAAATGGTTCGCACCCGCGACCACACCGAGCATGCTCTACGCGCCTTTGGCGCCGAACTTCGCCGCGAAGACCCCCGCCAAGACCAGGCCGGCCCATCGCACCTCCTCATCCCCGGCGGCCAGCCGCTCCGAGCCCTCGACCTCACCATCCCCGGAGACATCTCCTCGGCCGCCTTTTTCCTCTGCGCCGCCCTCCTCTTCCCCGACTCCAACCTCGTGCTCGACGGCCTCGGCCTCAACCCCACCCGCGCTTCGCTGCTCGACGTCATCGCCTTGATGGGCGGCAGCATCAAGATGCTCGAGGTCCTCGAACACCACGGCGAAATGGCTGGCACGATCCAAGTGCAGCGCAAGTCCTCCGGCCTCCAAGGGGTCGATCTCTCCGGCGCCCTCGCCGCTCAGCTCATCGACGAGCTCCCCGTTCTGGCCGCTATCGCCCCGTACACGCCCAATGGCATCCGCATCCGCGACGCCCGCGAGCTTCGCGTCAAAGAGTCCGACCGCATCGCCCTCACCGTTCGCAATCTTCGCGCCATGGGCGCCCACGTCACCGAGCACGACGACGGCATGGACATCCCCGGCAACCAGCAACTCCACGGCGCTACGCTCGACTCCGGCGACGACCACCGCATCGCCATGGCCTTCAGCATCGCCGCCCTCCGCGCCTCCGGCGACACCGAAATCACCAACGCCCAAGCCGCCAGCATCTCCTTCCCCGAGTTCTTCTCCTGGCTAGACAGCCTAGCCGTGCGCTAACCCGCCCTTCCCTTATGCGCTAAACCCAGCCTTCCCCACCACGTCCCCCTTTTTCCTTTGCTCTTGCTTCTGCTCTTGTCCCTTTTGCCTGTCATTCCCGAAGGGAACCCTGCTTCTCTGCCCGCCGAAACCTTCAAACCCTCCCCT
>CAXTTZ010000306.1:0-3459 GCA_964247325.1 uncultured Acidobacteriaceae bacterium | reverse complement strand
TCCCTGGCCCTTGCGGTCGTGCTCGGCGGCACGATCAACGGCGTCGGCATGTTCAACCCGCTGATGATGAGCTACGCGCGCGTCCCATTCGCCATGGCGCAGGACGGCCTCCTGCCCCGCGTCTTCGCCCGCGAAAACACACGCGGCGTGCCCGTGGCCGCTCTGGTCGCCTGCGCCGCGCTTTGGGCCCTCGCCCTACGCTTCAGTTTCGAGCGCCTCATCTCGATCGATCTTGTCCTCTACGGCGCTTCGCTTTTGCTCGAGTTCATCGCACTAGCCGTACTGCGCCGCCGCGAACCTAATCTTCTCCGGCCCTTCCGCGTCCCCGGCGGCGCCTTCGGCAGCATTGCGGTCGGCGTGGGCCCCGCCCTCCTCATCGCCTTTGCCATTGCCGCCGCGCGTGGCGAGCACGTCGGCTCACTGCCCGCGCCGCTCTTCGCCCTCGGCGTGGCGCTCACCGGAGCCGGGATTTACTGGCTGGGCAAGGGCTTGCCCCGACGCGTACTACCTTAGCTCTTCTTTGCGTCTAGAAATGCCTGCTGCGCTTTCACAATAATCTCTCGCGCCACGCTTGCATCGCGCCATCCTCGCACCTCGACCCGCTTGCCTTCCAGGTCCTTATAGATCGAGAAAAAGTGCGTGATCTCCTTCAAAATGTGCGGATAAATCTGTGAATACTCCGTGATGTCGTTGAAGCGCGGATTGCCGCTCCCCACGCACAGGATCTTCTCATCGCCCTGCCCTTGGTCGACCATATCCAGCGCGCCGATCGGCCGCACCTCCATCAGGCAACCAGGAAAGCTCGGCGTGTCCACCATCACCAGCACATCCAGCGGGTCGCCGTCGTCGCCCAGCGTGCTCGGGATAAAGCCATAGTCTCCGGGGTAGTGCACCGGCGAAAACAGGTTGCGGTCTAAGCGAAATACCTGCAGCGTCTTGTCATACTCGTACTTTGTGCCGCAATCCCGCGGTATCTCAATCACAGCGTTGACCAACTCAGGGGCCTTCGGCCCGACGGGAAGCTCTAGATAATTCGGCATAGGGTTTGTAATTCGTCCTTCATAGGGCATAGGAGCCAGGCGATCGGAAAACGCAAACAATACGCGGCTTCCAACAGTTCCTCGGCTGTGATCTCGCAACAGTGTAGCCGCAAACGGAGCCAAGCCGCACTGCCGGCTTGCTTCACTCTTTTTCCCGCCGCTCGCACCGCCTCTCATAATTTTCTTTACAAACCCTCCTCCAACCATGCATCTTACAAAGAGCGGACCTGCCCTTTGGCAAACAGTTCAGGCAGGTCCGGTTGATGACTAGCGTTGTAGCAACAGATTCGCAACTGTTGCAATCAACGCCGCAATAGCCGAAATGAGCGTGATCACCACATGGGTGGGCGCCTCAATCGACCACTTGCAACGCACTTTCATGCGCTGCATCCTCATCACCTCCAATCTGAAAACCCCGGGGCTCCTACCCCGGGGTTTTCTCGCCTCAGCGAGAACCTTTCACCGCCCCACGGTATGCCTCGGCGCTTGCCACGCCAGACTGGATACCCCTCATTACACCCGCCGCCACCCCGCTGCACAATGCAACGAAAGCACCACAAACGGCCAGTCCAACCCCGACCTCTGCACTCTTTTCTGATCTTTACAACCTTCACCTCCGACGGCCGCTCTGCCCCGTCTATGGTAGTGACATGCTTCGTCTTCACCCCCAACGTGCCTTCTTACCGCTTCTCGGCCTCGCCCTCGCCGCCCCGCCACCGCCCGCCGCTGCCCAAGCCCGCCGCACCGCCGACAAGTCCGCCGACGTCTCCGTCTTTGGTGGCTTCGAGTACGCCCACCCCGACTACCGCCCTGGCAGCAACACCGGCGGCGCCTTCGGCCTCGACTTCACCCGCTACATCCAACGCCTCCCCATCGCGCCCTCCCTCGAGCTCCGCGCCAACTTCAACTACGGCTCCATCGCCAACGAGCGCTCCTATGTCTTCGGCCTCTGCGTCATGGCCCCCTTCGGCCGCCTGCGCCCCTACGGCGACTTCCTCGTCGGCCCCGGCACCATCCACTTCCCCCACAGCATCGGCTACACCGGCGACAATTCCGTCGTTTATAACTACGGCGGCGGCGTCGACCTCGGCCTTTCTCCCAACTTCGCCCTCAAGCTCGACCTCCAGGGCCAGCGCTGGAATACCGGCACCTATGCCTTTCAGCCCGTCCTAGGCCTGGTCGGCCTCACCTACACCATCCCCTTCCGCCCCTACGTCGGCCACCGCCGCCAAGGCTATTAGCCCCCACAAAGGTATCGCCATCCCGCGGCCGTTCGTCTCCTTGCCGAAGACACTCCGCCTTCCCGTTCGCCGCTCCACCCTCCCCCGTCCAAGTGCTACGCTCATAACCGGAGATCCTTATGCAAGGAGAGCACCCCAGCGCAGGGCAGGGCAGCAGCCGTTTTGTGCGCGCCTGCCTCCGCCAGCCCGTCGACCGCACCCCCATCTGGCTGCTCCGTCAGGCCGGCCGCTACATGCCTGAGTACATGGCCGTCCGCCGCCACCACTCACTGCTCGATATCTGCCGCACCCCCGCCCTCGCCGCCGAGGTCACTGTCACTGCCGCCGAACGCCTCGGCGTCGATGCCGCCATCATCTTCGCCGACCTCCTGCTCCCGTTCACCCCCATGGGCCTCGACTTCGAGTTCGTCAACGGCGAAGGCCCTGTCGTCCACCACCCTATCCGCACCCTCGCCCAGGTCGAAGCCCTCCAAACCGACCGCGCTGCCGAGCTCGGCTACGTCGCCGAAGCCATCAGCCGCGTCGCGAAACACTTCGCCGCGCCCCGGCCACCCGAATTTCCGGAAAGCCATCCACAAGGCGATCGCCTCGGCATGATCGGCTTTCTCGGCGCTCCCTTTACCCTCGCCAGCTACATGATCGAAGGCGGCTCGTCCCGCAACTACATCGAAACCAAGCGCCTCATGTACAGCTCCGCTCTCCGTGGCGCCCCCGAAAGCCGCGCTTGGCCCCTGCTCACCGAAAAGCTCCTCACCGTCCTCACCGCCTATGCCGCCCAACAGGTCGAAGCCGGCGCCGACGTCATTCAAATCTTCGACTCCTGGGTCGGCGCCCTGTCCGTGCCCGACTTCCGCGAGTTCGTCCTCCCCGCCACCACCGAGCTCGTCCGCCGCGTCCAAGCCCTCGGCGTCCCTGTCATCTACTTCGGCGTCGACACCGCCACGCTGCTGCCCGCCATGCGCGAAACCGGCGCCGACGTCCTCGGCCTCGACTGGCGCATCCCCCTCGACCATGGCTGGCGCGCCGCCGGCCCCAACGTCGCCATCCAAGGCAATCTCGACCCCATCACGCTCTTTGCCCCGCTTCCGGTCCTCGAAGCCCGCACCCGCGAAATCCTCGCCCTAGCCGCCAACCGCCCCGGCCACATCTTCAACCTCGGCCACGGCATCGTCCCCCAC
>CAXTTZ010000305.1:0-3487 GCA_964247325.1 uncultured Acidobacteriaceae bacterium | reverse complement strand
GCGGCGCACCATGTTGGCGCCCATACGCCCTAAACCGACCATCGCAATCTGCATTTCCGTCTCCTTGCGGCAGGCATCGCTGCCAAATCTTTCCCAGCGGCTTTGAGTATAAGCGGCCCCGCCGCTACGCGAGCCGCTTGGGCGCCATCGCCTGCGGGCTCTCAAGCCGCCACTGCGCCGAAACATACTTCCGCCCAAAGGCCAAACACAGGTAGTCCCACACGAGGCCCAGCTTCTGCCGCACGCCGGGCATCTTCGCAATATAAATGGCTCGCCAAAGCAGCCACGCCGGCACACCCTTTACATTCACCCCATATACCCGCGCCACGCCGCGATGCCGCGAAATCACAGCAAGCTCACCGATTTGCTTGTAGGTAAACGGTTTCGGCGCTCGCCCACGCAGCACGCTGGCGATGTTGTCGGCCGCAAGCGTGCCTTCCCGCGTGGCATTTTGCGCGGTCGGCTCGAAAAACCCACCACCGTTCGGCTTGGGAACTTCAGCACAGTCGCCAATGGCCCAGATCCCTTCATGATCCTTCACCTGAAAGCAACTATCCGTCGTAATCCCACCCTTCTTCCCACGCGGGCAATCGAAGCTTTCCACCAATGGGTTCGGAATGATGCCCGTGTCCCAGATCAACATCCCCGCCGGCAGCACCTCCCCATCGGTCAATGTCACCGCCTGCGCTTCCACCTTCTGGACTCCTGATCCCATGTGCACGCGTATGCCCGAAACCTGCAACTCGCCCAAGCCGTACGCGCCCAGCCGCACCGGCATCTCAGCCATGATGCGCTCCGCCGGCTCAATCAAGGTCAGGTTCAGCTCGTCCGCCCGAATGCCGTGCGCTTCAGCCGTGTCGCGCACCAGATCATTCAAGGCTGCGATCGTCTCCACACCGGTATACCCGCCGCCTGCGACCACAAAACTGAGCAGCAACGCGCGTTCCTTCGGGTCGCTGGTCATGGCAGCCCGCTCCACCTGCCGTTGCGCCAAGGTCTGCACCCGCCGGGCGTCGTCCAGCGTCTTCATGCTGAAGCTGTACTCCTGCGCGCCTTCGACATGGCGGTAGTTGGTCGTTGAGCCCAGCGCAAACAGGATTTGATCTCCCCGCAGAATCTGCCCGTCCGCCAACGTAACCGTCTTCTCGCGCAGGTCCGCCGCCTTCACCTCGCCCTGCACAAAGCGCACCCGCCGTGGCAACTTCCAGACCGGCGCTTGTGCATGCTTCGCGCTGACTGAACGCCCCGCCACCTCCGTCAGCATGGGGGTGTACAGCATGTAGTCGTTACGATCCACCAACGTGATACTCATCTCAGGCGGCAAGCGCAACGCTAGGCGCTTCGCCGCATACCGTCCGCCAAAGCCCCCGCCCACAACCACTACGTGCTGCGCTTCCGTTCCGTTCACCCTTGCCCTCATCTAGCCTCACCCGGGAGGCATGCGAGCTTGTGATGCGCGCGGCTAGAGGCGAGTGGTCTTCCGCTGCGATCCCTTCCCGTCCTAGCAACAACGTTCGCTTCTTCAGTAGTCGCCACCCCTTCTTCGGGCAAGATGTTGCCGTAGAACGCTTGCTTCTTCCGCCACCTCTCCGTACCGTTCAGCCATGAGGATCGGCGTCGTTACCGAAATCTGGCGCTTTCCCGTGAAAAGCATGGCCGGCGAACGCCTGCGAGCCGCCGCCTTCGACGCCCACGGCCTTGTCGGCGACCGGCACTTCGCCTTCACCTCGACAGCCGCTCCGCAGGGCAAACCGCTGCTCAGCAGCGCCGAACGCACCTCCATGCTGCGCTACACCGCGCGCCTCGCCCCAACGCCGGAGGTGCACACTCCCAGCGGCCAACGGTTCGCCCTGCCCTCGCCGTCGCTGGACAGAGAGTTGCAGGCCCACCTCGCGGCTCCAGGCGCACAGCTCACGCTGCTACCTTCGCCCACGCGCCCGCTGACCGACGTGCGTCCCGTAGCGCTGGTGTCCACGGCAACCCTCGCTGGCCTCGAGCAGGAGCTTGGCTACCCAGTCGACCCGCAACGGTTCCGCTCGAACCTGATCATCACCCTCACCGACCCGGCGCCCTTTGCGGAAGACAACCTGGCCGGCGCCGTGCTCCACCTTGGCACCTGCAATGGGCCGCGGCTACGCCTGCTTGAGCGCATTCCGCGCTGCCGCGTGGTCTCCCTCGATCCGGCCACCCTCGAGCCCAACCCCGCGCTTCTTCGGCACCTCGCACGGTTGCACGCAGGGCGTCTCGGCATCTATGCCGCGATCGAGCGGCCCGGCGGCTTCTGCGAGGGAGACATCCTTTCCCTTGCGCCTTCTTGCTAAAGGTTCGGCTTGGCAGACCGGGTTTCCATCGCCCGAATCAGCGCTCCCAGGCTGGGCCCCTCCTCAACGGGCTTTGCCAACCGCACCGGTTCCGGCCTGCGCGGCGCGGGCGTTGCCGGACGCATCTCGCGCTCCCGGGCCAACGTCGCCGCCGACACCACCACGGGGGCGGAAGGGATGGCAGACTGCAACGCCCGCTTTTCTGCTAATGGTTTCCGGTGCACCGCCCTCGGCATTCTCGGTTTGACTGGGGCCAAAATGGTAGGAAGAAGCGTCGGCGCCTCCCCAGAACTCTCCGTCACTGTATGCGTTCTCATATTCTCTCGCTCGCTTGGGCTGATCAAAGGCAAATCAGGCAAGCGCGACTGTGCCAAACCCGAGACGATCTCGCGAAGAGCTTCCAGCCGTTCCAGTTCAGCGTCAAGCCTTGCGATGATGTTTTTCAATAACATTTCCGTTGCAGATCCAAACCTTTCCTCAAAGTGCATTCTTGGTGCAAGATACTCTGTTCCCTCTCGCGCCCCAGCGGTACCTTGGTACCGCTCGCTGGTTCCCTCGTGCCCGCAAGTAAGTTACGGACGTACCGTTGCGCTTCTTGTTTCCTTCTTGCAAGATGATTCTGCTTGGAAAAGAACTCAAGTTTTCCGTGGTTTCCAAATCCTGAGGTCCTGTCCATCAGAAAAACACGCGGAAAACAACAAGCAACAGTGAAAGGAGCGAATCGCCGAAAACACCGACCCGTTACCCCGCAAGCACTGATACTCCTTGGACGATCCAACTCAAAACATGGGTGCATCGCCCTGCATGGCATGCTCCTATCCATCAGCCCACCCTAAAAAGGGAATCCAGCGCAAAGCACCCACATGCCTTGTGTTGGAACGAAGATCTTTGACAAACAGCAAAGACGGCTATGCCGGAGGCAAGCCATCGCAGCCTGGTCCGCAAACGTGAAACGGTCACCTGCATCCGTTCGTACGCCCGGACCCTGCTGAGATCTCGCCGATACGCAGCATGGATCCTGATCGACAGCACTCCCACAAAGGTGCTATGCTTCGCCCGCTGCCCCTAGCTTCGCGTCGCACCACCTCCGGAGACCTCATGCGTCGTCTGTTCGTTCTTTTGCTGCTTTTGTGCGGTATCACGGCCCTTTCGCCCTCCCTACCCGC
>CAXTTZ010000304.1:0-3497 GCA_964247325.1 uncultured Acidobacteriaceae bacterium | reverse complement strand
CGGATGGCGCCATCCTTGTCGCCGATGAGATCGTCGCCGGCTCCTTTAGCAACTACTCCGGCACGGTCGTCTCAGTAGATCCCGCCAAGAACCAGATCACGCTCAAAGACCTTGCTACTAAGAAGACCGTCACCGTCGAGGTCAGCGGCGAAAGCAATCTGCGCCGCCTGCCGGCCGGCATGGCGCAAGGTTTGACCGCCCATACCGGGGCCGAAGGCGCGCAAGCCGCCAACGGGCATCCGTCCACCCAGCCCAGCGCCAACCGCCCCGCGGCTGCAACCGGCACAGCCGCCGCGAGCGCCACGCCTACCGGCGGACCCACCCGCGGCGGCATGGGCGTGGACCTTTCGCGCATGATGAACCGTTTACCCACCGAAACGCTCGCCGGCCTGAAGCCTGGCGATGCTGTCATGCTGGTTGCCTCCGGCAGCAGCCCAAGCGTCAACCGTCATCTCATTGCTTGCGGGCGTCGAGCAGATCCTTGCGGCGTCGCCCTCCGGCCAAACCACCCTCTCACCCTGGAGCTTGGGGCAGGGCGGCGGCGAGGGCGAAGGCGGCAGCTAAACGGTCGCAAAGATTCCCTAAAGCTTTCCTGTAAGCCACTGATATAGCCAACGACAGTATTGGAAACGATTTCACAACACAGCGTTACCCCTCCGAGGAGATGTTCTGTGCCCACCCGGCCCCACGTTGTATCCTCTCGCTCCGTTGCCCGCAGCGGTGCAGCCCTGCTCGTTGCGGGGCTGACCCCGTGGACGGTCGCTCAAACCTCGGCCGGCTCCCAAACCACACCCGCCTCTGCTCCTGCCTCCACCACGCAGGCCACGCCTGATGCCGGCGCCGGGCCCGCCCAGGCCGGCATCGCCCGTGTGCATGGCGTCGTCGCCGACCCGGACGGCGCGGTCATTCCTGGCGCCACAGTCCAGTTCACGCCCAAAAGCGGTTCAGCCAAGCGGGCGACCTCGGGCCCTGACGGCAGCTACACCCTCCCGCTCACCCCCGGCATCTACAACCTGCTCGTCTCCATGAAGGGCTTCAGCACCTACCAGGTGCAAAGCCTCACCGTGCCCCCGGTTGCCAGCCTCACCGTGAATGCCAAGCTGCTGGTCGGGGAACAGCAGGTCGTGGTTAACGTCGACGCTGATGCCGTGCAGCTCAGCGTCGACCCCGAGTCGAACGCCAGCTCCACCGTACTGCAAGGCAAGGATCTAGACGCGCTCTCTGACGACCCTGACGAGCTTTCCAGCGAGCTGACCGCGTTGGCCGGCCCCGCCGCCGGACCCAACGGCGGTCAAATTTACGTGGACGGCTTCACCGGCGGCCAGCTGCCGCCCAAGTCCTCCATCCGCGAAATCCGCACCAACCAAAACCCGTTCTCCGCGCAGTACGACCGCGTCGGCTACGGCCGCGTCGAGGTCTTCACCAAGCCTGGCACCGACAAGTGGCACGGCAACTTTCAGATGAACGGCAACCCTTCGCAGTTCAACTCGCCCAACCCGTTCAGCCCCACCACCATCCCGCCGTACCACACCATCTTTAGCTTCGGAAACATCACCGGCCCTCTCAACAAATCCACCTCGGTCTCCGTGGGCGGCTCCTACCGTGATATCCAAGACAACGAGTTCACCAACGTCCAGATTCCCGTCGCGACTGCCGGCTCCACCACGCCCTGTGCTCCCGGCGACCCCACCTGCAACTTCGACGTGAAAAAACTGCCCTTTACACCGATCTACACGCCCTTCCCCCAACAGCGCTACGATATCTCTCCGCGGTTCGACTTCGCCTTGGGCGAAAAAAACGTCCTTACCGCGCGCTTTCAATTCGTGCAAAATGACACGACCAACGCCGGCGTGGGCAGCATCACGCTGCCGTCGGCGGCCTACAACATCAACTTCAAAAATGAAGAGATCCAGCTAAGCGACACCCAAACCTGGAGCTCCAAGCTCATCAACGAAACGCGCTTCGAGTACGAGCGCGATCGCAACACCAACGTCCCGCGCAGCAACGCCCCCTTCATCATCGTGCAGGGCACGTTCCAGTATGGCGGCAACCCCACCCAAAACACCTCCGACCATCAGGACCATTTCGAGGTCCAGAACTACACCTCAGTCGCCTTGAGCAAGAACTTCATCCGCTTCGGCGGCCGGGTGCGCACCAACCGCGAAGCGCAGTACGCCGCCGGCAACACCAACGGCAGCTTTACCTACGCCTCGCCCACCTTCAACCCGCCCACGACCTGCAACGCCGCGACCGCCGCCGACCCTACCTGCCAGGACCACAGCTACGCCACCGGTACGCCCTCGCAGTTCAGCCTGACCGTCCTGAATACCCCCAACATCCACTTCACCTACGCCGATCTCGGCCTTTATGCCGAGGACGACTGGAAGGTGAAACCCAACCTGACCCTCAGCTACGGCCTGCGCTACGAAACCCAGAACTACCTGCCTGATCACCACGACTTCGCCCCGCGCCTGGGCATTGCTTACGGTCTCGGTAACGGCAAAGGCGCGCCGAAAACCGTGCTGCGTAGTGGGTTCGGTCTTTTCTACGACCGCTTCGGCAATGGCTACATTCTGAATCTTGCTCGCTTCAACGGCACAGCCTCCACGCTGTACACCTTGACCACCGTTCCCACCGGCTGCGCTCCCAACGTCCCTAACGCCATCGCAACCTGCCGCGCCGAGGCCAACGCCACCAGCACCTCCATCTTCTCCGAAGCCACCGGCCAGCTCGCGCCGCGCCTGCGCACGCCCTATCTCACCGAGTTCGCCGGCGGTATCGACCAGCAGGCCGGCCGCCGCGGCACGATCTCGGTCAACTACATCCACTCGCAGGGCGTGCATCAGCTCAACTTGCAAAACGCGGCCTATCCCACCGACGGCACCCTGCCCGCCGCGCTCGCTCCGGTCAACAACCAATACTTCTCCGAGGGTGCCTTCCGCCAGGACCAACTCTTCATCAACGGCCGCGTGCAGACGAGCAAATGGCTCTCGCTCTTCGGCTACTACTCACTCAACTTCGCCAAAGGCGACAGCTCCGGCGGCGGCACACCTATCTCCGTGCCCTACAACATCCAAGCCGACTACGGCCGCACGCTTTTTGACACGCGCAATCGCGCCTTTATCGCCGGCTCCATCACGCTGCCGTACTTCATCCAGGTCAGCCCCTACGTCCAAGCGCAAAGCGGCTCGCCGTACAACGTCACCATCGGATCCGACCCGCTGCAGGATAGCTACTTCAACGAGCGTCCCGAAGCCGTGCCGCTCAGCATGGCCAATGGCAACACCGTCAAGGCTATCCCTTCCTGCGGCCTAGCCTTCGCGCAGCCCGGCTCGGTTCCCGGCTACAGCACCGCGCCCATCAACGCCTGCACCGGCCCTAACCTCTTTACCTTCAACTTCCGCCTGACCAAAACCATCGGCTTCGGCGAAAAGCTCGCGGCCAATCGTGGCGGTGGAGGCGGCGGCCGTGGAGGTCCGGGCGGCGGTGGTCCGGGT
>CAXTTZ010000303.1:0-3512 GCA_964247325.1 uncultured Acidobacteriaceae bacterium | reverse complement strand
GGTGTAGCGGGGTGCTGTATTGGATCAGGGAGGCCGACAAAGCCGCGTGGCGGCAGGCAGCGCGAGGCGTCGACGCCGCGCACGTTGAGGGCGACGGCGCGGTCGCCGATGGCGGCGTTGGCATCGGGATGCTGCGAAAGCGTGACCAGGACGCCGTTGGGGCGCAGGATGCCGGCTTTTTCTGTGGCGATTTCGCCAAGGGTAGCGCCCAGGAACTCGGTGTGGTCAAGGCCGATGTCGGTGATGACGGAAAGGAGGGGGTCGACGACGTTGGTGGCGTCGAGCCGGCCGCCAAGGCCGACCTCCAGAATGGCGAGGTCGATGCGCTGCTCGGCGAAGTAGAGAAAGGCCACGGCAGTGAGCAGCTCGAAGAAGCTAGGGAGGTGCGGCAGGGTGTGCTGCTCGATAAGGACGAGGGCGAGGGCGTATACCTGCCCGAAGAGGCGGCCGAAATCGGTGTCGGGGATCTCGGCTAGCGGGTTGGACGGGTGGTTGGGGCTGGGCAGGGCCACGCGGATGCGCTCGTTGACGCGGGCGAGGTGGGGCGAGGTGTACAGGCCGGTGCGCAGGCCTGCGGCGGCTGCGATGGAGCCGGGAGTGGCAGCGGTGGAACCCTTGCCGTTGGTGCCTGCGATGAGCACGGAACGAAAGCGTCGCTGCGGGTCGCCGAGCGCGGCGAGTAGCGTGCGGATGTGGTCGAGGGAAAACTTGCGCGGCGGCGCGCCCGGGGTAACGGCGTTGCCGGTGCGGAGCTCGGGGCCGAGCGCGGCGAGGAAGGAGAGGGCTTGGTCGTACTGCATGGGCTCCCGTGGCGAGCCGGTCACGGCTGGGGCTACAGCTCATTGTCGCATCGGCGAGGTTGTTTACCTATAGATCATGCAGCCTTGAGCTTCCAGTTCAGACAGCCACGATGGCATTGCGAGCGTGGATACCCATCGAAGGTCCAACTTTTCCAGTTTGGGCAATTGCAGTAAGATCTCGGGAAGCGAGTGAATTGGGTTCTGGCGCAGGTCCAATTGCCGGAGCTCGGTAAGACGACCGATACCGGCGGGCAGAGTTGTCATCTGGTTGTTTCGCAAATGCAACTCTCTTAGAAGCTTGAGTTGGCTGATTGATTCCGGCAGATGCCGAAGCCGATTATCTGAAAGCCGTAGCTCGATCAGACCTTCTAGCGCACACACGACTTCAGGAAAGCTTTCAAAGCGGTTTTCACTGAGATTGAGATAACGTAGTTTCTTTAGTCCACAAAACGATTCAGGAAAGTGTGACAGTTGATTATCGTGCAGATATAGGAAATCCTTGAGTGCCACGAGCGAACCCAACCCAAGTGGCACCGAAGTTAAGGCATTGTGGCCCAAGTCCAACATGCGGAGACCGGTGAGGGTTGCAATCTCTTCAGGCACAATCGTAAGGTCATTCTCGGCGAGAACAAGGGTTTCGAGTTGATCTAAGACCGCCCAAACCTCATCTGGAATGTAGCCGAGGTGCTTTTTCCAGAGATTAAGCTCCACATTCGGCAGCGTTGCCATACATCCGATGATACGCAGGTCGAGTGGCGAAGGAAGGTCGAGGAAGAATGACAAACGCTAGCAGCTTTACCCCATTTGATGAACTCGCGACGAAGCTCATGCGTGTTCTGTGCGGCGCGGATGGTGCGCATGGTGTTTCTCATCTGGCTCGCGTCTGGAAGAATGCGAAGGTGATCCACATGCAGGAAGGAGGAGATCTGGAAGTTTTAGCTGCGGCTGTTCTTTTGCATGATTGTGTGGAAGTTCCAAAGAACTCACCATTTCGCTCGCAAGCATCGCGATTGGCCGCCGTTGAGGCAACGAGGCGGCTCAAAGCCTTGGGTTGGAGCGCCGAACGAACGGCGTGGGTGGGGTCGGCTATTGAGAGTCATAGCTATTCGGCTGAGATCGCGCCCACCACGCTGGAAGGCCGCATTTTGCAGGACGCTGACCGGCTCGATGCGATAGGGTACACCGGGATCGCGAGGTGCTTTTACACGGCGGGCCGCATGGGATCTTCGCTGTATGACGCTTCCGACCCGTCCGCCAAGCACAGAGAGTTGGACGATGCCGCATTTGCTCTGGACCACTTTCCAGCGAAGCTGCTGGGGCTAGCGGTCGGCTTTCTTACTGCTACGGGTCGCTTATTGGCAATGCAGCGGATTGAGGCAACATGCAGCTTCTATCAGGGAATGTTGCATGAGATTGAGGGTTAGATTTTTAGAGAAGTACGGATAAAGTCTGTTGTGGCGTTTTACGGGTAGTTCTGTGGGCTGTTGTTTGCTGCCTGGCTAGGCGGAGGTGCTTTCCTTGGACGTTATTGAAGTCACGGGCAAACAGCAGATTCCTTCGCTTCGCTACGGAATGACAACAAGAAGAGCAAGAGCAAGAGTAAAAGCAAGAGCAACAGCAGATTCCCTTCGGAAATGACAACCAAAAAGGCAAAAGCAACGGCAACAGCGGATTCCTGCGCGGAAGGATGAGGGAAGCGATTATGGAACGATGGCGTGGCAAAGGCGGGTGGCTGTGCCGCGGAGGTGAAGGTGGTCGGGGCGGTGGTGGAAGTAGAGGGTGTTTAGGTCGGGGGTGCCAAGGTCTTGGGTGACGTGGAAGTTGTGGCGGGCAAGTTCGGCAGCGAGGGTTTGTGGGGTGAAGAAGAGCTGAAACGGTTCGCCGGCTTGGGCGACGCGGGCGGCTAGGGAGTCCAGCATGCGCTGCTCGACGGCGGGGAGCGCGGCGCGCGGATGGGTGTAGTCGAAGACGACGGCTGAGCCGGCAGGGAGGCTGCCGAGGAAGTGGCAGGTAGAAGCGAAGGCTTCGGCGCTGAGGTAGGGCACGACGCCGAGCCAGGCCGTGACCGTGGGCAGATGTGGGTCGAAGCCGGCTGTGAGGAGCTGGCCGAGAAGTCGGCTGTGCAACGGCTTGGGCCCTTGGCCGGGCAGGGCGTGCTGCTCGAAGTCGACGGGCACGAGGTGGGCATTGGGCGGCCAAGCGAGTGCAGCGGCTTGCAGGCGTTCGCGCTTGAAGGCCTGGGTGGCGGGATGGTCGACCTCGAAGACGCGGACGTGGCGGTAGGGGTTGCGGAGGGCGAAGGTGTCGAGGCCGGCGCCGAGGACGAGGTACTGGAGCGCGGGTTGGGTTGCGGTGGCCTGGGCGAGCACGGCTTGCGCTAGCACGTCCTCGGCAAAGCGGGCGCGAGCGACGACCCAAGCGCGCTGGGCGGCGGAAAAGGGCTTGCGCGCGGCCGGGGGCGTGCGGGCGAGGTCGGCGGCAGCCTCGGGACCGAGAATGCGGAGGGCGAAGGGGTCGCGGAGGATGAGCGGTTCGGCGTCCACCAGCTGGTGCGCGGCGCGGCGCAGGGCCACGCGGAGCGCGGTGCGGGAGGGTTGGGCCGCTTGCACGCTACTTGACCCAGACCTCCGGCGATGCGCCTTCGGATTGCCGCGCGTGGAACATGCCCAGGGTGTTGTTGCTCCAAAGGGGCGGGCCGGTGGGGCCGAGGAC
>CAXTTZ010000302.1:0-3557 GCA_964247325.1 uncultured Acidobacteriaceae bacterium | reverse complement strand
TGCTGCAGGTGGACGGGCACGAGGTGCGCGTGACGCACCCGGAGAAGCTGTACTTTTCGCGCGAGGTGCAGCTGCAAAAGATCGATCTGGTGCGCTACTTTTTGGCGGTGGCCCCGGGGGCGCTAATGGGCATTCGCGACCGCCCGATTGTGCTGAAGCGGTTTGTAAATGGGGCCGAGGGCGAGCCGTTCTACCAAAAGCGCGCGCCGGAGGACCACCCGGAGTGGCTGCGCACGGTGACGCTGACGTTTCCTTCGGGGCGCACGGCGCAGGAGATTGTGGTCGACAGCGCGGCGGGGCTGGTGTGGGTGATGAATCTGGGTTGCATGGAGCTGCATGTGCACCCGGTGCGCGCGGGCGATCTGGAGCATCCGGACCAGCTGCGGATTGACCTGGACCCCGGGCCGGGGGTGCCGTGGGACGACGTGCGGCGCACAGCGCTGGAGGTGGAGGCGGTGCTGGAGGAGCACGGGTTGCGCGGCTGGCCGAAGACCAGCGGCTCGCGCGGCATGCACATCAACGTGCGGATTGAGCCGCGCTGGGGGTTCACGGAGGTGCGGCGGGCGGCGTTGGCGCTGGCTCGGGCGGTGGAGCGTCGCATCCCGGAGATTGCGACCTCGAAGTGGTGGAAGGAGGAGCGGCACGGCGTGTTTTTGGATTACAACCAGAACGCCAAGGACCGCACGACGGCGGCGGCGTACTCGGTGCGGCCGTTGCCGGATGCGCGGGTGTCGGCGCCGCTGACGTGGGCGGAGGTGGGAACGTGCGACCCCGCGGCGTTCACGGTGCTGACCATGCCGGCGCGGTTTGCAGCGGTGGGCGATCCGCATGCGGCGATGGACGAGCGGGCAGATTCGCTGGAGGCGCTGCTGGAGTTGGCCGCACGCGATGAGGCTTCGGGGTTGGGCGATGCGCCGTGGCCGCCGCACTTCAAGAAAATGGAAGGCGAGCCGGCGCGGGTGCAACCTTCGAAGGCCCGGGCGGGCGCGGGGGCGACGAAGAGCTTTGAGCACCAGTTGGGTGAAGGCTTTGGGCCGCAGCGGTTTCGGCGGCGGTCGGCGGTCTTGGCGGGGGAGGTTGCGGGTGAGCCTGGGAATGAGTCTGGAAATGAGTCTGGGGCTGAAGGTAAACCGGAGCCGAAGCCCGCGGCGAAGAAGTCGCCCGCGCGGCGCACGCCGAAGTTTCCGCTGGTAACGGTGGCGCAATCGCCGGATCAGGGCGCGGCGTATGCGGGGTTGGAGCGCTGGAAGGCGGCACATGCGGAGGCCGCGGCGCACCTGGCGGTGGACGATGTGCTGGTGGATCGCATGCGGGGCACGGCTTACGTGTGGTACCGCATTCGCGTGAACCTGCGGCATGTGCCGGAAGCGCTGCGTCCGGCGCAAGGCACGCCCGACCCGGATGAGGACCCAACGCGAAAGTGGCGGGAAAAGCGAGAGGAAAGCAGCGGGGCGGCTTAGGGGTATGTGCTGCTTGGAGTTGGGCGGCCGTGTGAAGGAAAGCAGATCCCTTCGCTTCGCTACGGGATGACAACAGGAGCGGCAAAGAAAAAAAGCAGATCCCCTTCGGGAATGGCAACCAGAAAGGCAAAGCTGTTTGAGACCAAAGCCATTTGGGTCAACGCCGGTTCCGGGGTTGTTTGGCTTGGGCATTAGTGCGCATCTAAGCGGATGAAGGGTGCCTATTACCCAAAGGAGATTGCTTTGAAATCGTCAGCTATGGTTGCACATATTGCCACGCCGCTTTTGGGTGTGAGCACGGGATTTCGGTCATTTTCGGCGTTGGCGGTGACGGCTTGGTTTGCGCGGTCGGGCAAGCTGCCGGTGACGGGGACGTGGGCTTCGTGGATTCGGCACCCGGCGGCGGTGGGCGTGCTGACGGCGGCGGCGCTGGGCGAGTATGTCGGCGATAAGCTGCCCAATACGCAGGACCGGACGGACCTGGTGCCGCTGCTGGGGCGTTTGGCGATTGGGGCCACGGTGGGCGCGATTGTGGCGACCGCATTTAAGCGGCCGGTGGCCGGCGGTGCGGCAATGGGCGCCGTGGGCGCGGCGGCTGGGTCGTATGGCGGATTCTATCTTCGGAAAGGCTTGACGAAGGGTGCAGGGCTGGCCGATCTGCCGGTGGCGATCTCAGGCGATGCAGCGTCGATTGCGTTGGCGGTGCGTTCCCTGCGGCGGCTTACGGCGTAGCGGCGGACGGAACAGCAAACGCAGATTCTTTTTGAAAGCACAACGAAAGGCAAAGCAAGAAGCAGGTTCCCTTCGGCAATGACAAACAAGAAGGGTCGGGGCGAGGTGGCCTACGTGGAGTGCATGAAGATGGTTTGGAGCTCGTGCGGGGGCACCACTTCAAGCTGTGCGTAGGTGCATTGCGCGGGGGGCTTGTCGGGGCGCCAGCGGCGGAACTGCGCGAGGTGGCGGAAGCGGTCCTCCTGCATGTGCTCATAGGCGACCTCGACGACGAGCTCGGGACGCAGCGGAACCCAGCTGAGGTTTTTGCCGCTGTTCCAGCGGCTGGGTGCGCCAGGCATGCGCTTGGGAGCGTCGGCGGAGGGCTCTTCCCAGTGCGCCCAGGGGTGACCTGTGAGCGCGTGGTCGCGGAAGGGCGCGAGAAAGCGGATGAGCTCTTCACGCTTTGCTTTGGTGAAGCTGGCGCAACTGCCGACGTGCTGCAGGGCGCCGGCGTGGTCGTAGAGCCCGAGCAGCAGCGAGCCGAGCAGGGTACCTTCACCGTCCTTGTGCCAGCGAAAGCCGGCGACGACGCAGTCGCAGTCGCGCTCGTGCTTGACCTTGAGCATGGAGCGCTTATCGGGCTCGTAGGGGCCGTCGGCGGGCTTGGCGATGACGCCGTCGAGGCCGGCGCCCTCAAAGCGCTTGAACCAGTCCTGCGCTTGGGCGAGCGTGCGGGTGGCGGGCGTGAGGTGGAGGGGCGGCGCGACGTGCTGCAGCAAATCGTCCAGTGCTGCGCGGCGGGTGCGGAACGGTTCGGCGCGAAGGTCGCGATCGCCGAGCGCGAGGAGATCGAAGAAGACGACCGAGGCGGGCGTTTCAGCGGCGAGCAGCTTGACGCGCGAAGCGGCGGGGTGAATGCGGAGGGTGAGGGCGTCGAAGTCGAGCGCGCCGTGGCGGGCGATGACGATTTCGCCGTCAAGGATGCAGCGCTCGGGCAGTTGGGCTTTGAGCGGCGCGAGCAGCTCGGGGAAGTAGCGGTTGAGCGGCTTGGTGTCGCGGCTTTGGAGCAGGATGTCCTCGCCGTCGCGGAAGATAAGGGCGCGGAAGCCGTCCCATTTGGGTTCAAAGATCCAATCGCCTGTAGCCGGGAGGGCGTCGACGCGCTTGGCGAGCATGGGGAGAACGGGCGAGGCGAAGGGAAGCGACACGACCCCTATGCTACCTGCGGCGAAAGCAGTGGGCGATGATCGAGGAGATACGCCAGGGTTTGCTTGCGAGCAGCGCGGATCGATGCTTCAATCAGGGCATTGCGTAGGCTGCTCTCCATCCTGTTGTTGGCTGCGTTCTTTCTGCCGCTTGTGTCGAGCCTGATGGCGGCGGCGC
>CAXTTZ010000301.1:0-3576 GCA_964247325.1 uncultured Acidobacteriaceae bacterium | reverse complement strand
AGAAAAGGTAATTTACAGAAAGTGCCATGGCGAAGGGGTACCCCAAACAGCTGGTAGGCGAGGCAGGGATCGAACCTGCAACCCCCGACTTAGAAGGTCGGTGCTCTATCCAATTGAGCTACTCGCCCGGGCGTTAACGCCGCCGGAGCGGCTCAGTCGATTGTAGCGGACCCCGGTGGCAAGCTGTACTCGCGCTCGCGCAAGAGCTGCACGACATCTTCCAGCGCAGCCTCCCAACGCTTGGCCGCCGTCTCCGGGTCGCCCGCCACCGCCGTCATATACAGGCTGACGCTGTAGCCCTCCAGCGGCCCCGCCCCGAGCTCCACCACCGCCGGCCGCATCACCGCTTCTAACGCCGCAAAGGGGTGAGGCAGCCTCGCCGCGCGTCGAACCAAGCGATCAAAACGTCCGCTCGCCACATGCGCCGAGGCAAAGACGGCGCGTTCGCGCGGCAGCAGATCGATGTAACTTCCGAAACCAAAGGCGACCTCCTCATCGAGGAGGTCGAGCTCCAGGCGCAGCGCCTCGAGCTTCTCTCCGCCCTCCTCCGCATACAGCGTCCAAGCATCGCACTTGGCGGAGAGGAAGCCGGAGTTGCTGGCATTGAGCGAGCGCAAGGCGCGGCGTAGCGCAGGGTAGCTTTCGGCCTCGGCAAGCTCCGCCAGGTCGTACGGCTCGGTACGCAGGTTGTGGAAACGCACCCCCGAAACGGGGTCAGCCCAGGGCACCACCAGCACCGGGTCGTCGGGGCCGCAAGCGGCGGTCCAGTCGGCGAGCATGTCTTTCAGAGTACAGGCGAAGCGACGCGGGCGTGCGCCAAGGCAAACCGCAAAGCGGTATGCTCGGCCCAATACCCATCGTTGCCGTTGCTAGGATCAGGCTCGGCTAGAAAGGCGCAATGGCCGCCATGCGCCGTTTCAAGCAGGATGATCTCAGGGTTGGCGCGAATGACGGAGCGGGTCTCGGCAGTGAGACGCACAAAGGGATCGTCGCAAGCGTGCAGCAGCAGGGTGGGAACCTGGATGCGATCGATGACGCGCGCGGCAGAGGCGCGGTAGTAGTAGTCGTCCGCGTTGCGAAAGCCGCCGTAGAGCGCGGTGATGCGGTTGTCGAATTCGCGAACCGAACGGATGGACTCGGCGCGGCGCGGATCAAAGGCGCGGGGAAAAAGAAAGGCCTTGCGTCGAAAGCGTTTCACCAAGGCGTTTACGAAACGGTGCTCGTACAACCGGTTGGCGGGCAGATGGAGAGCGTCAGCAGAGGCGCCAAGATCGACCGCTGCAGAAACGCCGACGACGGCGCGGAGAGCCTCGGGCGCATGACGGCCCAGATCGCCGACGAGCTTGACCACAAGATTGCCGCCCATTGAGTAGCCAACAAGGGCGACCTGCTCAAGCCGCTCGGCACGCACGAAGTGCTGCAGCACGGCGCCAACGTCGTCCGACATGCCGGAATGGTAGAGCGTGGGCGTAAGACGCTCGGTGCCGCCGCAGTTGCGCATATTCATGCGAACCACATTGCAACCGGCATTCCAGAACTTGGTGGCATTGCCGAGCACGTATTGCGACTTCGATGAGCCCTCAAGCCCATGCAGGATGATGGCGGTCAGGCGCGAACGGCGCACCGCAGAGGGCTGCCAATGGCAGTCGCAGCGCACCTGGCTGCTAAGCTGCTGACCATGTGCGGGCGCGACCTCTACGAGGGTTTGGGTCGCGCGAGGCAGGGTATCCGGCCGCGGCAGAAGATTGCCGGCGATGGTTTGCACATGGCCGTTGGTCATCCAGCGCCGGGGATGGAAGGGCGGAAACGTTGTGGGCCAAGCGCCTTCGGGGCAGAGTGGGTCGCTCAAGCCGCTGCACTCGTCGGTTGTGGCTGCGCCGACACGAGCTGGGCCGAGGCAAGCTGGATCGAGGCAAGCTGGATCTGGTGGTGGCGCACAGCGTGACCGAGCAGGTCACGGGCGTTGAGCGCGCCTGTGGGTTCGTCCTGGTGGCGGAGGAAAGCGAAGGTTTCGCCCACCTGAGCATGTGCCGTGAGCTGCTCGGCCAAGGCAGCGAGCTCATAGGGCTGGTAGCCGCCGTCCCGGCGGAGACGATAGCAGCGGAAATCCGCTGTGGCGACGTCGGGCGTGGTGAGTTCGTCGGTATCTGCTACGCAAAGCGCGGCGTTGTGGGCGCGCAGGACGTCGAAGGTAGACTCGGTGAACCAACTTGGATGACGGAACTCGAAGGCTATAGGGGGAGCAGCCGCTTGGCGCAGGGCTGGTTGTTCGAGGAACGCGTGCAGGCGAGCGGGGTCAGCCAGGAAGTTGGGCGGAAGCTGGAAGAGCACCGGGCCGAGTCTGCCGGCGGCTCGCGCGGTCTCGAGGCTAGCTAGAAAGCGCTCGGTTTCGGCCTCGGCTTGGCGCAGTTTTGCAAAATGGGTGATGTGCTGGGGAGCTTTGAAGCTAAACCGGAAGCCAGGGGGCGTGGCGGCGAGCCAGCCGGCGAGCTGGGCGGGCTCTAGCGAGGCACGAAAGGTATAGTTGACCTCGACTGCGGTAAGGACCGCGGCGTAGTGGTGCAGAAAAGCGCGCGTCGGTACCTCGGCCGGGTAGAAGCCGGGTTTCCATGTCGGGTAGCTCCAACCGGAGGTGCCGATAAACAGCTGTGGCGGAGCTGGTGCGAGCTGGGGAGCGGCAGCAGCGACGTATTTGGGCGAACGAGGCACGGAAGGCAAGGCAGGGATGTCGCAACTGCGCCCAGCTTTCTGGAAAGCAAACGGGCGGAGGACGATTTGGGGCGGCTAGTGGGATTTGAACCCACGACATCAGCTTCCACAGAGCTGCGTTCTAACCACTGAACTATAGCCGCCGTCCGAAGTTGATTGTAGCATCCAATACGCAGCGGAAAGGGTTGCCGATGGCACGAAAGACGGCGGAACCGGATGTGCTGCCACCCGGCACAGATCTGGGTGCGGGACTAAATCCGGAGGGCGAGCTACGGCCGCGGTTCCGTGGCGCCGGTGGAGCGTTTCGAAACGAAAACCTGGACCTGCTATCGCGTGTTTTGGATACGTGGTTTGTGGTGCCTGGAACCAACATTCGCTTCGGCTTGGATGGGATCATCGGCTTTGTGCCGGGCGTGGGCGATTTTCTAGCCGGAGCGGCGAGCTGCATCCTTGTATTGGCCGCGTTTTTTCGTGGCGTGCCCATGATCACGGTTGCACGCATGGTTGCAAACTTGGCGGTGGAGGTGGTGGTGGGCGTGGTGCCGATTTTGGGCAACCTGTTCGACATCGGCTGGCGTGCGAACCGCCGCAATTATGCCCTATTTGAACGCAGCCTGAGCGGGCAGCGTCGGGACACCTGGCGAGACTGGCTGTTTATGGGCGTGCTTGGACTAGGGATCATGGCGATGGTCATGCTGCCCTTCTTCTTGCTGCTTTGGCTGGGAGGATCGCTGTTACATCGACTGCGGTTTCCGGGCTGGCGCTAGGGTGCGATAGGATGGTGGAAGTCGGGGCGTAGCGCAGCCTGGTAGCGCATCTGCTTTGGGAGCAGAGGGTCGGGGGTTCGAATCCCTCCGCCCCGACCAA
>CAXTTZ010000300.1:0-3581 GCA_964247325.1 uncultured Acidobacteriaceae bacterium | reverse complement strand
GATCGCGCTTGGGGTGCTGACGTGGTTTCGCACGGGGTTTGCTTGGTTTGGCGGGCTGGTGGCGGGGGTGGCGACGTTGGTCGCGCAAGGGATGTCGCTGCGTTTGAATGGACTGCGGGGCGGCAAGGCCGCGCTGCGCATGTTGGATCTGGCGGCAGCCGCGGCAGCGGTAGGCTATGGCGTGGGGCGGATCGGCTGCCTGACCTCGGGCGACGGCGACTACGGCAAAAATACAACGCTGCCGTGGGGCGTGCACATGGCTCCGGACGCACTGGTGCCGCCGACGCCGGCGGACGCGCTGGTGCAGCCGACGCCGCTCTATGAGCTTGGATATTCGTTGGCGATTGGGTGGTGGCTTTGGCGGCGCGGGGCAAAGCCGGTGTCCCTAGGGGTGCTGACGGGCGAGTACCTGGTGCTGAGTGGGATTTGCCGTTTTCTGGTGGAGTTCGTGCGAGTGAACCCGCCGCTGTACTTTGGGCTGCCAATCGCCCTGTTGGCGGGGATTGGGTGTGTGGTGGTCGGGGCGGGGATGATGGTGGGATGTCGGAGGAATGGGGCGGTGGAGACGGACATGAATGTTAAACATCGGGCGGTTGCTCAAAGTGTGTAGGCGCTGTGTGTGGTGTTTGGGGTTAACAGTCGATGAAGTGCTAACATCGGTAACACATGGAGGACTTATGGCCACCCTTCCCAAGCCGCTGGTAGACATCACACCCGAACACGATGCAGCCGCCAAAGCGGCGTTAGAGATGGCTCGCTTGTTAGAGGAGCACTTCAACGAGATGGGTTGGAGTGAGGCCGAGCGGGACGCACGCGTCACTGCGTCGTCGAAACGAATCAACGCTGCCGTCCGGAACGCCACGCGTTAACGATAGCGTCAAAACGCTCCGTGCCTCGCTGGACGTTGTAGTCGTTCTCCAACGTCGCGATAAGAAGTTGCTCGTCTCCTAAGTTGAGAACCTCCCGCATCTTGCTTGCCATCTCTCGCTCGCGGGCCTTTGCGGCGGCGCTTGGAGATTTTGGTCCGGTCTTGCTGTAGTCGTCCATGTAAATTCACTCTCTTCGTTATCTATCTGTTAGATAAGACGAACAATTAGGGCGTCACTTTCGCTCAGAAAACTTTATTTCAGAGCCGCCTGAGGTACTCGCGGGCCTGCGCTAGCTCGGGGAAGAGGCGTTCTTCGGCTTGGAACTCGCGGGTGTGGACGCAGCGGCGGCCGGCGCGGACCTGGACGGGGTGCCGGAGGTGCAGCATCTCGTGGTAGAGCAGGTACTCGATCGCATAGCGAGGTGTGTTGGGGCGGTCGAAGATGCGGCTGACGACGATGGTGTTGTGGGCGGCGTCGTAGTGGCCGAGCATGCGGCGCGCGGCGTGGCGGCTCCAGGTGAGCGTGGGACGGGCGAGTAGACCGTGAAAGAAGCGCCAGTTGATGGCCTCGAAGACCTCTTCAAGGTCGTAGTGGGCGCCCTGGGCAGAGCTGAGGCGCTTGCGGCCCCGCGTCTGGCGGACGTGCTCGGCGAGCTTGGCGACAGGCTCGGATTGGGTATAGCGCCGATAGCGCTCGGCTTGCGCGGGGTCGACCGGCTTGCGGTAGAGCTTGGCGAGCAGGATGTGCGCGATGGCATGGTGGACGGGCTCGGGAGCTTGCTCCAGGAGGTCAGACAAGCGAACCAGAAGGCGGCCTTCGCGTAGGCGGATGGTGGTGTTCAGGCTGGTGAAGCGGCGGAACTGGACCTCCAGCAGCGGCATGGGCGCACGCGGCCGCAAAAGCCGGTACTGCTCCTGAAAGATGGCGCTGAGCGGGGCTGGGAGTGGGGGCGGAAACGGAAGAGAAACCGACAACGACACGCTTTTGTCAGGCTACCATGCACAGCGGGGACAGTGGTCGATCCATAGATGCGGGCGGCGGGTTATTCCACATCGTGCACGGCGTGGGGGTCGCCGTTGCGGCGCTTTTCCGCTTTTTCGGCCTCAGGGTGCGCTTTGAAATAGGTGACGAGGTCGGTTTGCAGCGCGGCGGCTAGCTCGTGTGTGTCTTTCACATTGTCGACGGCGATGCGGCGCACCACGGCATAGGCCTCGTTCTCTTCGGGAGCGCGCAGCGTTGCGGTCCAGTGGTCGGTTGCCTCGATGAGCTTGGGCAGCGCCTTGCGCACATCACGGTGCTGCTTGGTGTACTCGTCGAGGTTGTCGTTGAGCTCGTCGGCAATGGCGCCGAACTGGTCTACGACGTCGTGCATCTCGCCGGCAAAGTCGGTATGGCCGCGCCGCTTGGCGAGCAGCGTTTTCATTTGCTGCTCGCGGGTGGTGAGGATCTGGATGAAGACCTGGATGCGGTCGTTTGGCGAAAAGGCCGCATCGCGCAGTTGGTCGACCTCTTTCTGGCTGAGGACGTCTTCGCCCGCCTGGGCGCGCGCGGGCTGCGCAGCGACGCCACAGAGCAGGCAGCAAGTTAGCAGCGCGGCTGTACGTAGAGGCGAGCGGCGCAGGCTAGTGCGCGAAGATTTCAGCCAGGAGATCATCATGCACGTTGTTCATGTGCTTCAAAACCGCTTGCAGGGCGTCGTGCTGATCGAGCGAAACAACGCGCACCATGTCGGCGAGGCGGTGCGAGGAGCGTTCGAGTAGGAGTTCGGCATTTTTTAGGCGCTTGGAGTCGCGGCCAAGGAAGGCTTTGAGCTTGGCGACGTCCTCATCGGCGCGCTGCACGGCCGCGAGGGCGTCTGCGTCTTTGCCATCGGTGATCGCCCGGCCGGCCAGCTCGGTCCAGCCATGCAGAAGCTCGGTGTACAGGAAGCAGCGTTCGCGCGGTTCGGCGGCAGCAGCCTTTTGCTCCAGCTCGGTTAGGGCTGTGGCGTCGAGAATGACAGTATCCGCGGCGGCAGCGCGCGCGGTCGGAGGCACGAGGACCAAGCCCGCGAAGAGGGCACAGGCGGCTACTCGTAAAAAGGGCTGCGGCATCAGCCGGCAAAAGAAGATCATGGAACACCCCGGGCGTGCAACCGTGCTAATGTTCGTGCTGCAAGGCGATTAAGCGATGACGAGCCTCAAACTCCTCATCGGGGAGCTTGCCGCCGGCCATGGCCAGAAAGGCGCGGTAACTCTTTTCAGCAAGCTGTTTTTGATGGAGGCTGTCGTGCGAGGTAGCCTCTAAGAACAGCGTGGCTGCTGAGTTTGGCAAAACTGTAGCACGCGCTGCAAGCGCTTGCAATGCCACTTGCGGTTGGTGGTTGCGTGAGGCCGCAAAGGCGAGATGGCCGGCGGCGTCACCCCAAGCTTCTTCGTTCGGGAAGGCACTTCGCAGGGCGACGGCGCGGGTGAGCACGGCCTGGGCCTCGGTGAACTTTTGCTCGCGCACCAAGACGCTGCCGAGCTCGTCGAGCAGCGTAGGATCATCGGGCTTGGCGGTGAGCAGGCCGCGGTCGAGCGACTCGGCTTCGGCTGTGTTGGCGGCGAGCAGGTCAAGGTGAGCGAGCATGCGGGTGAGCGTAGGGTCAGCCGCGGCCTTAGGATCGGCAGCGCGTAGGGTACGCAGCTGCTCGGCAGCCTCGGCGCCGTGGCCCTGCGCCGCTTCGATCGC
>CAXTTZ010000299.1:0-3585 GCA_964247325.1 uncultured Acidobacteriaceae bacterium | reverse complement strand
GCCGTGGGCGCGCTGCCTGGGGCTCCGGGCTGAGCCGGCTGGGCAGGTGCGGCGGGTGGGGTCGGCGGCGCGGGCGGTTGATCGCTTTGGCTGATCAGTTCCATGTCAAAGATCAGCTCGGACTTGGGCGGGATCACCGGCGGACGGCCGCGTTCGCCATAGGCCAGCTGGTAGGGGATAAAGAGCCGGCGCTTGCCGCCGACGCGCATGCCTTCGAAGCCTGTATCCCAACCTGGAATGACACGATGCTGACCATACTGGAAGGGCAGGCCCGCTTTGGTTTCGTCGTGGTCGTAGGAAGAATCGAACTTGGTGCCGTCGGCGAGGTAGCCCGTGTACTTGACGGTCAGGTACATGTGCGGGTGCGCCGGCTCGCCGGTGCCGGCTACGGTGTCCACATAGGCCAGCGTGAAGGTCATCGGCAGGTTGGCGAAGTTGGCCTTCACGTCGGGCCCAACTATGGGCGAGATGGTGTCCAGCCGCTCCGAGATGGTGTAGAGCGCCTTGGGGCAGGCTAGACCTGCGGGCAGCGCGGGGATCTTGGGCGAAAGGTCCGGGACCGTGACGCACTCCGAAACCGGGGCGGCGTGTGCAGCGGCAGACTTGTGCGTGGTCGCCGCGGTGGAGCGGTGGGCCGCATGCGAAGTAGTTTGCGCGGCGAGCGGGGTTGCGAGGACGAGCAGAAGCGGAAGAGCGGCGGGCGAGCGATGCATGTCGCTTCCAGTGTAAGCGATGCGGCGGGGCGGCGGGTTGGGAAGACGCCTCAGGTAGGCGTGCGCAGCAGCAGGTACGAACCCACCAGAGCGAACAGGAGGTCGGGCGACCAGGCAGCCAGCACTGCAGGCAGCGAGTTTACGTCGCCGAGGTTTTCAAAGATGCCCGCAACGATCCAGTAGGCGATGGCCACGCCCACCGCCGCGCCCAGGCCGGCGATGCTGCCGCGCTTGCCCGTGGAAAGCGCAAAAGGGACGGCGACGATGGCCATGACCAGCGTGATCAGCGGGTAGGCGAGCTTGCGATTGAGTTGCAGCCGCAGCCGGGTGGTGTCGAAGCCGCTCTGCTGCAGGTCGCGGATATAGCGCGAAAGCTCGTCGTAGCTCATCTCCTGCGAGGGCCGCTCCTGCTTTTTGAAGTACGCGGGCTGCTCGCGGATTTCAGGAAAGGAGGCCGCGCCGAAGGTGGAAAAGGAAGCGATGGTTTCGCCCTGAAAGGTGCGCTGCCAGCCATTGACAAGCTGCCAGCGGCCGATTTGTGCATCCCAGTGTGCGCTTTCGGCGAAAAGGCGGCGGGTGAGCGCAAAGGTGCCGGGCTGGAACTCAAAGACGGTCAGGTTGGCGAATTCATCGCGGTCGGGATCGAAAAACTGGTAGTAGAAGATGCGGCGCGGATCACCGCTGCCATTGGTTTGGCCGGACATCCACTTGCGGTCGGGGCGCAGAAAGGTTTGGGCGGGCTTGCCTTTGATCGAGGACAGCAGCGCCTCCTGGCGGCGGTTGGCGGCGGGCAGGTAGCCCTCGTCGAAGGCGAAGAGACCCACCGAAAGCAAGGCCGCCATGAGAAAGATCGGCGTCACCACGCGATACAGGCTTACGCCTGCAGCCTTCATGGCGGTCAACTCGCTGGTGCGTCCCATGGCGCTGAAGGTGATCAGCACGGCGACCAGAGAGCACAGCGGGGTCATGTTGTAGAGCACGAACGGAATCAGGTTGAGCAGGTAATCACCCACCGTGACCAGCGGCGTGCGGTAGCGCACGATGTCCCCGATCAGCTCGAAGAAGGTAAAAATGAGAAACAGCACGGTAATGCCAAACAGCACAAGGAGGAAGTTGCGCACAAAGCTGCCCATCACATAGCCATCAAGCAGGAGCGGAAAGCGGATCGGCAGGGCGCGCCGCAGCCGCTGCAGCGGCGTCGCAGGGCACCCGCCGGCGAGCGGCAGGCTAGGTTGGGCTTCCTTACCGGCCGAGGGCCGACGAAGGGCGATGCCGAGCGAGGCAAGGGACTCCAGCAGCGCTCCGCCGGTGGTCATCTGCTGGATCAGCACGACCCCCACGACGGAAAAGACTACGTTGGCGGCCCAAACGCCCAGCACGGCCGGCAGTTTGCCCTCGCGGGCGAAGGCCACGCCCATCGAAGAAGCGAAGTAGTACAGAAACACCAGCGCCAGCGTGAGCACAAAGGCGAAGCCTTTGCCGCCGCGCTTGGAGCTTAGCCCCAGGGGTACGCCCACCAACATCAGCACGAGGCAGGCGGTGGGAAAGGCGAGCCGGCGCTGCAGTTCGATCTGGTAGGTGCGGGCGTCCTCGGTTTTGCTGTCGGCGGTCGCGGCTAGGTTTGCTTGCGAGCGTCGCCATACCTCGCGCGTGCTCATAGCCTGCAGCGGTGTGTCGCGGCGCGTAATGTGCTCGGTTTCTTCGGTTTGCCCCGTTTGCACGGGCAGGTCGGTGGAAGAAAAGGTGGACACATCGTACTGGTCCGGCGTCCGCGCGTTCAGGTCGTGGCGCGCGCCGGTTTCGAGCTCCAGGTGTAGAGTTTGCCCGCCGCCGCCGAGCACCACCGCATCCTGTGCGGTGATAATGTGCGGCGAAGCGGGTTGCGACAGGTCGGCCAGAAAGACGTTGCGCCACAGGGCCGTCCCGTTGGAGCCGGGCACGACCTCCTGTACGTAGAGCACGTAGTTTTTGAGATCTTCATAGAAGACCCGCGGCTGCACCTCCAGGGTGGCTTGCGAGGTTTTAGCCTGTTCCTCGTAGCGGATCAGCGCCTGTGCGGCCCGGGGCGCGAGGTAGAGCGTGTTCCACAGGTCGCCCGCCCAGCAGACCACCGCGAGCAGGCTGACGATGCGCACAAAGGAAAGCACCCCGAACCCGCTGGCGCGCATGGCGGTGACCTCGCTGTCGGTGGCCAGGCGGCTGAGGCCGAGCAGAATGCCGATCAGCACCGCCATGGGCAGCGTCAGTGTGAGGAAGTTCGGCAACAGATCGCCGACCAAGCGCAGGATGTCGCCGGGCGACGCGATGCCGCGGACGAACAGCTCCAGTAGCGGCAGCAGGTAGCGCATCATCAGCACAAAGGTGAACAGCACACCGCCCAGCAGAGCGTAGCCGATGATCTCGCGAAGGATGTACCGGGTGAGGATGCGCACAGGTGCGACCGCAGGGCGGTCCGCCCTTGAGTCTAGCAGGGCGGGGAAGCGGCTCTTGCTAACTCCGGACTCTGGCCAGCCGCAGCGAGTTCACCAGAACGCTGACCGAACTGAGCGCCATGGCCGCGCTCGCGAGCGCCGGGCTGAGAACAAAGCCAAAGCGCGGCACGAGCAACCCCGCTGCTACAGGGATGCCGATCACGTTGTACAGCAGCGCCCAGCCCAGATTTTGGCGCATAACCCGGCGGGTGCGGCGAGCTATTTTGATGGCTGAGGGTACTAGGCCCAGGTCGTGGTGCAATAGCAGCACATGGCCGGCTTCGCGCGCCAGATCGGTGCCCGAGGCGACCGCGATGCCGGCATCGGCCTGCGCGAGTGCGGCGGCATCGTTGAGCCCGTCACCCACCATGGCCACGCGGCGGCCGGCGTGTTGCAGGGCG
>CAXTTZ010000298.1:0-3602 GCA_964247325.1 uncultured Acidobacteriaceae bacterium | reverse complement strand
GCCCCCCACCAAGCACCCACCCCCAACACCAACCCTCACCGCCCCAACACCATCAACTCCCCCCCACTCGCCGCTCCTGCCTGGTGGAACACCGTCTCCGTCGCCGCCCGAAAATCCTCCGGCCGTGCCTTATCGATATCCACAAACACCTGCGGGTTCCGATCCGTCAGCGGAAACCACGAACTCTGTACCTGCACCATGATCCGGTGCCCTTTCAGAAACGTGTGGTTTACATCCTGCATGGTGAAGTTCACTTCCGTCACCTTGCCCGGCACCAGCGGCTCCGGATGCTCCCACGAGTTGCGAAACTTCGCCCGAAACGGCTCTCCCCGCACCAGCATCTCGTACCCTTGCATCACCACCGGCGGCGCTCCGGTCACCCGCTTGCCCTGCGACGCCGCCTCCTCCGGATCCTTAAAGTTCTCCGGATACACATCGATCAGCTTCACATCGAAGTCCGCATCCGTCCCCGTCGAGGCCACGCGCAGCTTGGGCGACACCGGCCCCGCCACCGTCACATCCTCCGCCAACGGCGCCGTCTGGTACACCAGCACATCGGGCCGCGTCGCCGCGAACCGCTGATCCTCATCCATATATCGCTGCGGCACATCCGGCCCCGTCACATAGGGCACAAACGGCACCGGGTGCGCCGGATCGCTCACATAAGCATCCTTGCTGTCGCTTGCCGCCGGCGCCTGCCACCCCAAGCCGCCCCCAGCCTGCAGGTACAGCATCCGCGGCTTGGCCCCTGGTGGCGGCCAGGCCGGGTACTGCCGCCAAACGTCACTTCCTGTCTCAAACGCATACGCCTTCGGCAGCGGCGTCCACGCCTTGTCCTTCAGCCAATGCTCAAAGAAGGGCGCCTCGATCGTGTCCCGGTAAAACACCGCCGTCGGCGACCCAAAGCTGATATCCCCCAGCCGCGACCCCTCGCTGCGCGCCCATCCGCCATGTACCCAAGGCCCCTCTACCAGCACATCCTCCGGCGCCTCGGGGCTTAGCTTCTCCACCGCGTGAAACACTTTCACCGGCCCTGCCAGGTCCTCCGCGTCAAACCACCCGCCGACCGCCATCACCGCCGCGTGCACCCCATGCATATGCGGCGTTAGGTTTCGCGCCTGCCAGTAGGGCCCATAGTTCGGGTGCGTCACCTGATCGTGAAAGTACGCATTCGTTCCGCCTGCCGGCGAATCCAGATGTGCTAGCGTTCCCATCTCAAGGTAGTACTGATACATATCCTGCGTCGGAAACTCGAAGCCCGTCGGCGGCTCCACCGTCAGCGGATTGCGCTGCGGTGCAAAGAACGGCGCGTAGAATGAGTGGTTCGCATCCAGCATGAACGCGCCGCCATGGTAGGCATCATCGCCCATCCACAGATCCATAATCGGCGCCTGCGGGCTAGCCGCCTTGATTGCCGGATGGCTATCGACGATGCTAGCCGCCGTATAGAACCCCGGGTAACTAATCCCTAAAATTCCCACCCTGCCGTTGTTCCCCGTCACGTTCTTCAGCAGCCAGTCCACCGTGTCCGCCGTGTCAGTCGACTCATCGATGCCCTTGCCATCTTTTGAAGGCGTCATTTCCACCCACTGGCCCTCGCTATCCCACCGCCCCCGCACATCTTGGCACACCAGAATGTAGCCGCTCTCCAGCAGCTTGTGGTTGCTCGTCACATGGGGCATCACCCGGTCCGCCCCATACGGCGCACAGCTATACGGCGTCCGCGTCATCAGAAACGGGTACGGCCCTTTGTCCCCATACTCGGCCGCTATCGGGGTATACACCGCCGTGTACAGCTTCACGCCATCGCGCATGGCGATGTGGTACTCCTGCTTGGCATAGTGCGTGCGAAAGAACTCCGCCTGCTGCTCCGGCGTCACTCCCTGCCCCGCTGCGCTCCCCACCGCGCAAACTGCCGCCAAACTCACCAGCCCTGCCAGCTTTCGCATCCACCGTCCTGCACTTTCTCAAAGAAATATCCTCCGATTGTACGGTCTAGCCAACCTCTGCCCCTCCGCCGACCTACCACGAATGAGCCATGGTCTCCCCAATCGTGGGATACCTCAGCCCAATTTGGTTCGCTATAAGAAAGGGACCACCAGCCGCTGAGCCCGAAAGAACAGGTCGTCTGACAATGCAAGCATCACTGACGCGAGATGAAGGGCAGGCTTTCCTTGACTCTTCGGAGTCAGATCAGGTCATGCCACCTCCAGTGAACTTTCAAACATTGGTGGAACAAAGCGTGGACATCATCTGCCAGGTCCACCAATCCAACGATGGCTCCATGCACTACGTGTATGTGTCTCCATCGTCGGCAGAAGTCATTGGCTGGACGCCGGACGAGATGAAGTCTCTAACCTACAACGTCATCTACCCGCCCCAATCGTTAGCCACCATTCGGGAATCGGCCAAGCGACTGCAAGACGGCGCAGCATGGACCATGGTGATCGTGGAAGCCATCCGTAAGGACGGTCGCCGCATTTGGCTAGAAAATCGCGTCCGGAAGCTCACGGAGGCCGGTCCAGGACAAGGTACCGTCGTGGTCTGCATGCGCGATATTACTGAGCGCAAGCTATTGCAAGATCAACTGGCCAGCCTGGTGCTGGTTGACGCGCTCACCGGCGTGGGGAACCGCCGGGCCTTCGATGCGGCGCTGGACCACGAGTGGCAACGCGCCTTGGAACGGCAAAGTGCGCTCTCCCTGCTGCTGATCGATGTCGATTTCTTTAAGCAAATTAACGACACCTACGGGCACCAGGTGGGCGACGAATGCATCCGGCTCGTTGCACAAAAGGTCTGTCAGCTCCTGAACCGGCCGGAAGCCTTCGTCGCGCGCTACGGCGGCGACGAGTACGCTGTGCTGCTACCGGGGATTGATGCCGCGGAGGCGCACAACCTCGGCACAGGCTTGTGCCGTGCGATCGCAACGGCCTCGCTCGTCCCAACGAGCGGCCCGCTCAGCGCCAAACGCCTCACCATCAGCTGTGGTGCCTCCACGGCCAGCGGTCAGCAGGGCCATGGCCCCCAGCGCTCCGCAACCCAAATGCCCGCCGGCCTCCTCGCAGCGGCAGATCGCGCGCTATACACCGCAAAGTGCCTGGGCAGAAATCAAGCCGCACTTGCCGAAGTGGCCTGATCGCCAAGTATTTCGTTCCACAGCAAACAGCCGAGTAGCAATTCCTTCAGCGTTTGCTCTTTGGTTGTCATTCCCGAAGGGAATCTGCGTTTGCTGTTGCCTTTGCCCTTGCTTCTCTTGCTTGTCATTCCCGAAGGGAATCCGCTGTGCCTTCCAAGTCACCCCAGAAGCTAGCCCTCATCCAGAACACAAAACCGAAGTAGAAACCACAACCCCCAAATCCCCCTGTATCCTTCCCGTAACCGCTCTGTGCCCAGGGTACCCCCTTGAACCACGCAAAGCTCACCCCTTCCCCTTTACGCTCGCACACCCTGGCCCTCCTGCTCTTAGCCTTTGCCCTCGCGCTCCAAGCGCAAGAGATTACCCCTACCACCCCGCCCGAAGGTCAGCCCTACCACCTCCACGTCTCCGAAACCCTCCTGCAGATTCCCACCCTCGTCATCAACCAAGCCAAAAACGACATTCC
>CAXTTZ010000297.1:0-3619 GCA_964247325.1 uncultured Acidobacteriaceae bacterium | reverse complement strand
CTGCTCATCGACACCGGCTGGCCCGGCAACAATGGCCGCGACGCCGACCGCATCGTCGCCGCCGCCCACCGTGCCGGCCTCCAGCACATCGATTACGTCCTGCTCACGCACTTCCACGACGATCACGTCGGCGGCGTGCCCCAACTCGTTGCGCGCATCCCCGTCGGTACCTTCATCGACCACGGCCCCAACCGCGAGCTCGACCACGGCGTCACCGAGCATGGGTACACCGCTTACCAAAGCGTCCTCGCGACCGGCAAATACAGGCACATCCAAGCCCACCCCGGCGACACACTCCCTATCCCCGGCATGCACGTCACCGTGCTCAGCGCCGACGGCCAAACCCTCGCGGAGCCGCTGCCCGGCGCCGGCCAACCGAACCCCTTTTGCGCCGCCTCCGAGGTCCGCCCTGCCGACCAGACCGAAAACGCCCGCTCCCTCGGCGTCGAGGTCACCTTCGGCCAGCTCCGCCTGCTCGATCTCGGTGACCTCACCTGGGATAAAGAGCGCCAACTCATGTGCCCCCTGAACCGCCTCGGCCAGGTCGATGTGCTCATCGTCTCGCACCACGGCTGGTACCAAAGCTCCAGCCCCGCGCTGGTCAACGCCATCGCGCCCCGCGTCGCCATCATGGACAACGGCGCCACGAAAGGCGGCTCCACCCCCACCCTCGTCACGCTCTCTCATGTCCCCGGCCTTGAAACGCAGTGGCAGCTTCACTACTCCGAAGAGGGCGGCCCCACCCACAACACCGCAACATCCTATATCGCCAACCCGCAAGGCCCCGACGCCGGCCACTACCTCGAACTAATCGGCGCCCCTAACGGCAGCTTCAGCATCCTGAACGAACGCACCGGCGCCACGAAACAATATCCCACTCCAAACTCCGCTCAGCGGCCGAGGGTATCCGGAGGCGAATAACAGCTCTTCCAGCGCAACACTTTCCTAACCCTTACGAATGGCAGTACCAGTCTCTGCGCCTTCAGCCCTTCCCCGCATTTCCGCGATTCTTTATATTTGTCATCCCGTAGCGCAGCGGAGGGATCTGCTTTCCTTCGGTGCGCCGTATAGCAGCATCTGTCTCAATCCGCAGGCAGATCCCCCACCCGCAATCTTTCCCCTGTCACCACATTCACCAACGGCATCTCCCGCATCACCTCGCGGCGGCTAAATCCTTCCAGAAACGTCAACCGGCCCTGCCTGTCGCGACTTTCCCGCGGGCTCGCCTCCCGGAACGCTTGCTCGACCGAAGTCTCCACTACCTCGCGATTCAACAGGTCGCGGCGCACAAAAAATGCGTTCACACCGTGACTCTCTATCCCTACAAGCGCATAGCCGCGCTCTTCGGCAAGATACTGAAATGCCGCCAAACTCGCGCCGAAATAGAGATTCGAAAAATGCGCTCGCGTCCTTTGGAAAGTGGCCTCATACGGCACCGAGACCGGAAGCTCCTTGCCGAAGCTCGCGTTGTATTCAACCACCACAATGCGCGGCCGCCAAGCCTCAAGCCGCTCCCAAACATAGTAATCCACCCCATCAATATCGATCGATAAGATACCCAGGTCCCTATCGAAACCACTTCGCTCTAATAGTTCTGCAATGTTTTCCCGAGTAATAAAAGCACTTTCCGCCCTCAGCGGGTATCGCCAGTAAAACTCCGCTGCTTGCACCCGTTCCATATTCTCCCGCGAACCGTCCAAAATGAACCCTCGCCAGCCATCCTTCATCAGCAGGAAGCGGCAATTGGCCTCGCGAAAGTCCTCTACCCCAAACTCGATAAAGGTACGATCTTTTATCTCCAACCTGGAAGTAAGAAACTGCAAGATCCCATCCTCACCCCATTGCGAAAACACTTTGAATTCATAGCTCTGAAGGGTCGTTTCACGTCTGTTCCGTTGTAGGTCGGAAAGAAGAACCCCTTGGTTGATCCTGGCCTGTTCTAACTCTTCGGCCAAAAGACTATGAAGTCTCCACTTGGAACGCAACTTCGATAAAACTGAATGCATCATTTTTCCTTATTACAGAATCCAGCCCGTATCGGCAAGTACTTTCAGCCTAGTTCACAGCTTCTATCGGCGTAGCCTACCGTCCCCGCTTGCGTAGCTCGGTGAGGGCACCGCTTCAATTGGGCCTAACAGAAATCCGTAAGCTGCCAATCCCGCCACTAAGTACATGGCAGCCACTGCAAACGCCAAAGCAAAATCGTGATGCGCCTCCACCAGATACCCCGTAACAATCGACGCAGAAATCGCGGAAATCTGGCTGACAAAGTTAATGATTCCACCTACTGTGCCGGCGCTGTTTTCGGGTGCAATCAGCGTCACAATGGACCATCCTACCGGGGCCGCAGCCGCCAGCCCTCCGATCGATAGGCTGATCCACAGCAGTGCATGGGCAGGCGTGTGCGCTCTCGCCGCCCCGAGTAAGCCCAACCCGCAGGCCGTTCCGCCCATCAGCACGGCGCGCCGCACCCGGCTCGCTGCCGCCCCACGTTGAATCAGCCAGTCCGGCAACCATCCCCCAACGACCACGTCCGTCACGGTCGCGAATAACCAAGGCACCCCTGTGTACAAGAATGAATGCAATAGATCCACATGCAACGCCGACGATAGGTAACGCGGCAACCACACTAACAAAAGATAGAACGTGTAGTTGTACGATCCGAACCCGATAGCAAGGCCAAACACCTTACGCTGTCGCATCAGATACCCCAGTGGAACTCCCTCCCTTGCTCCACCATCCTCCGCCGGCGAGGGTGCCATGGTTTGCTGCCCGGCGGCACCCCCCGGAGGATCACGGTACACCAGCCAAAACAGCGCGAAGTACCCCAAACTCAGCAAACCCGTTGCGGCAAAGCTCCATCGCCACCCTATGCGCAAAAGTAAAACACCCAGGAGCGGCACGCCCAACGCTGGTGCAAGCTTCGCCGCGGCGTCAAACATCGAGCTCGGCAGAGACCGCTCCTGCGCCGGAAACCACTGTCCCACGGCTTTACTATTCGCCGGAAAGATCGGTGCCTCGCCCACGCCCAAAAGCAGCCGCGCCGCAAACAGGCTTCGCAGGCTGGGCGCAAACGCCGCGCCAAACGAAGCGATACTCCACAGAAAGGTGGAAGCGCGCCCCACCCGGCGCACGCCAAAACGGTCCAGCAGAACACCGACTGGCAGCTGGCAAAGGCCATAGGTCCAGTTATAAGCGGCCGATAAGTAGCCAAAGGTCACATCCGTTAGCGCAAACTCGTGAAACAGCGCATCGTGCGCCACCGATACATTGACCCGGTCGACATAGTTGACTAACACACCCACCGCCAGCAGCCAGGCAATCGCCCAACGCGCCTCCGGCTTTGCGGGTACCTGACCTTTTCCCGGCGTTTCTGGAATCAACATGCCATCCAACTCACCCGGCGCTCACGCCGCGTCCTTTTGACCCAAAAACACGGCCTCGGACCTATCCTGCCTTACACGAGCTCTCCTTGTACAACCGCCGCGCTCGCCGCCGGCACCAGCGCCGTGCCGCCCGTCACCGGCTCGCGCAAAGCCCCCGCCCAGTGGCCGCTTGTGTCGCCGCCCGCGCCCCCCAACCGTACCCCCCCCACCCCGCCCCACAACGGCCCCTGCCC
>CAXTTZ010000296.1:0-3621 GCA_964247325.1 uncultured Acidobacteriaceae bacterium | reverse complement strand
ACGTAACGCTCATCACAGATAGCACCGCGCTGTGGGGCAAAACCGCCCTCTGGGGTAAATAACCTCGCAACCACGAGAGGCATTGGAACGTTCTTCCTCGCCTTCCCCCTCGTCCACACAATGCAGGAGCGCCGTCTTCGGATGGCGCTCCTGCATTTTCGCTTGCGGAACCGAGCCGACCGGCCCGCGCCTGTTTGTTTAAACCTTCATCTGCCCTTCTGTGACCACCTCTCACCTTGCATCTGCATCCCAAACGCAAGGTAGGCCACGCTGCATGTTTCTGGAAACAAGGCAACGAGATAGCTTCATGATGCCTGAAGCTGCAAGGGCCGCCGTGGCATTGGAAAGCAGCGCGACGCATAATTCGCGCACAGATCTCTCACAGAAGTCATTTCTTGGAGGCATATGGCAAATCCCGAACTCAACGATCTCTTCATCAAAGGCTTGCGGCTGCTCTATGGCGCGCATCACCTAGGCGCTGAACAAGCGGCCAGCAACGCCACAACCGCGACGACCCCAAAGTTGAAGCGCTTTCTTTTGCTCGGCTCGAAACAAAACCTCAAGCAGGCCAAGCGTCTCGAGCAGGTCTTCCGGCTTGCCGGTGTTTCGCCGATCCGGCGCACCGATGAAGGCATGCAAGGTATTTGCCGCGCCAACAACGATCTGCTTGCCTCTACACCGGTAGCTTTCGAACGCGATCTGCTGCACATTGCCTATGGACAAGTCGCGGCGCATTTCTACATAGCGAAGTACGGCACGCTGCGCACCTACGCCGAAGCGCTCGGTCAACGGAAAGCGGCCAAGCTCCTTCAGAAAACGCTGAATGAGACCGGCATGATCGATAAGAAATTTACCGTCTTGGCTGCGGAGATCATTAGGAAACAACGCCGTGGCGCCAAGCCTGGCTCTTCCAGCATGTCCGCCTCGCAATGGCTGCTCACTGCCGCCAGCATCGCGGGCATTGCCGCGCTCACCAATCAATTTGCTGCCACATCCGGTAGCGTCGCCAGCGACCAGTAATGCTTTTACCAGGGCGGGGCCACGAGCTTACGCCCTGGTATAAGTTCGATCGTCTGATAATTCGACAGTCCGATTGATATCTACCCTCTGCTTCTGTGCCACGGCGGATCCACGCCGCTACACAAAGCTCATGGATCGCTACCAACTACGTAGACGACTTCTGTCCCAAAATGCGACAGAGAACTCTTACAGCCTCCCCCAGAAGTGCGATACCGCCTTGCCCCATAGCGGTCTACTCTCGCTTCTGGAGGACATTGATTGTGGTTTCATTTCTGCACGGCATCCCTGAAGGTTTCTGGTTATTCGCCTTGGGTATTCTTAACATCGCAGCTGCGCTCCATCTTCCGCGCGCCAGTGCGCAGCCGTCTTTGGAACAGGCACCCGGTTTCCCGAGTGCTGGCCTTGAGCCGGTTCCCTAGTGATTGCCGTACACCGCCCGGTAGATCTCGCGATTGCGCAAGATGCTCTGCACGTACTCGCGCGTTTCTGTGTATGGAATCGACTCTACCCACTCGGGCACATCTTTGTAGTCGCCGCTAGCGATCCATTGCCGCACCGGCGCGTCGCCCGCGTTGTACGCCGCGAGGGCATACTCAATCTGCCCACCGTAGCGGTCGATGTTCTGCCGCAGGTAGGCTGTGCCGAGCCGCAGATTCTCATTTGGCTCAAACAGCTCGTTGGCGCTGAAATGCCGCTCGCCCTGCTGCTTGGCCAAGCCCTTGGCCGTGGACGGCAGCAGCTGCATCAGCCCGTACGCATTGGCTCGGCTCACCGCGCCGGGGTTGAACTCCGATTCTTGCCGAATCAGCGAGGCTACCAGATACGGGTCCAGCCCTTGCGACTGCGCATCGCCGGTCAGCTGCGCCCAATAGGGTCGTGGAAACACCAAGCTCCAATACGCGTTGGGCACCTCCGAAACAGGCAGCGAAAAGAAAGGCACCTTGGCCCGCTTCATGGTTTGCAGCGCCCGCGCGTTTTCGCCGAAGCTCTGATAGATCTCCGCTTCGGCCAGCGCTCCCCACTGCCCTGCAGTCGGGCTCAGCTGAATTTCCGGCCGGATGTACTCATTCAGCGCAGCATTGGCCAGCAGGCGTGCCTTGATGAAGTGCGGATCATCCTGTGGGATGGCATCAATCAGGTGTGGATTCTCAATCGCGCGCACTGAGCTCAACACAGGTGCTGGCGCCACGGTCTCGCGCTGCCCGATGACGGCGATCCGTTGCCGCGCCAGCATCGCATAATAGCTGTTCACGTAGGCCGCGCTGAGCGCTTTATAGAAGTTCAGTGCCTGCCCAAAGTTCGCTTCCGCGTCCTCGTATAGCCGACCGCGCCAGTAGAGGGCACCTGGAATCTCGATGCCGCCGGGATAGTTGGCAATCTGCTCATCAAACAAACGGGCTGCATCGGCGTTGTGCCTCAGCCGATAGTTAAGCCATGCTGCTCGCCAGTGGGCGCTGGGCGCATAGGTGCTGCGAGGAAAGTGGCTCACCAGTGCGGTATAGTCGGCGATCGCGTGCGTCGGGTCGCGCTTGATCAGGTACATGTTGCCGCCCGAGTACAGCGCCTCCTCCAGCCAGCGACTGGCTGGATACTCCGTCAGCAGCTGCTGGACGATCGCGTCGTGCTCGCTGGTAAAACCCTCGTTGCGTGCCAGCTCCGACCGAAGATACAACTTCAGCGCAGCCGTGTCGTCGTTGGTCACCGGCAGATGGTCCACATCGCCACGCGACAAGCGCTTCAGCCGCAGATCGCAGACCGCCGCATAGATCTCTAACGCATCCCGGTCTCCCTGGCTCAAAGACGCGTCGTTCTTTTCCAACGCGCGATACTCCACAGCCGCCTCGGTGTATTGCTTGGCGTTGAACATTGCATCGGCGTGCTGTTTGCGCTCGCCCGGGGTAAGCGGAATGTTCATCATCGCCAGCTGCGTCTTGGCGTTGGCCGCCTCATTGCTCAGCGGATCGCCCAGGTAGATGCCGCGATACAGCGCCGCCGCCGCAGCCGTGTTCCCGCTCGCCTGATAGGCTCTGGCCAACGCCACACGGACCTCGACGCGGCCGCCGGAGCCACCTTCGTCCAGCGGTTGGAGCACGTTCAGCGCCTCGGCAGCGTTGCCGGCAGCCAGGTACGCCGTGGACAGCAGCACCGGCGCTTGTGGCACAAACAAGCTGCCGGGGTACTTATCGCCGAAGTGCTGCAGCAGGGCTATAGCGTCGGTCGGCCGATTGCCGGCGATGGCGGCTTGCGCGCCCAGAAAATCAGCGTAGTCGGCCAAGGCCTCCCCGGTACCCGCCGCCGCATGGAAGGCGCCCTCGGCGTCACTGTAGCGGTGATCGAGCGAGAGCGCGTGCCCCAGGGCCAGATTGGCTGCCGCGGCGCCCTCGCCCGGATGGGTACTGGCAAACGCCTGCACGCCGCCGTATGCCGCGGCGCTGCGGCTGAACAGCAACTGCTGCGCCATGGGCCTCAGCGTCGCCGAGGCAAAAAAAGCGCTGCCCAACCGGCGGCTCTCCGCTGTCGGACGCGAAAGCATGGCGTGCCCATGCGGCACGCCATGGACGCCATGCGCCGCCACCCGGCTGAGCGCCACGTGCCCACGGC